>JAWLFT010000001.1:0-112385 GCA_041685435.1 Roseovarius sp.
AACCTTGTTGCGCGCCATCGCCCTGATCCCCTTAACATTCTGTTTGTTCACTTTTTGTACCAAAGCGAGAGCGGCTGAGCAACATGCGTAATCAGGAAGGCTTATCCGTCTGAGTCCGGGCTCCCAAGATGTAGTGTTTGAGACTTGCGGTGGGCCGGATGTTCGTGTAATGTTCTCTCATGTCCGCCCGCTGGTCATCAGATCGCCCCGTGTCGCGCCAAGAGTTTGAGGCGCGGTTCCCTGATGACGACGCCTGCGCCCGGTATCTCGCCGAACGCGGCTGGCCCGACGGTTTTGTCTGCCCGGCCTGCGGTGGCCAGAAAGGATGGGCGCTGGATCGGGGGAGGCCGACGTGGGAATGCGCGGCGTGCCGGCGGCAGACCTCGGTGACGGCCGGCACGATCATGCACCGCAGCCACCTTCCGCTGAAGACCTGGTTCCTCGCCGCGCATAGTGTCGCCACCCATTCCAACGGCATCTCGGCCCTTCAGTTGCAGGGCCAGCTGGGCATCGGCAGCTACAAGACCGCCTGACTGCTGCTCCAGAAACTCCGGCGCGCCATGGTCGACCCCGACCGCAGCCTCCTCGCGACCCTCGTCGAGATCGACGAGACGGAGATGCCGTTCCGCTCGAAGCACGATCCGGCGGACCGAAAGAAGGGCGGGCGCAGCCCTGTGGGCAAGATTTTCATCGTCGGCGCGGTGGAGCTGTCCGGGGAGGGTCACCCGCGCCGTATCCGCCTTTCCCACATTCCCGATGGCTCCTCGAAGACGCTGCATGGCTTCATCGACCGGGCTGTCGAACCTGGCGCGCATATCATCACGGTCGGCGGGGTCAGGGCAGAGGCAGATGTCATCGCGTCTCATGCGCCAAATATGGCATATCAAACCAACGAGGGGAATCTCGTGGCAGATGCCGGACACTGGCGGCCGAAACGGCGCACGGGATCAACCCGGCTCCGGTTTCTTCTGGCCTGAAATATCCCGGGGGAGTCGCGCCTCGGCGCGACGGGGGCAGCGCCCCCGGCAACCCCGGCGACACTCGACCACGATTGCCATTCGCCGCCCCCTTCTCTAGCACGTCACCCAGACGCCAACGCCCGAGAGACGCGACCATGTTCCAGAGCTTCACAGAACCCGCCCGCCCCGAACAGGGCCCGCCGCGCCTTGCGCGGCTGCGCCGCGCGATGGCCGAGGCCGGACTGGCCGGGTTTCTCGTGCCGCGGGCCGATGCCCATCAGGGCGAATATGTGGCGGACTGTGACGCGCGGCTGGCATGGCTGACCGGGTTCACCGGCTCGGCCGGGTTCTGCGCCGTGCTCGGCGACGTGGCCGGCATCTTTGTCGACAGCCGCTACCGCGTGCAGGTCAAGGCGCAGGTCGATTGCGACCATTACACGCCCGTGGACTGGCCGGAGACGCGGCTCGGCGCATGGCTCGCGAAACATCTGCCCGAGAGCGGAGAGGTCGGGTTCGACCCCTGGCTCTACACGCCCGAACAGATCGAGGCGGTGCGCGCAGATCTGGGCAAAAGCACCATCCGCCTCGTGCCGTCGCCCAATCTGGTCGACCGGATCTGGACGAATCGTCCTGCCTCGCCGCAAGGCGCGATCACGCCCTGGCCCGACCATCTGGCGGGGCAAACCCATGCCGAAAAGCGCGCGCACCTGGCCGGGACGCTGCGCGGGGCCGGGCAGCGCGCGGCGGTGATCACGCTGTCTGATTCGCTGGCATGGCTTTTGAACATTCGCGGCGCGGACATTCCGCGCAACCCGGTGCCGCAAGGCTTTGCGATCCTGCATGATGATGGGCGCGCGGCGCTGTTCACCGATCCCGCCAAGCTCGACGCCGAAAGCCGCGCGCATCTGGGCGACGAGGTGACCACCGCCGCGCCCGACGCCTTCGGCCCGGCGATCGACGCGCTGGAGGGGCCGGTGCGGCTCGACCGCGGCAGCGTGCCGGTCTGGGTGGTGCGGCGCATCGAGGCGGTGGGCACGGCCCATCACTGGGGCGAGGATCCCTGCATCCGCCCCAAGGCGCGCAAGACCGATGCGGAAATTGCCGCGACCCGCACAGCACATCTGCGCGACGGGGCGGCGCTCTGCGAATGTCTTGCGTGGTTCGACAAACAGCCTCCTGACGCGATCACCGAGATCGACGTGGTGACCCATCTCGAGGCCTGCCGGGCGGCCACGGGCAAGTTGCGCGATATCAGTTTCGACACGATCGCGGGATCCGGACCGCATGGCGCGCTGCCGCATTACCGCGTGACCGAGGCCAGCAACCGGACGCTCAGCGAGGGCGATCTGCTGGTGCTCGACAGCGGCGGGCAGTATCTCGACGGGACCACGGATGTCACGCGCACCCTGCCCGTGGGAGATCCGGGTCCCGAGGCGCGCAGCGCCTTCACCCGCGTGTTGCAGGGCATGATCGCGATCTCGCGCCTGCGCTTTCCCAAGGGTCTGGCGGGGCGCGATCTGGATGCCATCGCACGCTATCCGCTGTGGCTCGCCGATCTCGATTACGGGCATGGCACCGGGCATGGGGTGGGCGTCTACTCTTGCGTGCATGAAGGGCCGCAACGCCTGTCGCGCACCTCGACCGTGCCGCTGGAGCCGGGCATGATCCTGTCGAACGAGCCCGGCTATTACCGCGAAGGCGCGTTCGGCATCCGCATCGAGAACCTCGTAGTGGTCAAGGAGGCAACCCCCCTGCCGGGTGGCGACGCAGACTTCAAACCGGGCGCGCGGCTGGCCTTCGAGACCCTCACCTACGCGCCCATCGACCGCCGCCTGATCGATACCGCGATGCTCAGCGAGGCCGAACGCACGTGGCTCGACAGCTATCACGCGGACTGCCGCGACAAGCTGGCACCGCTGCTGTCGCGCGAGGCGCGGGACTGGCTTACATCGGCGACACGGACGCTTTGACATATTTCTGTTAGCGTTGCGCGTCAGATCAATGCACACGACATCCGAGGAGGACAGACAATGCCGCAAATAAAGATACGCAAGGCGACGGGGACATGGTCGGTACGCGCCGGCGGGGCGATCATCGGCGAAAGCCGCGACGCCGTGGAACTGATCGAGGGCGAGAACCCAGCCGTGATCTATTTCCCGCGCGCCGATATCGCCATGGCGTTTCTGGAAGAGAGCGACCGCACGAGCCACTGCCCGCACAAGGGCGATGCCCGCTACTATTCCATCGTCACCAAGAGCCACACGCTCGAGAATGCTGCCTGGAGCTATGAATCGCCAAAAGCAGACGTCGCGGATATCAAGGATCACATCGCATTCTATGTCAGCGACCGGGTCGCGGTGGAACAGATCTGAACCGGTCACAGGCCGCGCATGCGTCAGCCGTGCTCTTCCTGCGATATTGCGGTCAGCGCACGGTTATACGCCTTCAGCGCATCGACATGGAACAGCGCGCCCAGCAACTCGGGTGGCTGATCGTCACCCTTGAGGGTCACGACGGGGACGAACGGCACAACGCTGCGCTCGAAGACCGGCATCGCGGCCTCGAGCGTCGTCGTCGCGTCCAGATAGATGCCCTGCTCGATCAGCGACCAGCAGCGATCGGGGTCCGCGGCGCGCGGGTGATCGGGCGCGCGCATCAGGTTGCGCACCTGAAACATCGCCAGCAGGTAATCCTGCGGCCCCGCCGCCAGCTGCACCCCGCGCCGCACAAGCTGTGACATGAAAAACGACCGCTGCACCAGCTTGGATCCAAGCGCGGTGGACATCGACACCGCGACCATAACCGCCAGCCCGGTCTGCCAGTCGCCGGTCAGCTCGAACACGATCAGCGTGGTGGATATGGGCGCGCCCAGAACCGCGGCGGCGACCGCGCCCATGCCGGCCAGCGCATAAAGCGTCTCTGCGCCGGACACATCGGGAAAGATCGCCGTCGCCCCATAGCCGAAGGTCAGGCCGGTCAGCGCGCCGACCATCAGCGACGGAGAAAACACGCCGCCGCCCATGCGCCCGCCGATGGTGATCGCCACCGCGGCTACCTTGACCACGACAAAGACCATCGCCTCGTGCCACAGAAGCTGCCCGGTCAGCGCGGCCGACGTGGTCTCGTATCCCACCCCGATGACATGCGGAAACCAGATCGCGATGGCGCCGAGCATCAGCCCCGCCCCCGCCGGGCGCAACCAGCGTGGCAGGTGCCAGCGCACCTGCAGATGCCCTGCCACGTCCTCGGCCAGAAAGATCCCCCGACTCAGCGCCGCGGCGACTATGCCGCAGATCAGCCCGAGGATCAGGAAGGCCGGCAACTCGACGTAGAAGGCCAGCGTGCCCGAGCGGTTGAGCACAAATTCTGTCACACCGCCGAATTCCATGCGGTTGATCACCGTGCCGGCCGCGCTCGCAATGACGATGGGGGCAAAGGCGTGCACCGCGAAATGCCGCAGCACCACCTCCAGCGCGAAAAGCGCCCCGGCGATCGGCGCATTGAACGAGGCCGAGACCGCAGCGGCCACCGCACAGCCCAAGAGATCGCGCCCGGTGATGCCGTTGGCGTTGATCCGGTCGCTCACCCAGGTCGAGATCACGCCGGCCAGATGCACCACCGGGCCTTCGCGCCCCGACGAGCCTCCGGTGCCGAGCGTGATCAGCGATGCCGCGGCCGAGGCGAGCCCCTCGCGCGTCTCGACGCGCCCCTTGGCCATCGCCGCGCCCTCTATCACGTCGGCCACCGACCGCACGCGCCCATCCGGGGTGAAATGATGCAGGATGATCCCCACCACGAGGCCCCCTGCTGCCGGCAGCAGAAGGATCCAGTACCACGGCAACTGCTCGGCGAGGCTGTGGATGCGGGCGACGTCGTCGACGCCGTAGGCGAACTTCTGAAGCGCGTCGATGCCCTTGCGGAACAACAACGCGGCAAACCCCGCCGCGATCCCGATCAGCAGCGCGATCACCCAGAACTGGAACTGGCTGGGCCCGTGCAGCCGCAGCATCTTCCAGCCATTGCGCAGGCTTGTCCCCGCTGCACGGCGCAACTGTCGCAAGAAGGCTCTTGTCCCGGCCTGCATCATCCCCTCTCGGTCGCCCGGCCGATGCTTTCGCATCAGTGCCGCATCGCCTAGGATGTGCAAATGATCACGAAGGAAAGACACGTCATGGACATCCCCAACGCAATCGCCGAGCTTCAATCCTGTCTAGGCCAACGAGTGACGCGGTCCAAGTCCGATCTTGACCTGCACGGGCGCAGCGAATCGTATTTCGCCGACGCCGCCCCCGATGCGGTGGCCTATCCAGAAACCACGGCCGAAGTGTCCGAGATCGTGCGGATCTGCGCAGCTTACCGCGTGCCGGTGATCGGCTGGGGCACGGGCACCTCGCTTGAAGGGCAGGCGCAGGCGTTCTCGGGCGGCGTGGCGGTGGATTTCAGCCGCATGCATGCCATCCTCGATATCGCGCACGCGGACATGATCGTGCGGGTGCAGCCCGGCGTCACGCGGCAGGCGCTGAACGAGGCGCTTCGGGCCACGGGGCTGTTCTTTCCGGTCGATCCCGGCGCCAATGCCTCGCTTGGCGGGATGGCCGCGACCCGCGCCAGCGGCACCACCGCCGTGCGCTACGGCACGATGCGCCAGAACGTGCTGGCGCTCGAGGTGGTGACGGCGTCGGGCGAGGTGATCCGCACCGGCAGCGGCGCGCGCAAGTCGTCGTCGGGCTACGATCTCACGGCGCTGTTCGTCGGCGCCGAGGGCACGCTGGGGCTGATGACCGAACTGACGCTGCGCCTTTACGGCCAGCCCGAGGCGATCTCGTCGGCTGTCTGCGCCTTCGAGACCGTGAATGATGCCGTCGAGACGGTGATCGAGACGATCCAGTGCGGCCTGCCGATGGCGCGGATCGAGCTGATGGATGCGGACAGCGTGCGCGCGGTCAACGCCTACTCGAAGATGGACCTGCCCGAAAAACCGCATCTGCTGCTGGAATTTCACGACAGCGCCAGCGGCGTGGCCGAGCAGGCCGAAACCTTTGGCGCCATCGCCGAAGGTCACGGCGGCTCGGCCTTCGACTGGGCCACGCAGACCGAGGCGCGCACCGCGCTCTGGACGATGCGCCACAATGCCTATTACGCGCTCCTGGCGATGCGGCCCGGTGCGCGCGCCATCGTCACCGATATCTGCGTGCCGATCTCCAAGCTGGCAGAGGCGATCGAGGACACCCGCGCCGATCTCGCCGAGGCCGGCGTGATCGGGCCGATCGTCGGCCATGTCGGGGACGGCAACTTTCACGCGACCCTGCTCGTGGACATTGAGGACGCCGAAGAGGTCGCCCGCGCCAAGGCCGCCGCCGCGCGCATGGTCGAGCGCAGCCTGAAGCTGGGCGGCACCGCGACCGGCGAGCACGGGATCGGCGTGGGCAAGCTCGACTACATGGCCCGCGAACATGGCGGCGGCTGGCAGATGATGGGCGCGATCAAGACCGCGCTAGATCCCGACAACATCATGAACCCCGGCAAGCTGGTCCCGCCCCGCAACTGACCGGCGAGCTAGCGCCACCAGCGTCATGTTGCGCCGCTCATCCGGCACCTCTATATCGCATGCATGTTGGACACACACACGAACCGCCCCGATCTGCCTGCCGAGATTGCCCGGCGCCGCACCTTCGCGATCATCTCGCACCCGGATGCGGGCAAGACGACGCTGACGGAAAAATTCCTGCTTTACGGCGGGGCGATCCAGATGGCCGGTCAGGTGCGCGCCAAGGGCGAGGCGCGCCGCACTCGGTCGGACTACATGCAGATGGAAAAGGATCGTGGCATCTCCGTGTCGGCCTCGGCCATGTCCTTCGATTTCAAGGAATTCCGCTTCAATCTGGTGGATACGCCGGGGCACTCGGACTTCTCCGAGGATACCTACCGCACGCTGACGGCCGTGGATGCCGCCGTGATGGTGATCGACGGGGCGAAAGGTGTGGAATCGCAGACCCGCAAGCTGTTCGAGGTGTGCCGGTTGCGCGACCTGCCGATCCTGACCTTCTGCAACAAGATGGACCGCGAAAGCCGCGACACCTTCGACATCATCGACGAGATCCAGGAAAACCTCGCCATCGACGTCACCCCGGCCTCGTGGCCGATCGGCGTGGGGCGCGATTTCGTGGGCTGCTACGACATGCTGCACAACCGGCTGGAACTGATGGACCGCGGCGACCGCAACCGCGTCGCCGAATCGATCCGGATCGAGGGGCTGGACGATCCCAGACTTGACGAGAATGTGCCCGCCGATCTGGTGGCCAAGCTGCGCGAAGAAGTCGAGATGGCGCGCGAACTGCTGCCCGAGCTTGACCCGCAATCGGTGCTCGAAGGGCACATGTCGCCGATCTGGTTCGGCTCGGCGATCAACTCTTTCGGCGTCAAGGAACTGATGGACGGGCTGGGCACATACGGCCCCGTGCCGCAGATCCAGAAAGCCACCCCGCGCGAGATCGCCCCCGAGGAGGACAAGGTCGCGGGCTTCGTGTTCAAGGTGCAGGCCAACATGGACCCCAAGCACCGCGACCGCGTCGCCTTCGTGCGGCTCGCGTCGGGGCATTTCAAGCGCGGCATGAAGCTGACGCATGTGCGGTCGAAAAAGCAGATGACGGTCTCGGCGCCGGTGCTGTTTCTGGCGTCCGACCGCGAACTTGCCGAAGAGGCGTGGGCGGGCGACATCATCGGTATCCCCAATCACGGGCAGTTGCGCATCGGCGACACCCTGACCGAGGGCGAGGCGATCCGCGTCGCCGGCATCCCGTCCTTTGCGCCGGAACTGCTGCAACAGGCCCGCGCGGGCGACCCGATGAAGGCCAAGCATCTGGAAAAGGCGCTGATGCAATTCGCCGAGGAAGGCGCGGCCAAGGTGTTCAAACCCGCTTTCGGCTCGGGCTTCATCGTCGGCGTCGTCGGCGCGTTGCAATTCGAGGTTCTGGCCAGCCGGATCGAACAGGAATACGGCCTGCCCGTGCGGTTCGAGGCGTCGCAATTCACCTCGGCCCGGTGGGTCTCGGGCGACAAGCAGGCGGTGGAGGCCTTCACCAACGCCAACAAGCAGCACATCGCCTACGACCATGACGGCGACGCGGTGTATCTGACGCGGATGCAATGGGATATTGACCGCGTGGAGCGGGATTATCCCGATATCACGCTGACCGCGATCAAGCAGATGATGGTGTAATCGGCACCGATGCGGGCAAACACCCCTCTGGCAGAATCGCACGGGTTCATGCTAAGTCTTGCGGTATGAATACACCGACCCCCAATATAAGCGCTGGGCAGCCGCTCATCCGGCAGCTTGACGAGTCGGCGGTCAACCGGATCGCCGCAGGCGAGGTGGTCGAGCGGCCCGCGTCCGCGGTCAAGGAGCTCATGGAAAACGCGCTCGATGCCGGGGCGACGCGCATAGAGGTGGCATACGCCGATGGCGGCAAGACGCTGATCCGGGTCACCGACGATGGCTGCGGCATGGCCGGCGATCAATTGCCGCTGGCCCTCGCGCGCCATGCCACGTCGAAAATCGACGGCAGCGACCTTTTGAACATCCACTCCTTCGGGTTCCGGGGCGAGGCCTTGCCGTCGCTTGGCGCTGTCGGGCGGCTGCGCATCACCTCGCGCGCCGACGGCCATGAGGCGGGCGAGATCACCGTCACGGGCGGGCAGATCAGCGCCGTCAAACCCGCCGCCCTCAATGCCGGCACGGTGGTGGAGCTGCGCGATCTCTTTCACGCCACGCCCGCGCGGCTCAAGTTCCTGCGCACCGACCGGGCCGAGGCCCAGGCGATCGCCGACGTCGCCCGCCGCCTTGCCATGGCAGAGCCGCGCGTCGGGTTCACCCTGCGCGACACCTCGGGCGGCGGCGAGGGCCGCGTGGCCTTCCGCGCCGAGGCCGAAACGGGGGATCTGTTTGATGCGCTGCACGGACGGCTGCGGCGCATCCTCGGGGCCGAATTTTCCGACAACGCGCTGCGGATCGACGCCACCCGGGACGGGCTGCGGATGACCGGCTATGCCGCGCTGCCGACCTATTCGCGCGGATCGAGCGTTGCGCAGTACCTGTTCGTGAACGGCCGCCCGGTGCGCGACAAGATGCTCTACGGCGCGTTGCGCGCGGCCTATCAGGACGTGCTGGCCCGCGACCGTCACCCGGCGGCGGCGATCTTCATCGATTGCGACCCGGTGCTGGTGGACGTCAACGTGCACCCGGCCAAATCCGAGGTGCGGTTTCGCGATCCCGGCATTGCGCGCGGCCTGATCGTGACGGGCCTGCGGCACGCGCTGGCCGAGGCCGGTCACCGCGCGTCCTCGACCGTGGCGGGCGCGACACTGGGCGCGTTCCGCCCCGAGCAAGGCACAGGCCGCGTCTACCAGATGGACCGGCCCTCGGCGCAGGCCCGCAGCGTGGCGTATCAGGCGCAGGCCCCCGGATTTTCTGACATGCCCGAGCCATGGAGCGCGCGCGTCGAGGACACCGTGCCAGAGCCCACCACCACCGAGGCGGCCCACATGCCCCTCGGTGCCGCACGTGCCCAGATCCACGAGAATTACATCGTCGCCCAGACCGAGGCCGGCCTTGTGATCGTCGATCAGCACGCCGCGCATGAACGGCTGGTCTATGAGCGGTTGAAACGCCAGATGGCCGAGAGCGGAATCGCCGCACAAGCGCTGCTGATCCCCGAGATCGTGGAACTGTCCGAGACCGACTGCGCTTTGTTGCAAACCCACGCGGGCGAGCTTGCCTCGCTGGGGCTGAGCATCGAGCCGTTCGGCCCCGCCACCATCGCCGTACGCGAAACCCCCGCCATTCTGGGCGAGGTCAACGCCAAGGCCCTTCTGCACGACATCCTTGACGAATTGCAGGAGGCAGGCGCCAGCGAGGCGCTGAAATCCCGCATCGACGCGATCCTCAGCCGCGTGGCCTGCCACGGCTCTGTCCGGGCGGGCCGCCGCATGTCCGCCGACGAGATGAACGCGCTGCTGCGCGAAATGGAACGCACACCGCATTCGGGCCAGTGCAATCACGGCCGCCCCACCTATGTCGAGCTGCCGCTGGCCGACATCGACCGCCTGTTCGGTCGCACATGATCCAGATCGGCGACCAGACCTTTGCGCTCGATGACCCGGCAACCCTCGCGGCGCTGATCGGGGCGGCGGTGCTCCTGCTGATCCTCGTGCTTCTGGTGATCGCGGTGCGCGCCGCCACCCGGTCGGCCCGGATGACGGAACCGCTGTCGCGGCAGGTCGGCCAGCTGGGCCAGCGGGTTCAAAACCTGTCGGACGGGCAGCATCAACTCGCCGGCGGGCTCACGCATGTCTCCGAGGCGCAGTCGGCATCGCAATCGCACATGCTGCAAATGATGGAAAAGCGCCTCAGCGAAGTGACCGAGCGGATGAACGAGAACCTGCAAGGCACGTCCCGCCGCACCGCGCAATCCCTCGGCGATCTGCAACAGCGCCTGCAGGTCATCGACAAGGCGCAGGACAATATCACCAAGCTGTCAGGCGATGTGCTGTCGCTGCAGGACATCCTGTCGAACAAGCAGACCCGCGGTGCGTTCGGCGAGATCCAGTTGCATGACATCGTGACCAAGGCGCTGCCGTCGGACAGCTACGCGCTGCAGGCGACGCTCTCCAATGGCAAGCGTGCCGATTGCCTCATCCACCTGCCCAACCCGCCGGGGCCGATCTGCATCGACAGCAAGTTCCCGCTGGAAGCCTACGAGGCGCTGCGCCGCGCCACCACAGAGGCGGAACTCGCCGAGGCCGCGCGGTTCCTGCGCACCTCGGTGCGCAAGCACATCAAGGACATTTCCGAGAAATACATCCTGGACGGCGAGACCGCCGATGGCGCGCTGATGTTCCTTCCGTCCGAGGCGGTCTATGCCGAACTGCACGCCAATTTTCCCGAAGTGGTGCGCGACGGGTTCGCGGCCCGCGTCTGGATCGTGTCGCCGACCACCTGCATGGCCACGCTCAACACCATGCGCGCGATCCTGAAAGACTCCCGCATGCGCGAGCAGGCTGGCGCGATCCGCCGCGAATTGGGCCTCCTGTTCGGGGATGTGGAACGGCTGGGCACACGGGTGGAAAACCTCGACCGGCATTTCAATCAGGCGTCCAAGGACATATCGGACATCAGGATTTCCGCCGACAAGGCCGGCCGCCGCGCCCGCCGGCTCGACAATTTCGATTTCGAGGAACTGGCACCGGAAACCGAACCCGCTCTGCCGTCCCGGCAGAACGGAGCGGCCGGGGATGGCTGAGACGCATCAGGCATGTTTGGCCTTGCACGAATCCGGTGCGGGGCTTACTCATCAGGCTGCTTCGGTCCGGGAAACACCCGGTGAAAAGGGAATACGGTGCGGTCTGTGTCCATGGGCCAACTCCGTGACTGCCCCCGCAACTGTAAGCGGCGAGCGATACCGCATCACGCCACTGTCACGCCCGCGTGACGGGAAGGCCCGGTAAAGCCCCGACCCGCAAGTCAGGAGACCTGCCGAAGCGATCACCCTATCCGGGCGCGGGGCGCGCCGTGGATAACGGTTTTTCCGTCGTGGTGGCGCTTTCGCCGTCTGCGGAAAGGGTCCGTCCCTTCCCCTGACCAACAGCTTGGAACACCCGGTCCCGGATCGAGGGGAAGAAGATGCTATATCCACAACCCGTCCTGCGATCCGTCGTCCACCCGGCGCGGCGCGGGTGAGGCCGATGCGGATCCTCCACCTTATCGCCCTGTGCCTGACACTTGGCGGCATTGCCGGCACAGCGCTTGCCGACCCGGCCCCGCGTCGGGTGGTGTCGATCAACCTTTGCACCGATCAGCTGGCGATGATGCTGGCGGATCCCGGGCAACTCGTTTCGGTGTCGGATCTGGCCACCGATCCGCACAGCTCGGCCATGGCGGAGGCCGCGCGCGCCTATCCCGTCAATCACGGGCGCGCCGAAGAGGTCTATCTGCTTGATCCCGATCTGGTGCTCGCCGGGGCCTATACCGCACGTGCCACCGTCGAGATGTTGCGCGGCGTCGGCATAGAGGTGGTGCAGTTCGCCCCGGCCAATTCGCTGGACGACACGCGCGACAGGCTGGCAAAGATGGCGCGCGTGCTGGGGCAAGAGGCGCGCGGCACGGCGCTGATCGCTGCCTTCGACGCCCGGCTGGAGGCGCTGTCGAGGACTGGCGCGAACCGCCCGCGCGCCGCGATCTATCACCCGAACGGCTATACCCTTGGAAGTGGCACGCTGTCGGATGACATCCTGCAGGCCGCAGGTTTTCTCAACCTCGCGCGCGAGATGGGGCTGCAGGGCGGCGGCACGGTGCCGCTGGAACGGCTGGTGATGGCCGCGCCCGACCTGCTGATCAGCGGCACACCTCTGCCGGGTGCGTCGCGCTCCGAGGCGGTTCTGGAGCATCCCGCGCTCGAGACGCTGCGCGCCACGCGGGCCGGGCTCCGCATCACCTCGCCCAGCTGGATCTGCGGCACCCCTCACGCGCTCGACGCGGTGGACCGGCTGGTGCAGACCCGTCAGCGCATGACCGAGGTTCGGGAATGAGCCGCCTTGCGCTGGTCCTCCTGGCGGTGGTCGCGGCGCTGTTTATCGCCTCGCTCACGGTCGGTCCGGCCGACACGGGCGTGCTCGCGGATCTTGGCGCGCTCCTCTTCGGTGGCGACGGCCCGCTGCCGATGGTGATGCGCGAGATCCGCCTGCCCCGCGCGCTTCTGGGGGTGATGATCGGCGCCAGCCTCGGGCTTGCCGGTGCGGCGATGCAGGGGTATCTGCGCAACCCGCTGGCAGAACCGGGGCTGATCGGCGTGTCGGGGTCTGCCGCGCTTGGCGCGGTGCTCGCGATCCATACCGGGCTGGCGGCGGCATCCGCCCTCGCGCTGCCGCTGGCGGCGCTGGCCGGCGCGGGCACCGGCGTGTTGCTGGTGCTGCTGCTGGCCGGGCCGCGCGGGGCCTCGATCACGCTGATCCTTGCCGGGATCGCGATTTCCTCGCTCGCCGCCGCGCTCACCTCTCTGGTGCTGAACCTGTCGCCCAATCCCTATGCCGCAAGCGAGATCGTGTTCTGGATGATGGGATCGCTTGCCGACCGCTCGATGACGCATGTCTGGCTGGCGCTGCCGCTGATGGTGCTCGGCTGGCTCGCACTGGCCACGCTGGGGCGCGGTCTCGACGCGCTGACACTCGGCGAGGACGCGGCGGCCGCCATGGGCATCCGGCTGCGCGCATTGCGGCTGACGCTCGTGTTCGGCACCGCCTGCGTGGTGGGGGCGGCAACAGCCGTGGCCGGCGCCATCGGCTTTGTCGGGCTGGTCGTGCCGCATCTGCTGCGCCCGCTCACCGGCGCGCAGCCCTCGCGCCTGCTCTGGGCCTCGGCGCTTGGCGGGGCCGCCATGGTGCTGGCCGCCGATCTGGCTACCCGGCTGATCCTGCCGGAGCGCGATCTGAAGCTGGGCGTGCTGACCGCCCTCGTGGGCGCGCCGCTGTTTCTGCACCTGATCTACAAGACGCGGGCGGACATGGCATGACGGATCTGCATGTCGAGACCCTGCAGGTCGAGAATCTCTCAGTGCGGCTGCGCGGGCGCCCCATCCTGACGGATGTCAGCCTGAGTGTCGGGCCGCATGACTGCATCGGCCTGATCGGCCCCAACGGTGCCGGCAAGACCACGCTTTTGCGGGCGATCCTCGGGCTGGTGCCGCATGACGGCCATAGCAGCCTTGCCGCCCTGACGCCGGATGCGCGCGGCCGCGCCTGCGCATGGATGCCGCAGGCGCGGGACATCGCATGGCCGGTCAGCGTCGAGACCCTCGTGGCGCTTGGGCGCACGCCGCACCTGCGCGGCTTTGGATCGCTGACCGACCTCGACCGTCGGCATGTCGACGCCGCGCTGACCACGATGGGTCTGACCGGGCTGCGCCACCGCGCCGCCACCCGCCTGTCGGGCGGCGAGCAGGCGATGGCGCTGATTGCCCGTGCACTGGCGCAGGACACAGCCCTTCTCATGGCCGACGAGCCGATCGCCGGGCTCGATCCCGCCAACCAGATCTCGACCATGCAGGTCTTCGCGGATCTGGCGAAGGGCGGTCGCGCGGTCATCGTCTCGATGCACGATCTGGGGTTGGCGGCACGGCACTGCACCCGGCTGATCCTGCTCGGTGAGAACGGGATCGCCGCCGATGGCCCGCCCGCCGCCGTCCTGACGCCGGACAATCTCGCGCGGATCTTCCATGTTTCGGCGCATTACGCGCAGACCGATCAGGGCCCGGTCTTTCAGCCCATGGACGTGACAAGATGAGCCGCCTGCATCTGACGCGCCCATGGCTCTGCCTCGATCTGGCCCACGAGATGCCGGTGCTCAGCTGGGCCGTCAACCGCCCGGGTCTGGTCCTTGCTCGCCGTATCCTGTGGCGCGAGGTGCGCAATGCCGATCTGCCCGAGGACGTGGATGTCGAGGACTGGCTTGACAGGGAACTGACGGCACGGGATGCACTGGATGCGGTGTGTTTTCTGACCTCTTGCGATATCGGCGCGCATGTGGAGAGATCGGCGCGCGCCGGGCCGGTCAGCGCGCGCGCGGTGGCCACGGTGGGGCTGTCGAATGCCGAGCGCGTGGGCACCCGCCTGCCCACCGCAGCCCATGACTGGGGCACGATCAACATCGCGGTCGAGATCGATACCGGCCTCACCGATACGGCCCGGATCGAGGCGCTCAGTATCGCGGCGCAAGCCCGCACCGTCGCCGTCACTGAGGCAGGGCTGGAACTGACCACCGGGATCGCCACCGGGACCGGCACCGATTGCATCGCCATCGCCGCCTCCGACGGCGACATTCGCTACGCGGGTCTGCACACCGAGGTCGGCGAGGCGGTCGGGCGCGCCGTCCATGAGGCTGTGTCGCAGGGCGCGCGCGCATGGGTCGCGGGACGCCGGGCATAGCCCCTTTTCGGGATCACAACCGCGCGACCGTCACCACATCGCGCAGCCCGTAGCCGTTGAAACCGGTACTCAGGCTGCGCGTGTAGGCGCCCATGCCGGCGATCAGGATGTGATCGCCATCCTCCAGATCATCGGGCAATGGCAACGGGTCGGGCAGCCGGTCGATGCTGTCGCAGGTCGGGCCATAGACCACGCGCGGGCGCAAATCTCCCCGGCGCGGCGTGCCGTCGGGGGCGATCACGGTGATCCGGTCGGGCGCGCCGATATCGCGGATCTCGGTCAGGCCGCCGTAAACCCCGTCATTGACGAAGATCGCCCCGCTGTCGCGCACCGCCTTGATGCGGACGGCAAGGCTGAACGCCTCGGCCACCATCGCGCGCCCCGGCTCGCAGACCAGCATCGGGGCCTCGGCACCGAACTGCTGCGCGACCTCCGATCCGATGCGGGCAAAGATCGCGGCAAGGTCGGGCACGTCCCCGGTGCGATGCGCGGCAAACCCGCCCCCGACATTGAGCCGGTGCAGCCGCACACCTGCTGCGCGCGCCGCATCCGCGGCGGCGGCGATGTAGCTGGCCCAGGCCTGCGGGTCGGTGCATTGCGTCCCGGGATGGAAGGTGATCGAGGGGGTGAAGCCGCAGGCGACCACCGCGCGCAGCAGGTGCGCCGCCGGCCCCGGCGCGACCCCGAACTTGTCACCGAAGTGATAGGCGGCTCCCGCGACCGGCAGCGCAAGCCGCACGCTGACCTCGGACGTTTGTGAGACTTTATCCCTAAGTTTGTCCAACTCGGACGGGCAATCGACCGAGAAAGATTGTACGCCCATTTCTGCCGCAACCGCCACTTCGGCGGGGGACCGTACAGGGTTGTTGTAGTGCAGCGCGGCGCGTGGGGCCACGCTGCGCACCGCCCGCATCTCTTCGGGGCTGGCCACATCAAAGGCATCGAGCCCGGCGCGCACGAGATTGGCGAGCACCTCTTCGGCAGGGTTTGCCTTGACCGCATAGGTCACAAGTCCGGGAAACCCTTTGACAAACTCCTGCGCCGTGGCCTGCAGCCGTGCCGGGCTGAAATAAAGGACCGGCGCATCCGGGGCGTGCCGCAGCAGGTGGGCACGCGGATCGGTCATGTCGGGGCGGCTGCGCATGACGGGAGTCCTTCGATCTACTCATTTTAGCCAAGTCTGACGCAAAAACACGTCGATTCATCGCATCAATACGTCTATATCAGCATTAGGTTTTGACATAATGCCGAGGATACCATGCGGATCGACGAAACGGATCGCCAACTGATCGCGCTCTTGCAGGACAATGCGCGTCTGCCAGTGGCCACCCTCGCGCGGCGTCTCGGGCTTGCGCGCACCACCGTACAGGCCCGGCTGGACCGGCTCGAAACCTCCGGTGTCATAACGGGTTACGCGCTTCGGCTGGGTCGGGGCGTGGGTCCGGACCTGCGCGCCACCGCCCTGCTGAGCATCGAGCCGCGCGCCGGCCCCGCCGTGCTCGCAAGGCTGAAGTCGCTGCGAGCGGTTCAGCGCGTGCACACCACATCCGGGCGTTTCGACCTGATCGTGACGCTCGAGGCCGACACCACCGAGGCGCTGGACGAAACGCTCGACCGGATCGGCGAGACCCGCGGCGTGAAAGGCTCCGAAAGCCTCATTCATCTCGCCACGAAGCTTGACCGTGGCGCGTAAGGCAAGCCGCTGTTTTTGAGTATTTCTGGAAAGATGAAATTGCAATGCGAGAGCGACTTCGGGGTTTTACCCGCGCTTTGGCTTTTCCTAGGGGCACACATTCGTTAAAGCGGCGCAGAACCCCGTGACCTTGCAGGACCGAGATGCCATGACAATGGACAAGACATTCAACGCGGCCGAGGCCGAAGCGCGGATTTACGAGGCGTGGGAAGAGGCCGGCGCCTTCGAGGCCGGGGCCAATGCCACGCCCGGGGCCGAAAGTTTCAGCATCATGATCCCGCCGCCCAACGTGACGGGATCCCTGCACATGGGCCATGCCTTCAACAACACGTTGCAGGATATCCTTGTCCGCTGGCACCGGATGCGCGGGCATGACACGCTGTGGCAGCCGGGGCAGGACCATGCCGGCATCGCCACGCAGATGGTGGTCGAACGCCAGCTTGCGGAGGAAGGCAAGCGGCGCACGGATTTCACGCGCGAGGAATTCCTGAAAAAGGTCTGGGCGTGGAAAACCCGGTCCGGCGGCACGATCATCAATCAGCTCAAGCGGTTGGGTGCCTCCTGCGACTGGTCGCGCAACGCCTTCACCATGTCTGGCGCCCCCGGCGCCCCCGCGCACGAGGACGGCAATTTTCACGACGCGGTGATCCGTGTCTTTGTCGAGATGTACGACAAGGGGCTGATCTATCGCGGCAAGCGCCTTGTGAACTGGGACCCGCATTTCGAGACCGCGATCTCTGATCTGGAGGTTGAGAATGTCGAAGTGCCGGGGTACATGTGGCACTTCAAGTATCCGCTCGCAGGAGGGGAGACCTATACCTATGTCGAACGCGATGCGGAAGGGACGGTCGTGCTGGAGGAAGAGCGCGACTTTATCTCCATCGCCACCACCCGCCCAGAGACGATGCTGGGCGATGGGGCGGTCGCCGTGTCGCCCGAGGACGAACGCTATGCACCGCTGGTCGGCAAGCTTTGCGAGATCCCTGTTGGCCCCAAGGAACATCGCCGCCTGATCCCGATCATCACGGACGAATACCCCGACCCCGGGTTCGGATCGGGGGCCGTCAAGATCACCGGCGCGCATGATTTCAACGACTACGAAGTGGCCAAGCGCAGCGGCATCCCGATGTACCGCCTGATGGACACGCGTGCGTGCATGCGCAACGATGGCGCGCCCTATGCCGAGGCCGCCGCCCGCGCGCAGGCGATCGCCGAGGGTGCCGACTTCACCATCGAGGAAGTCGACAGCCTCAACCTGGTCCCGGATCATCTGCGTGGCCTCGACCGGCTGGAGGCCCGCGAGAAGGTGGTCGCAGAGGTCACGGCGGACGGGCTTGCGATGATGACGCGCGCGGATGATCCGCGGCTCGGCAAGGCCGCGCAACAACCGTCCGCGCCCGAGGAAGGCGGCGAGGCGCCGGGGCTGGATCTCGTGCCGCTGGTCGAGGCCAAACCGCTGATGCAGCCCTTCGGTGACCGCTCCAAGGTGGTGATCGAGCCGATGCTGACCGACCAGTGGTTCGTGGATACGTCGCAGATCGTGGGTCCGGCACTGGAGGCGGTGCGCTCGGGCGAGGTGACGATCCTGCCCGAACAGGACGCCAAGGTCTATTTCCACTGGCTGGAGAATATCGAGCCGTGGTGCATCTCGCGCCAGCTCTGGTGGGGGCATCAGATCCCGGTGTGGTATGACGACGAGGGCAATCAGTTCTGTGCAACCACCGAAGCGGACGCGCAGGCGCAGGCCGGAAACAAGACACTCACCCGCGACCCCGACGTTCTCGACACGTGGTTTTCCTCCGGTCTCTGGCCCATCGGCACGCTTGGCTGGCCCGAGGACACAGAGGAATTGCGGCGGTATTTCCCGACCTCGGTGCTGATCACCGGCTTTGACATCATCTTCTTCTGGGTCGCGCGGATGATGATGATGCAATATGCCATTGTCGGGCAAAAGCCATTCAGCCATGTCTATGTGCATGCCCTTGTCCGTGACGAGAAGGGCAAGAAGATGTCCAAATCCCTTGGCAACGTGCTCGACCCGCTGGACCTGATCGACGAATATGGCGCCGACGCCGTGCGCTTCACGCTGACGGCGATGGCCGCCATGGGGCGGGATCTGAAACTGTCGAAGGACCGCATCGCGGGCTATCGCAACTTCACCACGAAGCTCTGGAATGCCGCGCGCTTTGCCGAAATGAACGAGGCCACCCACAGGCCGGGCGCGATCCCCGCACCGCAGGCCACGGTCAACAAGTGGATCATCGGCGAAACCGCGAAAACCCGCGTGGCAGTCGACACGGCGTTGGAAAACTTCCGCTTCAACGACGCGGCGAACACACTTTACAGCTTTGTCTGGGGCACGGTCTGCGACTGGTATGTAGAGTTTTCCAAGCCGCTTCTCATGGATGGCGACGCCGCCACGAAGATCGAGACGCAGGCGACGATGGCGTGGGTCATCGACCAGTGCCTGATCCTGCTGCACCCGATCATGCCGTTCGTCACCGAGGAGCTCTGGGGTACGCTCGGCGACCGCCAAAAAATGCTAGTGCATGCAGACTGGCCTGGGTACGGCGAAGATCTTATCGACGCCGACGCCGACCGAGAGATGAACTGGGTGATCGCGCTGATCGATCAGATCAGATCAGCCCGCGCGCAGATGCATGTGCCAGCAGGGCTTCACGTGCCGCTGCTGGTGACCGATCTCAGCGCGGCGGGGCGTGCCGCATATGCGCGCAACGAGGCGATGATCCAACGGCTGGCGCGGATCCGCGGGCTGTCGGATGTCAGACTTTTTCCCAAAGGATGCGTCACGGTTGCAGTCGAGGGTGGCAGCTTTGGCCTGCCGCTGGCCGACATCATCGACGTGGACGCAGAAAAGGCGCGACTGGAAAAGACGTTGGCGAAGCTGGAAAAGGAACTCAGGGGGCTGCGCGGGCGGCTGGACAACCCTAGGTTCGTCGAAAGCGCGCCGGCTGACGTGGTCGCGGAGACGCGCGAAAATCTAGCCTTGCGGGAAGAGGAAGAAACCAAGCTGCGCGCGGCACTTCAGCGACTGGCCGGGCTTGCCTGACGGGACGCCTCCGGCGGGAGTATTTTTGGCAAGATGAAGACCCTTTACAGCTTCATCTTGCCAGAAATACTCGAAATCCTTCGGTAGCGGCCTTCAGAACGGCACATCTTCGGCGCCGGTGATGAAACGCGCGACGACCTTCTTGACGCCGGCCTTGTCGAACTCGATTTCGAGCTTGTCGCCCTCGATCCCGAGAATGGCCCCGTAGCCGAATTTCTGGTGAAAGACGCGCTCGCCCACGGTATGCGCGCTGACGGCCTGGGCGTCGATGACCGGGGATTTCGCCTCGCGCGGCTGACTGAGCGGGCGCTCGCCGCTACGCGATTGCAGCCGCCGCCAGCCGGGGGAGTTGTAGACATTGGCCTCGGCCGCGCGGGTCTCGATCCCCGACGCCGCCGCGCCGAAGCCGCCACCATACAGGCCAGGTGCTGTGAGCAGCTCGACATGCGGCTCGGGCAGTTCGTCGATGAAACGCGAGGGCATCTGTGACTGCCACTGGCCATAGACGCGGCGATTGCCCGCAAACGAGATCGTGCAGACCTCCTCTGCGCGGGTGATCCCGACATAAGCGAGGCGCCGCTCTTCCTCCAGCCCCTTGGTGCCAGTTTCATCCATCGAGCGTTGCGACGGAAACAGCCCGTCCTCCCAGCCCGGCAGGAAGATCGCGGGAAATTCAAGACCCTTGGCGGCGTGCAGCGTCATCAGCGTGACCTTTTCGCCGGCCTCTTCGTTTTCGTTGTCCATGATCAGGCTGACATGTTCGAGAAATCCCTGAAGGTTCTCGAAGCCTTCCAGCGCCTTGACGAGTTCCTTGAGGTTTTCCAGACGGCCCGGCGCCTCGGGTGTCTTGTCGTTCTGCCACATGCCCGTGTAGCCGCTCTCGTCGAGGATCATCTCGGCAAGTTCGATATGGTTGACGTGGTCGTCGCCCACAATGCGGCCCCAGCGGGCGAGGCCGTCGAGCAATTTGCCAAGCTCTGCGGCCCCCTTGCCGGTCAGCCCCTTCTGGTCGAGCAGCAGGCGCGCGCCCTCGATCAACGGCACGCCGTTGTCGCGCGCCGTTACCTGGATCTTCTGCTGCGCCTTGTCGCCGAGGCCGCGTTTCGGCGTGTTGACGATCCGCTCGAAGGCCAGATCGTCGGCGGGCGAGGTGACGAGACGGAAATAGGCCATGGCATCGCGGATCTCCTGCCGCTCGTAAAAGCGCGGGCCGCCGATCACGCGATAGGGCATGCCGATGGTCAGGAACCGGTCCTCGAAGGCGCGCATCTGGTGCGAGGCCCGCACGAGGATCGCCATCTCGTCGAGGGACATCGGCCGCACGCCGCGGGTGCCGCGCTGCATCGCGTCGATCTCCTCGCCAATCCAACGCGCCTCTTCCTCGCCGTCCCAATGGCCGATGAGGCGCACCTTTTCGCCGGTCTCGACCGCGGTCCACAACTCCTTGCCCAAGCGCCCCTGATTGGCCGAGATCACGCCCGCCGCGGCGGCGAGGATATGCGGGGTGGAGCGGTAGTTCTGCTCCAGCCGGATCACCGCGGCACCGGGAAAGTCCTTTTCGAATCGCAGGATATTGCCCACCTCGGCGCCGCGCCAGCCATAGATCGACTGATCGTCGTCGCCCACGCAGCAGATATTGCGATGCCCGCCCGCCAGAAGCCGCAGCCAGAGATATTGCGCGACATTGGTGTCCTGATATTCGTCCACGAGGATATAGCGGAACCAGCGCTGATATTGTGTCAGCACATCCTCGTGCTTCTGGAAAATCGTCACGACATGCAGCAGCAGGTCGCCGAAATCGGTGGCGTTCAGCTCGCGCAGGCGGGTCTGGTACTGACGGTAAAGCGCGGGCCCATGACCGTCATACGCGCTCGCCTCGGAGGCGGGCAGGTTTTCCGGGGTCAGCGCGCGGTTCTTCCAGCCGTCGACGATGCCCGCCAGCATCCTCGCGGGCCAGCGTTTTTCGTCGATATTCGCGGCCTGCACCAACTGCTTGAGCAGGCGCAGCTGGTCGTCCTTGTCCAGAATCGTGAAGTTCGACTTGAGATCCACCAGTTCCGCGTGCCGCCGCAGCAGCTTGACGCAGATCGCGTGAAACGTGCCCAGCCACGGCATGCCCTCGACCGGCTGGCCCATGAGGCGCGAGACGCGGCTCTTCATCTCGCGCGCAGCCTTGTTGGTGAAGGTCACGGCAAGGATCTCGTTGGGGCGCGCCTTTCCGGTATTGAGAAGATGCACGATCCGCGTGGTCAGCGCCTTGGTCTTGCCGGTGCCCGCCCCTGCCAGCATCAGCACCGGCCCGTCGAGCGTTTCGGCGGCGCGGCGTTGCTCGGGGTTGAGATCGTCGAGATACGGCGCGGACCGCGCCGCCATCGCCCGGGCCGCAAGGCCGGCCCCCTCGAACGCGTCGGATTCGTCAAAACTGTTCATGGGTGAAGTGTAGCGCGCCACTTACCGGAGATAAAGAGATGTTCAGGGATTGTTCCATGGCTTTCGCGGCACTGGACAAGCGTATGAAAACGCGCGCAAATGCAGGCCATGAGCCTGCATGCGAAATACCCCGCCCTCAGCGATCTGCGCCGCCGTGCGCAAGCTCGCATTCCGCCTTTCGTCTGGGAGTATCTTGACAGCGGCACCGGGGCCGAGGCCACGAAGATGCGCAACCGGATCATGCTCGACCGGGTGCGGCTCTCGCCCTCGATCCTGCATGGCGAGTTCGATCCGGATCTCACCGCAACGCTTCTGGGACGGACCCATGCCCTGCCGGTGGGCATCGCGCCGGTGGGCATGTCGGGGCTGGTCTGGCCCGATACCGAGCGGCATCTGGCGCGGGCGGCGACGGCGGCGGGCATCCCCTACGCGCTGTCGACCGTGGCGAGCCGCACCCCCGAGGAGGTGGGGCCGCATCTGGATGGCAATGGCTGGTTCCAGATGTATCCGCCCCGTGACCCCGAGATCCGCGCCGACATGCTGGCCCGCGCCCGCAAGGCGGGGTTTCGGGTGCTGGTGCTGACCGTCGATGTGCCGGTGAACAGCCGCCGGGAAAGGCAAGTACGCTCGGGTCTGACGCAGCCGCCGCGCCTTACGCCGCGCCTGATGGCGCAGGTGGCGCGGCGCCCGGTCTGGGCCATGGGCATGGCGCGCATGGGCATGCCCCGGATGCGGCTGATCGACGACTATGCCGGCAAGACCAGCGCGATGTCCTCGACCCAACATGCGGGGTATCTGTTGCGCACCTCGCCCGACCGGCAGTATCTGCGCTGGCTCCGCGAGGCATGGGACGGGCCGCTGGTGGTCAAGGGCGTGCTGCGCGCCGATGACGCGGCGATGCTGGAGCGTGAGGGCGTCGATGCGATCTGGATCTCGAACCATGCGGGACGCCAGTTCGACGCCGCCCCCGCCACCATAGAGGCGCTGCCGCAGGTCCGCGAGGCCACCACCCTGCCGCTGATCATGGATGGCGGCGTCGAGGGCGGTCTCGATATCCTGCGTGCCATCGCCCTTGGCGCGGATTTCGTGATGATGGGGCGCGGTTGGCATTTCGCGCTCGCCGCGCTTGGCGAGAAAGGCCCCGCGCATCTGGCGGATATCATCGCCGAGGATCTGCGCGCCAATATGGGCCAGCTTGGCACATGTTCCCTGACCGATGTGCGCGCCCGCCTGATCCCGCGCGGGTAGTCCGCCCCACCCGTTACGGCAGCAAATTCCCCCGCCGGGCGAATACCGGCAATGCCGGATTGCGCAACGGGGTCGCAAATTCTAGAAAGGTGGCACCGCGGCAGCGCAGCAATGCCACTGCAGCGAAAATCAACGGATCACTCCGGGGGACAGGCATGGCCGAATTCAAGAAGATCCTGATCGCCAATCGCGGCGAGATCGCCATCCGCGTGATGCGCGCCGCCAACGAACTGGGCAAGCGCACGGTCGCGGTCTTCGCCGAAGAGGACAAGCTGAGCCTGCACCGGTTCAAGGCCGACGAGGCGTACCGCATCGGCGAGGGGCTGGGGCCTGTCGCGGCCTATCTGTCGATCGAGGAGATCATCCGCGTGGCGCGCGAATGCGGCGCGGACGCGATCCATCCGGGGTACGGCCTTCTGTCCGAAAACCCCGCGTTCGTCGATGCCTGCGACGCGGCCGGCATCACCTTCATCGGGCCGCGCGCCGACACGATGCGTGCGCTTGGCGACAAGGCCAGCGCCCGGCGCGTTGCGATCGAGGCCGGTGTGCCGGTGATCCCCGCGACGGAGGTTCTGGGCGACGACATGACCGCGATCCGCAAGGAGGCCGGCGAGATCGGCTATCCGCTGATGCTCAAGGCGTCCTGGGGCGGCGGCGGGCGCGGCATGCGCCCGATCAACAACGAGGCCGAGCTCGAGGAAAAGGTGCTGGAGGGGCGGCGCGAGGCCGAGAGCGCGTTCGGCAACGGCGAGGGCTATCTGGAAAAGATGATCCTGCGCGCCCGCCATGTCGAGGTTCAGATCCTCGGCGACAAGCACGGCAACATGTATCACCTCTTCGAGCGGGACTGCTCGGTGCAACGGCGCAATCAGAAGGTCGTGGAACGTGCGCCGGCGCCGTATCTGACGGATGCCCAGCGCGAGGAGATCTGCAATCTCGGCTACCGGATCTGCAAGCATGTTGATTACGAATGCGCCGGCACCGTCGAGTTCCTGATGGACATGGACACCGGCGAGTTCTTCTTCATCGAGGTCAATCCGCGCGTGCAGGTCGAGCATACCGTGACAGAAGAGGTCACCGGCATCGACATCGTGCAGGCCCAGATCAAGATCGCCGAGGGCAACACGCTTGTCGATGCAACCGGCAAGGCCACGCAGTTCGACATCACGCTGAACGGGCATGCCCTGCAGACGCGGATCACCACCGAGGATCCACTCAACAATTTCATTCCCGATTACGGCCGCATCACCGCCTATCGCTCGGCCACGGGCATGGGGATCCGCCTCGATGGCGGCACGGCCTATGCGGGCGGCGTGATCACCCGTTATTATGACAGCCTGCTGACCAAGGTCACGGCATGGGCGCCCACCCCTGAGGCCGCGATCGCGCGGATGGACCGGGCCTTGCGCGAATTCCGGATTCGCGGTGTCAGCACCAATATCGCCTTTGTCGAAAACCTGCTGAAGCATCCGACGTTTCTGAACAACGAATACACCACCAAGTTCATCGACAGCACGCCCGAGCTTTTCAAGTTCACCAAGCGACGCGACCGCGGCACCAAGGTGCTGACATACATTGCCGATATCACGGTCAACGGGCATCCGGAAACCACCGGGCGCATCAAACCGGCGGATTTGAAACTGCCGCGCGCGCCGGCCCTGCAGGCCGCCACGCCGGTCGCCGGCACCAAGACGCTGCTGGACGAGCAGGGGCCCAAGGCCGTCGCCGACTGGATGCTGGCCCAGAACAGGCTGCTGATGACCGACACCACGATGCGCGACGGGCATCAGTCGCTGCTGGCCACGCGGATGCGGTCGATCGACATGGTCAACGCGGCGCCCGCCTATGCCGCCAACCTGCCCGATCTCTTCAGCGTGGAATGCTGGGGCGGCGCTACCTTCGACGTGGCCTACCGGTTCTTGCAGGAATGTCCGTGGCAGCGGCTGCGCGATCTGCGGTCGCGCATGCCCAACCTGCTGACGCAGATGCTGCTGCGCGCCTCGAACGGCGTGGGCTATACCAACTATCCCGACAACGTGGTGCAGGAATTCGTGCGCCAGGCCGCCGAGACGGGCGTCGACGTGTTCCGGGTCTTCGACAGCCTCAACTGGGTCGAGAACATGCGCGTCGCGATGGATGCGGTGATCGAGACCGGCAAGATCTGCGAGGGCTCGATCTGCTATACCGGCGACATTCTCGACCCGGACCGCGCCAAGTACAGTCTGAAATACTACGTCGGCATGGCGCGCGAATTGCAGGGTGCCGGCGCGCATGTGCTGGGGCTCAAGGACATGGCGGGGCTGCTGAAACCGGCCTCGGCCAGTGTTCTGGTCCGCGCGCTCAAGGACGAGATCGACATCCCCGTGCATTTCCACACGCATGACACGTCCGGCATTTCGGGCGCGTCGATCCTTGCGGCCGCCGAGGCTGGCGTCGATGCGGTCGATGCGGCGATGGACGCGTTCTCGGGCGGCACCTCACAGCCCTGCCTCGGCTCGATCGTGACCTCGCTGCAGAACACACCGCGCGACACGGGCCTGCCGATCGAGCGCATCCGCGAATTGTCCAATTACTGGGAACAGGTGCGCGCGCAATACGTGGCCTTCGAGGCGGGCCTGCAGACACCGGCCTCGGAGGTCTATCTGCACGAGATGCCGGGCGGGCAGTTCACCAACCTCAAGGCGCAGGCGCGCAGCCTCGGGCTCGAGGAGAAATGGCCCGAGCTTGCCCGCACCTACGCCGATGTGAACCAGATGTTCGGCGATATCGTGAAGGTCACGCCCTCTTCGAAAGTGGTGGGCGACATGGCCCTGATGATGGTCAGTCAGGGGCTGACCCGCGCCGATGTGGAAGATGCCGACAAGGACATGTCGTTTCCCGATTCGGTGATCGACATGATGCGCGGCAATCTAGGCCAGCCGCCGGGCGGCTTCCCGGAGGGCATCGTCAGGAAGGTGCTCAAGGACGAGACCCCCAATACCGAGCGCCCCGGCAAGCATCTGCCGCCCGTCGATATCGAGGCGACCCGAAAGGAGCTTGTCGAACAGGTCGAGGGCGCATCCATCGACCGCGAGGATCTCAACAGCTATCTGATGTATCCAAAGGTCTTTCTCGATTACATGGGGCGGCACCGGATGTACGGCCCGGTGCGCACCCTGCCGACGCGATGCTTTTTCTACGGGATGGAGCCGGGCGAGGAGATCAGCGTCGAGATCGATCCCGGCAAGATCCTTGAAATCCGGCTGCAGGCCTTGGGCGAGACCAACGCGGAAGGCGACGTCAAGGTCTTCTTCGAGCTGAACGGCCAGCCCCGCGTGATCCGTGTGCCGAACCGTCTGGTTAAATCGCAGACTGCGGCGCGCCCCAAGGCCGAGGCGGGCAATCCCGACCATATCGGCGCGCCGATGCCCGGTGTGGTGGCCAGCGTCGCGGTGCAGGCGGGCCAGAAGGTGCGCAAGGATGACATGCTTCTGGTGATCGAGGCGATGAAGATGGAAACCGGCATCTATACCGAACGCGACGCGGTGGTGAAGGCGGTGCATGTCCAGCCGGGCAGCCAGATCGACGCCAAGGATCTGCTGATCGAACTGGAATAAGAACGGCGCAGGATCCCCGGATCCGGGTCGCCGGTGCAACCACGTCGCCGCACCCCGACGCAACGGGCTTTCCTGCGCCGCAAGAATCGGCAATCATGAGACAGTCATGACGGTCTCTGGCGCGGTCTCCGCGCCAGAGACAAGGGAGGACAGATCATGTGCAGAATATTTGCCGGGCAGGATCCGGACCGCTACACGCTTGAAACACGCCGGATGCGTCTCAACGGTCAGAGTACGAGCATCCGTCTTGAGAAATCCTTCTGGGGCATTCTCGACGAGATCGCCGCGAGCGAGGGCCTCTCAACGCCGGCCTTCGTGTCGAAACTGCACGCCGAGGTGCTGGAACTGCATGGCGAGCCACAGAACTTCACCTCGCTGCTGCGCTGCACCTGCCTGCTGCATCGCGAGGCCCCCAGAGAAACGGATGCCCGTCACATCGCGGCAGAGTGACGAAAACGCGGCGTAGTATCCCCTTACTACCCGCGCAAAGGCCGCTTCGGTAGACTATCCTGATCCACGCAACGATCCGGAGGGGCTGATGGCCAAGACGATCCACAGCATGATCCGCGTCCTCGACGAGGCGCGGTCGGTTGACTTCTACAAACGTGCATTCGGGCTCGAAATCGCCGACAGGCTCGATTTCGAGAACTTCACGCTGGTCTACCTGTCGAATGACGAAAGCCCGTTCGAGGTCGAACTGACCGTGAACAAGGGCCGGACCGAGCCCTACGATCTGGGCGACGGCTACGGCCACCTCGCCGTTCTGGTCGAGGACCTGAAGGCTGAGCATGACCGATTCACCGCCGAGGGCCTGAGCCCCCGAAAGATCGTGGAATTCGCACCCGACGGCAAGCTCGTCGGCAAGTTCTTCTTCGTGGCCGACCCGGACGGCTACGAGATCGAAGTGCTGGAACGCGGGGGACGGTTCAAGTGACAGGCAACTGAAAGACAGGGGAGGGCGCGGCCGGGGAGGGCCGCGTCCGTCCTGCATCAAGGGAGGAGAGACGATGACGACAACCAGCCAGCAAAGGGGGCTGACGCGGCGGGCATTGCTGTCGCGCAGCGTGGCCGCCGGCGCAAGCCTGATGGTCGGGGCGGGCTTTGTCGCCGGCAGCGATGCCGCATGGGCGATGGAAACCAAGGCGCTGAGCCCCGAAACCATGGCGACGCTGATCCAGATGGCGCGCGATATATATCCGCACGACCATTTGGCCGACGCATATTACGCCATTGCCGTGCGCAGCTATGACACACCCGAGACCGCCGAAGAGATCGAGGCCGGCATCGCCGGTCTGAACGCGGCGGCCCAGGGCAAGGGTCATTCCGATTACCTGAGCATCGGATGGGAGCGCGACCGCGTCGATGTCCTGCGCGGACTCGAGACCAGCCCGTTCTTCCAGATGATCCGCGCCAACCTCGTGACCGGCCTCTACAACCAGAAGGAGGTCTGGCCGCTCTTCGGCTACGAGGGCGAGTCCTACAGCAAGGGCGGCTACATGACGCGCGGTTTCGACGACATCACCTGGCTTTGAGCCATAGCCATCAAGGGAGGAACGACTATGGCTGCACCTTTTGAACACAGCGACAACGGCGTGATCGTCATCATCGGCACCGGCGCGGGCGGCGGCGTGCTGGCCAACGAGCTGGCGCAGCGCGGCGTCTCGGTGGTGGCGCTGGAGGCGGGCGGGCGCTATCTGCCCGAAGATTACGTCAACGACGAATGGGACAGTTTCGGGCAACTCGCATGGCTCGACCCGCGCACCACGTCCGGCGACTGGCGGGTGTCGCGCGATTTCGCCACCTTGCCTGCGTGGATCGTCAAGGCCGTGGGCGGCACCACAACCCACTGGGCCGGGGCATCGCTGCGGTTTCAGGACCACGAATGGAAGGCCGCCACGAATTACGGCCCCGTTCAGGGCGCGAACCTTCTGGACTGGCCGATCGACGGAGAAGACCTCGCACCGTGGTATGACAAGGCCGAGAAGAAGCTGGGCGTCACGCAGACCGGCGACATGCCCGCCCTGCCCGGCTGCAACAACTACAAGGTGTTCGAGGCCGGGGCCAAGGCCGTCGGATACGAGAACGTGCATACCGGCCGCATGGCGATCAACAGCAAGGAAAATGACGGCCGCATGGCCTGCCAGCAGACCGGTTTCTGCTTTCAGGGCTGCAAATGGGGGGCCAAATGGTCGGCGGCCTATACCGACATTCCGCGCGGCGAGGCGACCGGCAATCTCGAAGTGCGCGAGCGCGCGCATGTTGCCCGCATCCTGCATGACGACGCAGGGCACGTCACCGGCGTGGAGTATTTCGATGCCGACGGCAATCTGCATATGCAGGCGGCCCGCGCGGTCTGCGTGGCGGGCAATTCGATCGAATCGCCGCGCATGCTGCTCAATTCGGCATCAAACATGTTCCCTGACGGGCTTGCCAATTCATCCGGCCAGGTCGGGCGCAACTACATGCGGCACCTGACCGGATCGGTCTACGGCGTGTTCGACAAGCCGGTCCGGATGTGGCGCGGCACCACCATGGCCGGCATCATCCAGGACGAGGCGCGGCACGATCCCGACCGTGGATTCGTCGGCGGATACGAGCTTGAGACGCTGGCGCTTGGCCTGCCTTTCATGGCGGCGTTCCTGGATCCCGGCGGGTGGGGGCGCGAATTCACCACTGCGCTGGATGCTTACGAGAACATGGCGGGCATGTGGATCGTGGGCGAGGACATGCCGCAGGAAACCAACCGCATCACGCTCAACGACGCGGTCACCGATCAGTTCGGCCTGCCGGTCGCGGACGTGCGCTACGACGATCACCCCAACGATGTCGCCATGCGCAATCACGCCTACGCGCGCGGTGCGGCGATCTACGATGCCGTCGGGGCCACGCGCACCCTGCCAACGCCGCCCTATCCCAGCACGCACAACCTTGGCACCAACCGGATGTCCGACAATCCGCGCGACGGGGTGGTGAACAAATGGGGCCGGGCGCATGACGTCCCCAATCTCTTTGTCTCGGACGGCTCGCAATTCACCACCGGGGCGGCGGAAAACCCGACGCTGACCATCGTGGCGCTCGCCATGCGTCAGGCCGACCACATCGCCGGAGAGATGTCGCGCGGCAATCTCTGACGGGGCGGCGGCGGTCGTGCACGCACCGGCCGGCTGACAGGCGCTATTCGGCGTGTGTCAGCCGGGCCGGAACACCCCGGTACCGGCGGCGGCGCGCACAGGCGAACCGCGTGACAAGCACATTGGTCACTGCGAAGAGCAGGCTGAACACCACCAGCGCGACCCACGCAGCGCGCGCATCCTGCGACAGAAGCACCCCTGCCGCGACCGGCGTCACGATCATCGGGACCAGACAGAGCGTCGCAAGCGGGTTGGACAACTTGCGGTGTGTGCCGCCCAGCAACACGATCTCGATGCATCGCCGCATCTTCTGATGCAGGTGCATGCGGTCCGGCTCGAAGACCGGGGCACGGCGCATCAGGCGGCGCGTGATCGAGTGGAACGTGTCGGCAAACGGCCAGAACAGGATCAGCAGCAACGCCGGCACCGCGATATCCGGCACGCGCCAGGCCAGCAGGATCGCGATCCAGATCAGCACATGCCCGACGCCGTAGGATCCGGCATCGCCCATGAACACGATGCCCAAAGGCCAGTTGAGCATCAGAAACCCGACCATCGCAGCCCCCAAAAGCGCCGCAAACAGGGCCAGATCCCTGTCGCCAGCCCCCTGCGCCAGCAGCGTCAGCCCGACAGCCGCCGAAAGGATAACTGTCGTCGCCAACCCGTTCATTCCGTCGATTAGGTTGGTGGAATGACAAAACCCCCCCGACAACGCGATTGTCAGAATCACCGCGGAGGGGACAATCGCCATGACAAGATCGAGCCCCGGCAGATCGGCGCGCGCAACCCAGACGCCAAGCATGAAAACCGCGAGAAAGGCAGACACACCGGCCGCAGCAAGCCGGCGGATGGGCGAGACGCAAAACCCCAGATCCTCACCCAGACCCGCCAATAGCGCCGGTCCGGCAGACAAGATCAAGAGCACGGGCAGCGCCGCATCCTGCCAGCCTGCGGCCGCGACCCCTGCCGCGAGGCCGATAAAGATGGCCACACCGCCCAGTCTCAGCGGATCCCCGACATGCGACGCCTGCACGGCCCTTGCATCATCGCGGTCCCGCATCATCCGCGACAACGGACGGCGGCACGCGATGATCAGCAGACCAAGCGCCAACGTGACCAGTGCAGCCACGCCCATGAGATCCCAGAATTCCGCAGAAAGGCCGGACGGGCGGGATGCGAGAGAGGAAACGGCTATCATCGAGAAATGCTCTTGGTGTTATGTCCGGAGGATTCGCCTCCGCACGCCTGACAGGCACCATACAATCGATAGTTGTGTCCCGTCGGAATTGTAAAACGTTTTCTGTACCAGCCTCGAAGGTGCGGCGAAAGTGCCACGCTTCGCCATCGGACTTTATGACCAGCCTCGACCCCTGGCCGGGGGCCCGGCGTGGCGAACCGCCGACGACGTCGCAGCGGCTGTTCCATCACGACCGGACGAGGCACAAAGGCTTGGCCCGCGCGACATGGCGCAGTATAGAGCAGACAAAGCTGAACGGAGGCCCGATGCGCAGCGCCACTATAACCCGGAAGACAGCCGAAACCGACATCACCGTCGAGATCGCCCTCGACGGCACCGGTGCCTATGACAATGCGACCGGTGTCGGCTTTTTCGATCACATGCTGGACCAGTTGTCGCGGCATTCGCTGATCGACATGACGATCCGCTGCAGCGGGGATCGCCATATCGACGACCACCACACGGTCGAGGATGTGGGCATTGTGCTTGGTCAGGCGCTTGGCCGCGCGCTTGGCGACAAGCGGGGCATCCGCCGCTATGCGTCCTGCCACCTGCCGATGGATGACACGCTGGTGCGCGCGGCTCTCGATCTGTCGGGTCGGCCCTATCTGGTGTGGAACATGGATCTGCCCACGGCGAAGATCGGCACGTTCGACACAGAACTTGTGCGCGAATTCTTCCAGGCGCTTGCGACCCATGGCGGCATCACGCTGCATGTGGACGGGGTGCGCGGGATCAACAGCCACCACCTGACCGAGGCCGCGTTCAAGGCGGTGGCGCACGCCCTGCGCGAGGCGATGGAATCCGACCCGCGCAAATCCGACGAGATCCCGTCGACCAAAGGCAGCTTGTGATCTCATGACCACCGTCATCGTCGATTACGAAAGCGGCAATCTTCACTCGGCGGAAAAGGCGTTTCAGCGCATGGCGCGCGAGACGGGCGCGGGCGATGTTGCCGTCACCGCCGACCCGGACGTGATCCGCCACGCCACCCGCATCGTGCTGCCCGGCGACGGGGCCTTCCCCGCCTGCCGCAAGGAGCTTTACGATCATCGTGGCGTGTTCGAGGCCATCGAAAAGGCCGTGCTGCACGAAGGGCGCCCCTTCATGGGCATCTGCATCGGGATGCAGATGCTGGCAACGCGGGGCATGGAATATGCCGAGACGCCGGGTTTCGACTGGATCGGCGGCACGGTGGCGAAGATCGCGCCCGCCGATCCCACGCTCAAAGTGCCGCATATGGGGTGGAACGATCTGGTGATCGACCATGCGCACCCGGTCTTCGAGGGCATCCGGACCGGCGACCACGCCTATTTCGTCCATTCCTTCCAGTTCCGCGTGGACGACCCGGCGTGTCTTCTGGCGCATGCCGACTATGGCGAGCGGGTCACGGCAGTGGTCGGGCGGGACAATATCATCGGCACGCAGTTTCACCCCGAAAAAAGCCAGCAGACCGGCCTGCGAATGATCGCCAATTTCCTGACTTGGCAGCCCTGAGACGTCAGCGCGCCCAGAGCGACGGCTCTGCCATTTCAATCGAATTACCCGCCGGATCGCGAAAATAGATCGAGCGTGGTCCGTGCGGCCAGTGAAAATCGGCCTCTATCCCGACACCGGCCGCAGTCAGCCGCGCGCACCAGTCATCCAGCGCAGGGCCTTCCACCGCGAAACAGACATGCCCCGGCCCGGTCGCACCATGCGGCGGCACGGGCAGGTCCGGGTTGTCGGGAGATTTGCAGGTCTCATCGGGATTGAAGATCAGCAGCACGCCACCCCCTACCCGGTAGAACACATGCCGGTCGCCCACCCGCACAAGCCGCTCCAGCGCCAGAAGGCCGCCATAAAACCGCTCCGCTGCGTCCAGATCCCCGGCATAAAGCGCGGCTTCGAGTATGGCGTCGGGCGGGGCCGCAGTTGGCAGGCTGTGATCGGTCATGCCCGCATGATAGCGCAGTAGCCGCCCTGACAAAACAGTATCGGGCCGTCCGCGCGGACCGGCTTACTCCACCCGCGCCCAGACCTGACTTTGGCAGACCGGCCCAAGACAGCCGCTGACCTTCAGCCGATCATCGTTCAGTTCCATCTTGGCGGCATATTCCCGATCATGCGCCGGCACCCAGGCCCGACCGCGGTACTCCTGATCACCGTCGGGTGTCACGTTCCAGAACACGCGCTTTCCGACATTCTCGGTCGTGATGCGGTTTCCTTGCGAATCATAGGTGCGCACGATGTCCCCGCACAGCGCCCCGTCGCACCGGGTGACTTGCACATGCGCGATCTGGCCTTTCTTGTCGGCCTGGGTCTGCCAGGTGCCAAGGGCCGGCTCGGCGCTGATCGCGGTGCCAAGCCCCGCCACCATGGCGGTCACGGCGAGTACATGTATCGAACGCATCGGTTCTCTCCTGCTTTCGAGAATGCTTCATTTTACGATGATAAGCATGCATTCCGGCGTCACCATGACATGCCCGCCGGATCTGGGCGGATTTCAGCGCAGATCAGGTCCCGAAACGCCGCGCGAACCGCCGGTCATGTCCCACGGCGTCCGCGTTGCATTCAGCAGGCGGGCATGCCAAACGGCAGCCATCATCATAAGCAAGAGCGTCACGTCATGATCCTTTACCCCGCCATCGACCTCAAGGACGGCAAGGCCGTGCGCCTGCTGCGGGGCGACATGGACCGCGCGACGGTGTTCAACGATGATCCGGCGGCACAGGCGCGGGCTTTTGTGGATGCGGGCTGCGACTGGCTGCATCTGGTGGATCTGAACGGCGCCTTCGCCGGTCTGCCGGTCAATGCCGCGCCGGTCGAGGCGATCCTGCGGCAGGCCCGCGTGCCCGCGCAACTCGGCGGTGGCATCCGCGACATGGCGACCATCGAGACATGGCTTTCCAAGGGGCTTGCGCGCGTGATCCTCGGCACCGTGGCAGTCGAGAACCCTGCCCTTGTGCGCGAGGCGGCGCGCGCCTTTCCAGGGCAGGTCGCCGTCGGCATCGATGCGCGCGACGGCCGCGTCGCGACCAAGGGTTGGGCCGAGGCGACGGATGTCGACGCCACAGACCTTGCCAAGTCCTATCAAGATGCCGGCGTGGCCGCGATCATCTATACCGACATCAACCGCGACGGCGCGATGCAGGGGCCCAATATCGACGCCACAGCGGCGCTTGCGCACGCCGTCAACATCCCGGTGATCGCCTCGGGCGGGGTGTCGTCGCTGGAGGATCTGATCGCGCTGCGCGATTGCGGCGCGCCGCTGAATGGCGCGATTTCGGGACGGGCGCTTTATGACGGGCCGCTCGACCTGAAAACGGCGCTCGCCGCGCTCAAGGGCTGAGCACGACGAGCGTTTGTCTCATTCCTTGGCAGCCTTGGCCGTCAGCTTGTCAAGCGCGCCGGTCATCATATTGATGTATTCGGAATCGTCATCGATCTCGAGGTCGTCGAACATCTCTTCGGGGTCCTGATAGGCCAGCCATGTCTGGCCCTCGCTGTCCTCATAGACCAGCACCTTCATCGGCAGGAACAGCCCGGCCCTGGGGTCGTCCTGCATGGCCTGCGTGCCGATCTTCGGATTGCCGAAGATCAGCACCTGCGTCGGGCCCAGATCCATATCGACCGAGGCGGCGCCGGCGGCGTGATCGACCCGCGCCATGACATTTGCGCCGGCCTCGGTCACGGCGGCCTCGAGCCGGTCCATGGTCGTGGCCACATCGCCGGACGATTCGACCATCGTCAGGTCGTCATCGCTGGCGAGCGCGGGCAGCCCCGCGAGGCTGATGGCCGCTGCGGCGAGATATCGTTTCATCGGTCACTCCCTTCCGTGTCATTCCAGATAATGCGCGCATCCTCTGGCATCTTGTCGGGTTTGCCCATAAACAACCCCGTGAAACCCTTGTAACAGCGACAACATGCTCAAGACACGCATCATCCCCTGTCTGGACGTCGCCGATGGCCGCGTCGTCAAGGGCGTGAATTTCGTCGATCTGCGCGACGCGGGCGACCCTGTGGACGCCGCGCGCGCCTATGATGCGGCGGGCGCCGACGAGCTGTGCTTTCTCGACATCCACGCCACGCACGAGAATCGCGGCACCATGTTCGACGTGGTCCGCCGCACCGCCGAGGCGTGCTACATTCCGCTGACCGTGGGCGGCGGGGTGCGGACAGCCGAAGATGTGCGCGCGCTTCTGTTGGCGGGCGCCGACAAGGTCAGCTTCAATTCGGCCGCCGTCGCCGATCCGGAGGTGGTGCGTGGCGCCGCCGACCGGTTCGGCAGCCAGTGCATCGTCGTGGCCATCGACGCCAAGACAGTGGCGCCGGGCAAATGGGAGATCTTCACCCATGGCGGGCGCAAGCCCACCGGCATCGACGCGGTGCAATTCGCGCGGACCGTGGCGCAAAAGGGCGCGGGCGAGATTCTGCTGACCTCGATGGATCGCGACGGCACAAAGCAGGGCTTCAACATCCCCCTCACCCGCGCCATCGCCGATGCGGTGGATGTGCCGGTGATCGCGTCGGGCGGCGTCGGCACGCTCGATCATCTGGTCGAAGGGGTGACCGAAGGGCATGCGTCCGCGGTGCTGGCCGCATCGATCTTTCATTTCGGCACGTATTCCATTCAGGAGGCCAAGCGCCATATGGCTTCGGCAAGTATCCCCGTAAGGCTCGCTGCATGACCCTCGACGATCTCGCCCGCACGATTCACGCCCGCGCCGATGCCGACCCGGCGCAAAGCTGGACCGCCAAACTGCTGGCGAAAGGTCCCGAGAAATGCGCCGAGAAATTCGGCGAAGAAGCGGTCGAGGCGATCATAGAGGCGGTCAAGGGCGACCGCGCGCGCCTGACATCCGAGGCGGCGGATGTGCTGTTTCATCTGCTGGTGATGCTGCGCTCGCGCGATGTCGCGCTGTCGGACGTGATGGCCGAACTCGAGGCGCGGCAGGTCAAATCGGGCGTGGCCGAAAAAGCATCCCGCACCGAAGAGTAAGCCGATGATCCGCCATATCGTTTTCTTCTCGGCGGCCGATCCGCAGGATATAGAACGCATCCGCGAGGGGCTGATGATGCTCGCCGACATCCCCCATGCCAGCCATTTCGAGGTGGGCCGCAACCTGCAAAGCGATGGCATCCCGGGCAGCCGTGTCGATCTGGTGGTCTACGGCGAATTCGCCGACGAGGCGGCGCTTGCCGCCTACAAGGCCCATCCCATCTATGCCGCGTGCATCGCCCGCGTGCGCCCCTTGCGCGAATTGCGCATCGCGGCCGATTTCAAGTCCGGTTGACTGCCGGTGCCCCGGACTCTTTCAGAAAGTCCGTTTCGGAAAATCTGAAATTTTCCGGCGCCCTGCCGGAGGCGTCTCAAGACGCCGCAAGGGCTGCCTCCGCCGCTGCGGCCACCCGCAAAAGCCGCTCTTCGCCATTTGGCGCGCCGCATAGCGTGATCCCGCAACTGGGGTTGCCCGTAGGCAGCGTCACGGCAGAAAGCCCCATGAGGTTGCCAACCCGCGTATTGCGCAGGGTCATGAGGTTTTCGGTCACGTAATACGCGTCATCCTCCATCAGGCGGTCGCGATCGGGGGGCATATTGGGGGCCGATGGCATCAGCACCGCGTCATAGCCGGCCACCCGCGCCTGCCACTGCGCGCGCAGCTCCTCCAGCTTGTGCCATGCCGCCACGTAGTCGGCCGCCGAGACCGACTTGCCGCCGCGGAACCGCTCCAGAATGGGGGTAAACATCTTTTCCGGCGCCGCCTCGATCACGTCGCGCCAAAGCCCGTAGGCCTCGCCGGTAAACAGCGTGGGCGACAGCGGCATCGCCTCGGCCACCTCGGGCGCGTCGATCTCCTCGACCGTCGCACCGGCCTCGCGCAGGCGGGCGACGGCGGCGACATATCCGGTTTCCGGCTCCCTCCGGATATCGTCCATGACAACGGTGCGCAGGGCTGCAAACCGCATGCCCGTCAAGGACGTGCCGCGCAGATCGGCCGCCTTGCCACCTTCGAGCGCCGCAAGCATCAGCGCGGCATCCTCGACCGACCGGGCCAGCGGGCCAACCGTGTCAAAGCGCAGGCAGAGCGGCACGACACCCGACAGCGACACCCGCCCCGATGTGGTCTTGAGCCCCACCAGATCGTTCCACGCGGCGGGAATGCGCACCGACCCGCCGGTATCCGACCCGATCCCGCAGGCCGCCAGCCCGAAAGCGACGCTGGTCGCCGCCCCCGACGACGACCCGCCCGGCACCGCCTCGGCGTTGTTCACGCAAGGCGGCGTCGCCGTCACCGGGTTGAGGCCAAGCCCCGAAAACGCCAGCTCGCTCATATGCGTCTTGCCAAGGCATACGAGCCCCGCGGCGGTGGCATTGCGCAGCACCTCGGCGTCGCGGTCCGGCATGCGGCCTTTCAGAAGCGCCGAGCCGGCTTCGGTCGCCACACCCGCGCTGTCGTAAAGATCCTTCCAGCTGACCGGCACGCCATCCAGAGGCCCGAGCCGCTGCCCGGCCTTTGCGCGTTCGGACGCCGCCGCGGCCTCGGCCCGCGCGCGGGTCTCGGTCACGACGCTGTAGATCCGGTCGCGCAAGGGGTGGGCCACGATGGCGGTGAGGTATGTGTCGCACAGCGCCTCGGGGTCGATAAACCCGGCCGCGATGCCGCGCCCGAGATCGCCCGCCGTCATTTCCAACCAGTCCAGCATCGCCCCACTCCTTGTCAGCCCTGCCGCTCATTGCTAGCGGCAGAGGCACGCATGGACAATCCCGCATGGACTGACATATTGAAAGCCATGGAACATGACAGCGATATCCTGATCATCGGGGGCGGTCTCAACGGCCCCCTTCTTGCCCTTGCCGCGGCGCAATCCGGGCTTTCGAGCATCGTGATCGACGCCGTGCCCGACGCCGCGCGTGCCGAGGACGGGTTCAGCGGCAAATCCTACGCGCTGGCGCTTGCCTCGGTGCGGCTGCTGCGCAACCTCGGCATCTGGGATCGGGTCGCCGAGAACGCGCAACCGATGCTGGACATCAAGGTATCCGACGGGCGCGCCGGCGAGGGCCCCTCGCGGTTCTTCCTGCATTTCGATCATGCCGAGATCGAGGAAGGGCCGATGGGCCACATGCTCGAGGACCGGTTCCTGCGCCGTGCGCTGCTTGACGCGAGGCGCGAGGCGCCGGAGATCACAGAGGTGTCGGGCGAGCGTGTGACAGCGCAGGCGGTGGACCCAACCGGCGTCACCGTCACGCTGGCCTCGGGGCGCAGCCTGCGCGGGCGCCTGCTGGTCGGGGCCGACGGGCGCGGGTCCGGCACGGCCACGCGCGCGGGCATCCGGCGCACCGGCTGGCGCTATGGCCAGACCGCCCTTGTGGCCGCAATCGAGCACGACTTGCCGCATCACGGCACAGCACATCAGTTCTTCATGCCGTCCGGCCCGCTGGCGATCCTTCCGCTGCCGGGCAATGTCAGTTCCATCGTGTGGAGCGAGACAGACGACGTCGCGGCGCAATTCGCGGCACTTCCGGACGAAGATTTCATCGAGGTCCTGCGGCCTCGCTTTGGCGATTTCCGCGGCAATATCGCGCTGCGTGGCAAACGCTATACCTATCCGCTGAGCCTGAGCATTGCCCACAGCTTCGTGGCGGACCGCCTCGCCCTGATCGGTGACGCCGCCCACGGCGTACACCCGATCGCCGGGCAAGGTCTGAATGCGGGGCTGCGCGATATCGCCGCGCTCGCGCAGGTGCTGCACGAGGCATTGCGGCGCGGCGAGGATATCGCGGCGGCAGATGTGCTCGGCCGGTATCAACAGTGGCGGCGATTCGACACGGCGACGCTGGCGATGGCGACGGACATGACCAACCGGCTGTTTTCCAACGACAACCCGCTGTTGCGGGCGGCGCGTGATCTCGGGATGGGGGCGATCAGCCAGATGCCCGCCCTGCGGCGCGGCTTCATCCGCGAGGCGGCGGGCCTGACCGGGGATCTGCCCGCGCTGATGAAGGCGTAAGGCGCGACCCGCCGTCACGCACACCGCAGAAATCGAATGCGCGTTTCGCCGTATCTGCGCTCTTCGATCATCTGCATCCCGTCGGGTGGTGCAATCTCTGCGCTTTCTTCCCAGACGATCAGCGCCCCCTCGGCGATCCAGCCTTGCGCGCGCAAGGCGTCAAGCGCCTGTTCGCCCAATCCCTTGCCGTAGGGCGGATCCAGAAACACGAGGGTCTGCGGCGCATCCGGGCACGCGGGGGGCCTGCGAGCATCGCATGCGACGACCCGCACCTGCGCCTCTGCCCGACAGAGCGCGATGTTCTTGCGCAGCAGCGACAGCGCGCTGCGCCCGTTCTCGACAAAACTGACCGTCCCGGCGCCACGCGACAGCGCCTCGAGCCCGAGCGCGCCGGTGCCGGCAAAGACATCGAGCACCCGCGCGGCGCTGACCGGATCGTCATAGCCGCCGGCCAGCACGTTGAAGAGGCTCTCGCGCACCCGGTCCGATGTCGGTCTCAGATGCGCGGCGGCATCGCCCTTGCCCAGCCCGGCAAGCGTCCGACCGCGATGCACGCCGCCGATGATCCTCATGTCTTCAGCAGCCTCTTCAGATCGGCGGTCGCATCCGTCACCACCGCCGGATCAGCGGTTTTTCCGGCCTCGATCAGGCGCTTGCCCACCATGTAGGCGCGCGGATCGTTCATCGCGTCAACGGCCAGCAGACGGTCGCCCTCGTAGTACCAGAAGGACGTGGCACTGCCGGCGTCGCGGGTGACGATCCGGTCATATCCGGTATTCAGACCGGCGATCTGCAGTTTCACGTCATACTGGTCCGACCAGAACCACGGCCTCGGCACATAGGGTGTTCCGGCGCCCATCATGTTGCCGGCGACACATTCGGCCATGTCGATGGCATTGGGCACGCTTTCAAGACGCAGCCGCGCGCCGTCATGGGGGAAGGACGCGCAATCGCCCACGGCCCAGATCGCCGGGTCCGAGGTGCGGCCTTGGGCATCCACCGCGACGCCGTTGTCGATCTCGAGCCCCGCCGCCTCGGCCAGCCGTGTGTCCGGCACGATGCCGACACCGGCGAGCACCATGTCGACCGCCATTTCGGTGCCGTCGCTGAGCCGCGCGGCCTGCACATGCCCATCCCCCGACAGCCGCTCGAGCCCGACACCCTCGCGCAGATCGACGCCGTGGCGCCGGTGCAGCTTGCGGAAATACGCCGCGGCCTCGGGTGCCGCGACACGGCCCAGGATGCGATCCGCCATTTCGACCAGCGTCACGGTCATGCCGCGCGTTGCCGCCACCGCGGCAGCTTCCAGACCGATATATCCGCCACCGACGATCAGCAGCCGCGCACCGGGCACGAAACCGGGGCTCATCCGGTCCACATCGCGCAGGGTGCGCACCACATGCACGCCCTCCAGATCGCCGCCGATTGCCGCAGGCAGACGGCGCGGCACCGATCCGGTCGCCAGCACGAGCTGCTCGTATCCCAGCCGGTCCGCGCCGAGCTGAACCTCGCGCGCCGCACGGTCGATACCCGTCACCGGCATGCCAAGGCGCAGATCGATCCCGGTATCGGCATAATAGCGTTCCGGGCGCAGATAGAGCCGTTCGGCGCTCATCTCGCCCAGAAGGTATTTCTTGGACAGTGGCGGGCGTTGATAGGGCGGGACGGGTTCGTCCCCGACAAGCGTGATGGCGCCCTGATAGCCCTCGTCTCGCAGCTTCGCCACCAGCGATGCCCCCGCCTGCCCCGCCCCGATCACAACAACGCCTGTCATTCCGCTCTCCCGATTTTCTCGTGGTCACGCATCCTGCATGCGATTATAGGTAGCTGCACATACCGTCCACCCGAATGACAAGGAGCGACCATGACCCTTTCCACCGGCGACAGACTGCCCGAGGCCACCCTGCTGTGCCACGGCGAAAACGGCCCCGAGGAGGTGTCCCTGAGCGACAAGACCGCGGGCCGCAAGGTGGTGATCTTTGCCGTCCCCGGGGCGTTCACCCCCACCTGCCATTCGGCGCATGTCCCCAGCTTCGTGCGCACCAAGACCGAGTTCGACGCGAAGGGTATCGACGAGGTGATCTGCATCAGCGTGAACGACCCGTTCGTGGTCAAGGCCTGGGACGAGGCGACCGGCGCCGGCAAGGCCGGGCTGACGATGCTTGCCGATCCGCAAAGCACCTTCACCAAGGCCATAGGCATGGATTTCGACGCGCCCCCCGCCGGGCTGATCGGCCGGTCGAAGCGCTATGCGATGATCGTCGACGATGGCACGGTCAAGGTGCTTCATGTCGAGGACAGCCCCGGCACATGCGAAGTCTCGGCCGGTGAGTCGCTGCTGGCCGAACTTTGATTCAAGCGGAAAGGTGCGAGGGGCCAGCCCCTCGCACCTTTCCGGGATATTTGAGGCCAGAAGAAACTGCGCGGTGTTTCCGTCTGACAGAAATGCCGAAACGTTCTGTTCAGCCTGCAAGCCCGTCGAATTTGCGCGCGAGCTTGACGTCAAGAGAACTGAGGCCGCCGACATCATGCGTGCTCAGCGTGACCTTGACGGTGTTGTAGACGTTGAACCATTCGGGATGGTGGTTCCATTTCTCGGCCCAGATCGCGGCGCGGGTCATGAACCCGAAGGCTTCGGTGAAATCCGGAAACTTGAAGGCCTTGTGGATCGCGTCGCGCCCCTCGACCATGGACCAGCCGTTTTCGAGCAAGGGCTGCAGGGTCGTCTCGCGGGCGGTATCGCTGAGTTTTTCGGTCATTGATGATCCTCCATCTGGGGTTTTCGAAATGGCCCGTAGCCCGTGAGGATTTCGATATCCTCGTTCACGGCGGCCCGCTCTGCGTCGAGGTAGCGTGCGACCGCCTCGGCAAAGCCCGGATCGCGCAGCCAGTGCAGCGAATGCGTGGGCACGGGCAGATAGCCGCGGGCCAGCTTGTGCTCGCCCTGCGCGCCAGCCTCTACCCTGTTGAGCCCGTGATCAATGGCGAATTCCATGGCGCGGTAGTAGCACAGTTCGAAATGGAGGCAGGGGTGATCCTCGACGCAGCCCCAGTACCGGCCATAAAGTGCCGAGGCGCCGATCATGTTCATCGCGCCGGCCACGGTCCGGCCGTCGCGCAGCGCAAGGATGAGCAGGATGTCGTCGCGCAGATGCGCATGCGCCTCTTCAAAAAACGCACGGGTCAGGTAGGGCGTGCCCCATTTGCGCGCGCCGGTATCCTGGTAGAACGTCCATATCGCGTCCCAGTGCTCCGGACGGATGTCCGCGCCGGTGAGCGCCACGATCTCGCCCCCGAACTCCTGGGCCCGGGCGCGCTCCTTGCGGATGGTCTTGCGCTTGCGCGACGACAGATCGGCAAGGAACGCGTCGAAATCCGCATAACCGCGATTGTGCCAGTGATATTGTTGCGTGCGCCGCGGCATCAGGCCGAGAGCCTCGCCAGCCTCGCATTCGGTTTCGCTGCAGAATGTGACATGCAGCGACGAGATGCGGTTACGCTCGGCCACCTCGGTGGCGCCCTGCACGAGCGCCGCGCGCCCCGCTGCCTCATATCCGGGCCGGGTCAGCAATCGCCGCCCGGTCACCGGCGTGAACGGCACGGCCATCTGGAATTTCGGGTAATACCGCCCGCCCGCCCGCTCATAGGCATGCGCCCAGTTATGGTCGAAGATGTATTCGCCCTGGCTGTGCGCCTTGAGATAGAGCGGTGCACAGGCGATCACCTCTCCGCCCTGCTCGGCGGTCATGTAATGCGGATGCCACCCGCTCCCTGTGCCCACGGAGCGGCTGTCTTCCAGCGCCTTGAGGAAGCGATGCGTGGTGAAGGGATCCTCGGGGTGCGCGCCGCCCGTTGCCTCGGGACAGGCGCACGCATCCCAGACCGGTGCCGGAATATCGGCGATCCGTTCGTGCAGGCTGATCTTGATCTCGCTTTGATCCATCGCGTCGGTCCAATCGGTCAGATCATTAGGTGGGCCGCTCGCAATCCGGATCAAGCCGGGATCTCGGGGAGGTACCCCTCGAAAGTGATGTTGTCGGCCAGACGGCGCGCGGCCTGTTCGACCTCGACGGACCGCACCGTCCAGCAGAGGATCACCGCCCCTTCCGCGCGCAGCTTAGTGATTCTCGGCGTATCGAGATCATGGATGTGCTGGCTGACGAATTGCGAGCCGCTGGACTCATAATCCGGGATCTCGCGCAGCCGCGCCCGGGTCTCGGATGTGAGCGACGGCCAGTCATCGGCCCTGAAGCCGCAGGTCACGATCCCGCGCGGCAGGTCCGGGGCAAGCCCGGCCATACACGCCACCATCGACGGGTTGAAGGACATGACCGCGACCGGCCCGGCATAGCCGGCAAGCGCGCGCGCGGTGGCCTCTTCGAGCGTACCGTCGGTGTCGCCCATCTGGCCGTGCTGATCCTTCAGCTCGACCAATAACGGCACACGGCCCGCCACGAGCCCGAGGATCTCGGGCAGATCCGGAATGCCCTCCTCACCGCCCAAAAGCGGAAGGGTGACAAGCTCGGCCGCGTCACGCTGCCGGATCGGCCCCTGCTCCGGCGTGAGGCGCCCGAGATCGTAGTCGTGAAAAACCATCGGCCGGCCGTCCCGGCTGGGGTGCAGATCGATCTCGATGCCGTAACCCGCCGCGATGGCGGCGCGTACGCCCGCCCGCGAGTTCTCGGGGCGCCCATCATCGACATCATGCAGGCCGCGATGCGCCAGCGGCACGCGGCGAAACTCATCCGAAAGCCGGGTCATCTGATCTGGAAAACCCCGTCGATCTCGACGGCGACGCCGAAGGGTAACGAGGCTGCGGAGACCGCGGCGCGCGCATGCTTTCCGGCCTCGCCGAGCGCCTCGCCGATGAAATCCGACGCGCCGTTGATGACCTGCGGCTGCTCGGTGAAATCCGGGGTCGAGTTGACGAAACCGGTCAGTTTGACCACCCGCACCAGCCGGTCGAGATCGCCGCGACAGGCCGCCTTGACCTGCGCGAGCAGCGCGATCGCACAGACCTTCGCGGCCGCGGCACCCCCCGGAACATCCATGTCTGCGCCCAGCTTGCCCAGCATCAGCGTGTCACCGTCCTTGGCGATCTGACCAGAGACATAAAGCATGTCGCCGGCCTGCACATACGGCACGTAATTGGCGGCCGGTGCCGGCGCGTCGGGCAGGGTGACGCCCATCTGTGCAAGCGTCGTCTCGAACTGGCTCATGTCTTTTCCCTTTCACAGAGCAATTTGAGCAGATGCTAACGGCTGATACGGGCGAAGAAAATCGAAAACCGCCCATGGCCGGATCAACCGGCCAAATGCAGCGCCCATGGCAGCGGCGACGAGCGTCCCCGCTTGTCTCCATTGTGCCACAGAGTCGTGATCGCGTCGGTCCTTGTGCTGGGTTTTGCGGTCTGATCATGTATGTGACATTCAAAGCCCCAGGATCGCGGATGTGGAAGTGCTGCCAGTGATAGACCCCCTTTTTCGCCGGATGTCGCAGGCCGTCGCGCTGAGCGGTGTGATGCTTCTCGCCGCCTGCGCCGGGTCCCAACCCGATGCCGAGGCCGGGCGCGGTACGTTCGACCCCTATGAAGAGCAGAACCGACAGGTTCACGACTTCAACCTCGACCTCGACCGCAAGCTCGTGCGGCCCGTGTCGAAAGGATATGACGCGGCGGTCCCCGACGATATCGAGACGGCCATCCTGCGGTTTTCGCAGAATACCTCCCTGCCGCGCTCGATTGTCAACAACATGCTCCAACTCAACATGAGGGCCGCCATCGAGGATACCGCACGGTTGCTGGTGAACACCACGGTGGGCCTTGGCGGATTTTTCGATCCGGCCAGCGAGATGGGGATGCCGGCGGCCACCGATGCCGATTTCGGCCAGACCCTGCATGTCTGGGGCGCCTCTGAGGGGGCCTATATCGAATTGCCTTTGCTGGGGCCGTCGACGCAGCGCGACACGTTCGGCACCTTCGTCGACGTCTGGACGAACCCGCTGACCTACGTGCTCAACAACCCCGCAAGATCCATAAACAGGGGAACCAGTGTCGCCGGCGGGCTGACCCGACGCAGGCAGTTCTCGGACACGATCGACCAGATCCTATACGAGAGCGCGGACAGTTACGCACAGTCCCGCTCGATTTACTTGCAGGGACGCCGATTCGAACTGGGCGGAAGCGGGGATGAGGATTATCTTGATCCGTATGATTCCGGTGGATCGACCGCCGACATGGAGGATCCTTATGACCAATGACGCATCCCGCCGCCACGTCGTGCTGTCCGCGCTTGCCCTGGCCGGAGCGACGCTTGTCCCGATGCCTGCCCGTGCACTGACCGAGGACCGGGCGCGGACGCTCGTCGACCGGGTGGTGCGCGAGATAAATCGGGCGATCGATTCCAGTGGCTCGCAAGCGGCCATGATCCGGGAATTCGAACGCATCTTCGCCCAGCATGCGGATGTCGGGATCATCGCGCGCTCCACGCTCGGAGCGGATGCGCGCCGGGTATCAAACGCGCAGATGCAGGCCTTTACCGACGCGTTCCGCAGCTACATCACACGCAAATACGGCAAACGCTTCGACGAATTTCGCGGCGGGCGGATCGAGGTCAACAGCGTGCGCGAGGTGAAATCCTGGCACGAGGTCCGGTCCACCGCCTACCTGCCCGGCCAGTCCCCGTTCGAGGTCCGGTTCCTTGTCTCGGACAGATCCGGTCAGGACAGGTTCTTCGACATGGTGATCGAGGGCATCAGCCTGCGTCTTAGCGAGCGCGAGGAGATCGGCGCGATGCTCGACCAGCGCAACGGCGACATCGACGCGCTGATCCGCGACCTGAGAAACGCGGGCTGAGCCGCAACGCGACGTCAGCAGAGGGCGCGCGGGCAACCCGCGCGCCGTATCAGTTGCCGAAAATACTGCGCAGAATGCTCTCGACCGGATTGTTGGTCCTGACAGAGCCGGAATGACGCGGAACCTCGGGCTGTGGTGACGCGGTCCGCGGGGTATCAGGTTGAGGCGCGGCGCGCGGCGCTGGCCGGATCATGGGCAGTTGCCCGGCCGGCACGCCCTCATGCACACGTTGCATGGTCTCTTGCCAGATTTCCGCGGGCAGGCCGCCACCGGTGACGCCCGTCAGCGGCGTGTTGTCATCATATCCCATCCAGACGCCGGCCACATAATCGGCGGTAAAGCCCAGAAACCACGCGTCCCGCGCCTCTTGCGTGGTGCCGGTCTTGCCGGCCGCCTCGCGGTCGGGCAGGCGGGCGCGCCCGCCGGTTCCGTCGGCAATGACGCGGCTCATCATGTAGGTCAGTTCGCGTGCGGCGTTTTCGCCGATCACGCGTTCGCCGATGCCGCCGCCGACGCCCATCATCGGCTCGGATTCACCCAGCAGTTTCAGCTCTGTCAGCCCGTAGGGCGTGACCGACGATCCACCATTCAGGATGCCGGCATAGGCACCGGTCATTTCCAGCAAGGTGCTTTCGGAGACACCGAGCGCCAGCGCCGGACCGGCGGCCATATCGCTGTCGATGCCGAAATCGCCGGACACCTTGCGCACCAGATCGCGCCCGACGGTTTCCGACACCTTAACCGCCGCGACGTTGATCGACTCCGCAAGCGCCTGGGTCAGTGTCACACGCCCCTTGTGGTCGCGGGTGTAGTTCTGGGGGCACCAGCGCCCCGATCCGGGCGTATCGATGCAATAGGGCTCGTCGGTCACGACCGAATCATGACCGTACCCCAGATCCAGCGCCGTCGCGTAGACGAACGGCTTGAAGGCGGACCCGGTCTGGCGATTTGCCTGCGTCGCCCGGTTGAAGGCGCCGATACCCGTGGGGTCGCGCCCCCCGACCATGGCGCGCACCGCCCCTTCCGCATCCATCACCACGATGGCCGCCTGCGCCTTGGAGCCGGCGCGCACCTTCTCGTCGAACACCGTGCGCAGCGCATCCTCTGCAGCGCGTTGCAACCGCTGATCGAGCGTCGTCTTGATGATCACGTCCTCGGTCGTGTCGCGGGTAAAGAACTCCGGCCCCGACGACATGATCCAGTCGGCGAAATATCCGCCCGCCTGCCGCGCCGCGGCCTGCGACAGCTGTGCCGGCGCGGCGAGCGCCAGGGCCGCTTCCTGATCGCTGAGATAGCCTTGGCGCCGCATCAGCGCGACCACGACCGAGGCGCGGTTCTGCGAGCGTTCGAGGCTGGCGGTCGGCGCCAGCGTCGAGGGCGCGGTCAGAAGGCCCGCGATCATCGCGCCTTCCGCCGGGTTCAGGCTGGCGGCGGATTTACCGAAATAACGCTGCGCGGCGGCCTCGGCCCCATAGGCCCCGCCCCCCAGATAGGCGCGATTGAGATACACCGACAGGATCTGATCCTTGGTGTATTTCGCCTCCATCGCCATCGCATAGACAGCTTCCTTGGCCTTGCGCCAAAGCGAGGTGCGGCGGCAATCGGCGATATACTCGGCCTCGCTGCTCCATTGGGTCTTGTCATAGGCGACACCGAAACACAGAAGCTTCGCGGTCTGTTGCGTGATGGTCGACCCGCCATGGCCCGAAAAGGGCCCGCGTCCCTGGCTCAGATTGATGCGCATGGCGCTGACGATGCCGATGGGATCGATGCCGGGATGCATGTAAAAGCGGCGATCCTCGGTGGCGATGACCGCATTCTTCAGGTTCGGGCTGACCGTACCGGCGGTCACCACACCACCGAACTGGTCGCCGCGCCACGCGAACACCTCGCCCTGATGGTCCAGCAGGGTGACAGACCCCCGCGCACGCCCATCCATGAGCGTCTGGTAGGCCGGCAGGGTCGTGTAGACATAGCTGACAGCCAGCCCCACGACGACAACCATCACCGCCGCCACCCGCCAGCCGATCGCCCAGAGCAGTCGCAACATCCACCCGAAAACGGACCGGAACAGACGCACGACCAGATTGCCCGACCGCGCCGGCCGCCGCGGCGTGCCTTTGGTCGCGCGGCGGCGCGTGGTCTTGCCCGCGCTCGTCTTCGTGCGGCGCTTGGGTGCGGTCAATGGCGGTTTGCGCCGTCCTGAATTGCTCATGCTCGCCCTGCTTCAGCAGTCTTTTTCTTGGTCCGTTCTACAGGCTGAACACCCGGATGTAGAGACCCGACCAACCCCGCAGCGATGTTTTCAGCATGCACATTTACTAGTCATAGAGATTTTATTGCACATTTTTTAACCGTTCACGATCTTCTCCAGCAAGGGATTCCCGTCTTCTCCCTTTCGAAGCCGGGGCTCAACGCTTTGTCTGACAAGACGAGCCTTGAGCCGCGCCAAACGCAATTGGAAAGGGATCACCGTGAAACTCATCATAGCAACGATCAAGCCGTTCAAGCTGGAGGAGGTCCGCGAGGCGCTGACCGACATCGGCGTACGCGGCATGATGGTCACCGAAATCAAGGGCTTCGGGTCACAGTCGGGCCATACCGAAATCTATCGGGGCGCGGAATATGCCGTGAATTTCGTCCCCAAGATCAAGCTGGAAATCGCCGTGTCGGCCGCGATGGCCGACCAGGTCGTCGATGCCATCACCAAATCTGCCCGGACCGGAAAGATTGGCGACGGCAAGATCTTCGTTCTCGACATCCAGCAAGCCATGCGTGTCCGCACCGGCGAAACTAACGACGACGCACTTTGATTGCGCAACGAAAGGACAGAACAATGAATCCCATGCTGAAACTCGGCCTCGCCGCAACGCTGATCGTGTTGCCGCAGCTTGGCCTCGCCCAAGAGGCGGAAGATGCGGCAGAGTTGGCCGTTCCCGCCGAGGTATCGACCGATACGGTCTTTATCCTCAACTCGCTGCTGTTTCTGATCGGCGGGTTTCTGGTCTTCTTCATGGCGGCCGGCTTTTGCATGCTCGAGGCGGGGCTTGTGCGCTCCAAGAACGTCACCATGCAGCTGACAAAGAATGTCGGGCTCTACTCGATTGCCGCGATCCTCTACTATCTTGTCGGCTACAACCTGATGTATCCGCTGGGGGACTGGGCGATCGACGGCTACCTCTCGGCGCTGTTCCCGGCCACAGCCGTGCTGGAGGCCGTGGGCATCACCGCCGAGGACGCGGACGACTATGCCTATGCCTCCACCGGATCGGATTACATCTTTCAGCTGGTGTTCTGTGCCGCCACGGCCTCCATCGTGTCGGGTGCGATGGCCGAGCGGATCAAGCTCTGGCCTTTCCTGATCTTCGTCATTCTGCTGACCGGCATCATCTATCCGCTGCAGGCCAGCTGGAGCTGGGGCGGTGGTTTCCTTGACGAGATGGGCTTCTCGGATTTCGCGGGCTCGACGATCGTGCATTCGGTCGGGGGCTGGGCCGCGCTGGCCGGTGCGCTCATTCTCGGACCGCGCATCGGAAAGTACGGCAAGGATGGCCGCGTCAATCCGATTCCGGGCTCCAACCTGGCACTTGCGACGCTCGGAATGTTCATCCTGTGGCTTGGCTGGTTCGGCTTCAATGGCGGCTCGCAGCTTGCCATGGGCAGCATCGGTGACGTGGCCGATGTCAGCCGTATCTTCGCCAACACCAACGCCGCCGCATCCGGCGGGGCCGTCACCGCGCTGATCCTGACTCAGCTCCTCTACAAGAAGCCCGACCTCACCATGGTGCTCAACGGCGCACTTGCGGGACTTGTCGCCATCACCGCCGAACCGCTGATGCCGAGCCTTGGCGCCGCGACCCTGATCGGTGCCGTGGGTGGCGTGATCGTGGTCTTCACCGTGCCAATGCTCGACAAACTCAAGATCGACGATGTCGTGGGCGCCATCCCGGTGCACCTCTTTGCCGGTATCTGGGGCACGCTCGTGGTGCCGCTGACCAACCCAGACGCGGATTTCGTCACGCAGATCACTGCAATGGCGATCATCGGGGTCTTCGTGTTCGTCGTCTCGGCGGTGGTCTGGCTGATCATCAAGGCGGTCATGGGTCTTCGGCCCGACGAGGAAACCGAGATCAACGGGCTCGACATGGGCGAGATGGGCATGGAGGCCTATCCCGAATTCTCCAAGACCTGACGTTTCTCTTTCCTCCCGAAGAGAAACCAGCCCCGGGCGGTCGCGCCCGGGGTTTTTTCATGGCCTGTAAAAAAGATGGTGAACATGGCCCTTCGGCACGTTCCAGACTGCAGGCCCAAGAGGCTTCAAAGCATCAGCCGCTATTGCGTCGCGCACGCGGCAGTTGCGGCGGGCGCGGGCATGGGGCCGGGATCCGTTCCACGCTCGTCCATGACAGGGCGCAGGTTGCGCAGACGCAGCGCGTTGGTGACCACGAACACCGACGACAGCGCCATCGCGCCGGCCGCCAGCATCGGCGACAGAAGCATCCCGAAGGCGGGGTAAAGCACCCCCGCCGCGACCGGAATCAGCGCCGTGTTGTAGCCAAACGCCCAGAACAGGTTCTGCCTGATGTTGCGCATCGTCCGGCGCGACACCTCATGCGCGTTCACCACGCCGCGCAGATCGCCGGACATCAGCACCAGGTCGGCCGACTCGATCGCCACATCGGTGCCGGTGCCGATGGCGATCCCGACATCGGCATGGGCCAGCGCGGGCGCATCGTTGATCCCGTCACCGACAAAGGCAAGACGCGCGCCGTCCTTGCGCAAATCATCGAGGGCCGCGACCTTGCCATCGGGCAGCACACCGGCGATCACCTGATCGATGCCGGTCTCGCGCGCGATGGCCTCTGCGGTCTCGCGCTTGTCGCCGGTGATCATCGCCACCCGCAACCCCGCCGCGTGCAGCGCCGCGATGGCCGACGCGCTCGAGACCTTCACAGGATCGGCCACGGCGATGACCGCGGCCACCTGCCCGTCTATCGCGGCATAAAGCACGGTGCGGCCCCGTCCGGCCAGATCCGCCTCGGTCGCGGCCAAGGCGCTTGCATCCATCCCCTCGCGGGACATCAGCCGGTCGGCCCCGACCAGCACATCGCGGCCCGCCACGCGCGCGCGGACACCATAGCCGGTAATCGACGCGAAGCTTTCCACCTCGGCGGCGTCCACGCCTTCGGCCTGACCGGCCCGCGTGATCGCCTCGGCGATGGGGTGCTCGGACTGCCCCTCGACCGCCGCCACGAGCGACAGGAGCTCGGCGCGCGAAAACCCGTCCGCCAAAACCAGATCGGTCATCTCGGGGCGGCCTTCCGTCACCGTGCCTGTCTTGTCGAGCGCCACGACACCGACCGACGAAAGCTGTTGCAGCGCGTCGCCCTTGCGGAAAAGCACACCCATTTCCGCCGCGCGCCCGGTGCCGACCATGATCGAGGTGGGCGTGGCCAGCCCCATGGCACAGGGGCAGGCGATGATCAGCACCGACACGCCCGCGACCAGCGCCAGCGTCAGTGCCGGATCGGGCCCGACCGCCAGCCAGACCGCCACCGTGAGCGCCGCCACGCCCATCACCGCCGGTACGAACCACAGCGTGATCCGGTCCACCAGCCCCTGAATGGGCAGCTTCGCGCCCTGCGCCGCCTCGACCATGCGGATGATCTGCGCCAGCGTCGTGTCCGCACCGACGCGGGTGGCGCGGAACTGCAGACTTCCCGTGCCGTTGACCGTGCCGCCGGTCACCATATCGCCGGGGCGCTTGGCCACGGGAACAGGCTCGCCGGTGATCATCGACTCGTCGACGCGGGTCTCGCCCGTCGTCACCTCGCCGTCCACGGCGATCCGTTCGCCGGGGCGCACCTGAAGGATGTCGCCGATCGCAATCTCGTCAATCGCCACGTCGCGCGCTTCGCCGTCGCGAATCACCCGGGCGGTGCGCGCCTGCAAGCCGATCAGGCGCTGGATCGCCTCGCCGGTGCGCCCCTTGGCGCGCGCCTCGAGATACCGGCCGACAAGGATCAGCACGACGATCACCGCCGCCGCCTCGAAATAGACCGCGCGCACCGCCTCGGGCAGAAGACCGGGCAGGAACGTGGCCACCACCGAGTAAAGATACGCAGCCCCGGTGCCGACCGCGACAAGGCTGTTCATGTCGGGCGCGCCGCGCATCAGCGCCGGGAACCCCTTGGCATAGAACATGCGTCCCGGCCCGGCCAGCACCAGCGTGGTCAGCGCAAACTGGATAAGCCAGTTCGCCTGCTGCCCGATCGTGTCATGAATCAGACCGTGCATGCCGGGGATCACATGGCTGCCCATCTCGAGCAGGAAGACGGGCAGGGCGAGCACACCGGCGATCACGGTGCTGCGACGGATCTGGCGCGCCTCGTCCGCCTTGCGATCAACGGTGCCGGCGCCGTCCCCGGCATCGGCAAGCTGTGCCGGATACCCAGCCTCGCGCGCCGCCGCGATCAGATCGCGGGGCCGCGTGACACCTTGGGCATAACGCACCGTCGCACCCTCGGAGGCAAGGTTCACATCAGCGTCCAGAACGCCCGGCACGCTGGCAAGCGCACGCTGGACACGACCGACGCAGGACGCACAGGACATGTCGCTGAGGCTCAGCCGTGAGGTCTGCTGGCGCAAAGGATAGCCGACCCGGTCCAGCGTCGCAGCGATACCCGCCAGATCGGTGCCATCGGCCATTTCGAGCTGCGCGGATTCGGCGGCAAGGTTGACTGAGGCGTCCTCGACCCCGTCAACGCCCCGCAGCGCCGTCTCGACACGCCCGACGCAGGACCCGCAATGCATGCCGTCGATAAATACTGTCACCTGTCGCTGCGCGGTCATGCCGACCCTCCCGGTTTCGTGTCAGACCTCCCTGATAAGGCGCTCGCCGGCCACAGGGTCAAGGGGCAGACCGCCGCAGCACCCAAGCACGCAGTAGCCACTACGTTGCTTTCCCTCAGAAATCCAGATTCTCGACGTTGAGCGCGTTGGTCTGGATGAATTCGCGGCGCGGTTCCACAACATCGCCCATCAGCTTGGTGAACAGATCGTCGGCCTCGGCCACATCGTCGATCTTGACCTGCAGAAATGTCCGCGCGTCCGGATCGAGAGTGGTCTCCCAAAGCTGATTGGGGTTCATCTCGCCCAGCCCCTTGTAGCGTTGCAGGGTCAGGCCCTTTTCACCCTCTTTCAGGATCGCCGCCAGAAGATCGAGCGGGCCGTAGATCGCCTGCGCGCGCTCCTTGCGCACAAGCGTGGCGGGGTCGCGGTAGATCTCGCGCAATTGCGTGGTGATCTGGGCAAGCCTGCGCGCCTCGCCGCCCCGCAGGACAGGACCATCGAGCGTGCGGACCTCTTCCACACCGCGCACGACACGGGTGAGGCGCAGACCCTGATCCTGCGTCGGGCGTCCCTGCCAGCCGCGCTCATACTCGTTCGAGATCAAGTCGAGCCGGGTGGCGACGGTATCGGCCACGCCCTGCAGATCGCTGTCGACGCGGCCCGGCAGGAACGCCTCGGCGATCGCCGCCTGTTCGAGGATATGGCGTGGGTAATGCGTCGGGAAGGATTCCAGCATGCGCTTGGCCTGCCGCGCCTCGTCGACGACACGCACGAGATCCGGCCCGGCGATCTCCTCGCCACTGCCAAGACGCAGGGCGGCATCGGTGGTGCCCTGATCGATCAGATAATCCTCGAGCGACGGGTGATCCTTGAGGTACACCTCGGACTTGCCGCGCATCACCTTGTAAAGCGGCGGCTGCGCAATATAGAGATATCCGCCCTCGATCAGCTCGGGCATCTGCCGGTAGAAGAACGTGAGCAGCAGCGTGCGGATATGCGCGCCATCGACATCGGCATCGGTCATCAGCACGATCTTGTGGTAGCGCAGCTTGGAGATATCGAACTCGTCGCGCCCGATCCCGGTGCCGAGCGCCATCACCAGATTGCCGATCTCCTGACTGCCGAGCATCCGGTCGAAACGCGCCCGCTCGACATTCAGGATCTTGCCCTTGAGCGGCAGGATCGCCTGCGTGCCGCGGTCACGCCCGGTCTGCGCCGAGCCGCCGGCGCTATCCCCCTCGACGATGAAAAGCTCGGTCTTCGACGGGTCCTTGGACGAGCAATCCTTGAGCTTGCCGGCCAGAAAGTTCACATCCATCGGGTTCTTGCGCCGGGTCAGATCGCGGGCCTTGCGCGCGGCCTCGCGGGCATGCGCGGCCTCGATGATCTTGCCGACGACGGATTTGGCGATCTGCGGGTTCTCCTCGAACCACTCGCCCAGCTTTTCGTTGACCAGCCCCTCGACCGCCGGGCGCACCTCGGAGCTGACCAGCTTGTCCTTGGTCTGGCTGGAAAACTTCGGATCCGGGACCTTGACCGACAGGACACATGTCAGACCCTCGCGGGCATCGTCGCCGGTGAAGCTGACCTTTTCCTTCTTGGCGATGCCAGTGGTCTGGGCATAGGCGTTGATCGTGCGGGTCAGGGCGCCGCGAAACCCCGCCATGTGACTGCCACCGTCGCGCTGCGGGATGTTGTTGGTAAATGGCAGCACCGTCTCGTGATAGCTGTCATTCCACCACATCGCGACCTCGACGGTGATCCCGTCCCGCTCGCCGGTGATATAGATCGGCTCAGGCATCACGGGCGCCTTGTGGCGATCCAGATACTTGACGAACTCCTTGACCCCGCCCTCATAGAACAGATCGCTTTCCAGCGGCTCGGCGGGCCGTTCGTCGCGCAGGATGATGCGCACCCCGGAGTTGAGAAAGGCCAGCTCGCGGAGGCGCTTTTCCAGCGTCTCGAAGCTGTAATCGAGATTGCTGAACGTCTCCGTCGAGGCTAGAAAGCGCACCTCGGTCCCCTTGCGACCATTCGCGTCGCCGACTACGTGCAGATGCTCTGTGGTATAGCCACCCTCGAACCGGGCGAGATGTTCCTTGCCGTTCCGCCAGATCCTGAGTTCCAGCCAGTCGCTCAGCGCGTTGACGACCGAAACCCCGACCCCGTGCAAACCGCCCGAGACCTTGTAGGAATTCTGATCGAACTTGCCGCCCGCATGCAGCTGGGTCATGATGACCTCGGCGGCTGACACGCCTTCCTCTTCATGGATATCCACCGGCACGCCACGGCCGTTGTCGCTCACCGAAACGCTGGAATCCGCGTGGATCGTGACATTGACGGCATCGGCATGACCCGCAAGAGCCTCGTCGATGCCGTTATCGACGACCTCGTAGACCATGTGATGCAGACCCGACCCGTCATCGGTATCTCCGATATACATGCCGGGACGTTTGCGGACAGCCTCCAACCCTTTGAGAACCTTGATGGAATCGGCGCCATATTCTTCTGGCACGAGGGCGGGTTCGGACATGCGTGTATTCCTTCATAACTTTGTCATTTTATACGGATCATCGGGGGGAATGTCACGCCCAACCGCCATATTTTGCGGCACATCGCGGTCAGGTGAAGGGAATGATCAGACCCACAATGATCAGCAGAACACCGGATACGAGGTTCGTGCGCCGCAGCGCATTCGGCGAGGTCACAAGTCGCCGGATGCGGTCCACGAAAAGCGCCAGCGCGAGGTTGCAGATAAGCGGCACCGAAAACGAGATCCCGACCACCGCCGCCATGTCCCACGGCGTGATGCGCGACAGATCGAAGAAGCCCGGCAGCACCCCCATGTAGAACAGCACCGCCTTGGGATTGCCGAGGATCGCGGCGAGACCGGCCATGAACCCCGCCCAGATGCCGGGGCGCGTCAGGCGGCTGTCGGCGCTGATGGTGCGGCCCGCGTTGCGGATGAGCAGGATCCCCATGCCCACGAACATCAGCGTGGCCAGAATACGCAGCGCCAGCATGAAGCCGGAAAACACCGACACGATCCAGCTCACGCCGAGAATGGCCAGAAACGGCCAGAGCACATCCCCCACCACCACGCCCAATGCCAGCGGCCATGCGGCGGGAAACCCCCCCGACATCGCCCGCGCCACCAATGCGATCCAGACCGGACCGGGGGTCAGGAACAGGATGAGGATCGCTGCTGTGTAAAGCGCGAGATCGGCAGCGGCGAGTGTCATGGGCTGTGCTGCTCGACATGGCTGAGCCCGGCACTTTCGGTCACATGCACATGCTGCGCGCGCGCCTGCAGCTCCGCGAACAGCTCCGGCCCGGTGCCGGTCATGAAGGCCTGCGCGCCAAGGCCGCAGATCTCGTCATAAAGCGCCGCGCGGCGGGTGGCGTCCAGATGGGCGGCCACCTCGTCGAGCAGCAGGATCGGCGCCGCGCCGAAATCACGGGCCAGCGCACGCGCATTGGCAAGGATCAAGGACACCAGCAGCGCCTTCTGCTCGCCGGTGGAACACTCGGCGGCGGGCACACGCTTGGCGGCATAGCTGCCATAAAGATCGGCACGGTGCGGCCCGACAAGGGTGCGTCCGACGACCAGATCGCGAAACCGGCTCTCGGCCAGCGCCGCACGCAGATCGTTCTCGGTCTCCGGCATCTCGCCCTCGGTCTGCGTCAGATCCAGCTTCGCTGTGGGAAACGCCGTCTCGGCCTGCATCTGCGCGTCCATGATCCGTGCGAGGGCCGCTTTGCGGTTGGCGTGAATCTCTGCGCCGGCCTCGGCCATCTGCCGCTCCAGCGCGAGATACCAATGCCCGTCACGCACCTGATCCTTGAGCAGGCGGTTGCGTTCGCGCATGGCCTTTTCATAGACCAGCGACACATCCCCATGGCCGGGCTGAAAGCTCATCGTCATGCGGTCGAGAAACCGGCGGCGTCCCTCCGCGCCCTCGATCCACAGCCGATCCATCGCCGGAACAAGCCACAGCACCCGCGCGATCCGGCCAAGCGCAAGCTGTGCGGCCGGCTTGCCGTCGATGCGCACCTGACGCGCCGCGCCGGCCTCGGACAGGATCTCGACCTCGTGCGCCCGACCCGCCGATTGAAGTCCCCCGGTGATCTTCCAGCCCAGCGCCTCGGGCCGCCGCGCCAGATCCTGTGCCGTCGCCCGCCGCAAGCCCCGACCCGGCGAAAACAGCGACACCGCCTCGATCAGATTGGTCTTGCCCGCGCCGTTGGGCCCGTGAATCACAACCGGCCGCGCATCGAAATTCAGCCGCGCCGATCTGTGCGACCGGAAATGCGACAGCCCCAACTCCGACAGGTAGAGGCCGGCCATTCACCGCCCTTTCATCTTTCCGAAAATACTCCCGCCGGAGGCTCTGGACGATGTCACACGCGCATCGGCATGACCACATAGACTGCGGTCGTGTCATCGCCTTCGCGCATCAGCGTCGGATCGCCCGAGGAGTTGAACAGGAACACCGCGTTCTCGCGATCCACCTGGCTGGCGATCTCCAGCAGGTATTTCGCGTTGAACCCGATCTCCAGCCGCTCGTCGCCATAGGCCACGACCACCTCTTCCTCGGCAGCGCCACTGTCGGGGGCATTGACCGACAGGACCAGCCGGTCCTCGTCGATCGCCAGCTTGACCGCCCGCGAGCGTTCCGAACTGACCGTCGCCACCCGGTCGACGGCTTTCGCGAATTCGGCGGCGTCCACCTCCATCCGGCGGGTGTTGCCTTGCGGGATGACGCGGGTGTAGTCGGGAAACGTGCCGTCGATCACCTTGGAGGTGAGCGTGATGTCGGGCGTGGCGAAGCGGATCTTGGTCTCGGATACCGACACCGCGATCTCCATCTCGTCATCCTCGAGCAGCTTGCGCAGCTCGCCCACGGTCTTGCGCGGCACGATCACGCCCGGCATCTCGGCGGCCCCCTCGGGCAGATCGGCGTCGATCCGCGCCAGCCTGTGCCCGTCTGTGGCCACACAGCGCAGCACACGGGCGCCATCGGCCTCGGCCACATGCAGGTAGACGCCGTTCAGGTAATACCGCGTCTCTTCGGTCGATATGGCGAATTTCGACTTGTCGAACAGCCGCCGCAGCACCGGCGCGGGGGCTGTGAAATTGCTGGCGTATTCCGACGAGGCCATGACCGGGAAATCCTCGCGCGGCAGCGTGGCGAGGTTGAAATGCGACCGCCCGGCCTGCACCGTCAGACGCCGCGATACGCCGTCATCGGCCAGCGACACCAGCGCGCCATCGGGCAGCTTGCGCACGATCTCGTGCAGCATCACCGCCGAAACGGTCGTGGCGCCGGCCCGCTCGACCTGCGCCGGGGCACGGTCCACCACCTCGATATCGAGATCGGTGGCGCGGAAATGCACCCCCTCGCCCTCGGCCTCGATCAGAACGTTGGCGAGGATGGGAATGGTGTTGCGTCGCTCGACCACGGACTGGGCCTGTGCCACGGCCTTGAGCAACGTGCCCCGTTCGATGCTGAATTTCATACCCTCGCTCCTGTCAGATACCGGCCTTGCACCGGGAGTGGCAAGGTATCAATTTCCCACTCCGGCTCAAGCGCTTTATGGCGATAAGCCGCTGGAATCGATCCCTTCAGGGCGCGCAGGCCCGGCCATGGCCCGGGCGCGGCGTCCTCACCCTTCAAGAGACCGGCGCAGGATTTCCAGATCGTCGGCGATCTGCGCATCCTGAACCCGCAACTCCTCGACGCGTTTGACGCCGTGCATCACGGTGGTGTGGTCGCGCCCGCCGAAACGCCGCCCGATTTCCGGCAGCGAGCGGCTGGTCATCTGCTTGCACAGATACATCGCCACCTGCCGCGGCCGCGCAAAGGCCCGCAGGCGCTTCGGCCCGATCATCTCGGACAGGCGGATATTGTAGTGATCCGACACCTTGCGCTGGATCTCCTCGACCGACACCTTGCGCTCGGAGGCGCGCAGGACGTCCGCAAGGCAATCCTGCGTCAGCTCCATGGTGATCGGCTGCCCGACCAGCGAGGCAAAGGCAAACAGCCGCGTCAGCGCCCCCTCGAGCACCCGCACATTGGTGCTGATGCGGTGGGCGAGGAATTCCAGCACGCCGGCATCGAGATGCAGATCGGGATATTGCTCGCGGTGCCGCTCGACCTTCGATTGCAGGATGCCGAGGCGCAATTCGTAATCGGTCGGGTGCAGATCCACGACCAGCCCGCATTGCAGCCGCGACTTGATCCGGTCTTCCAGACCGGCGATCTCGCCCGGGGCACGGTCGCCGGAGATCACGATCTGCTTGTTCTGATCCACCAGCACGTTGAAGGTGTGAAAGAACTCCTCCTGCGTGCTGTCCTTGCCGGCGATGAACTGCACGTCATCGACCATCAGGATATCGACGGAGCGGAACATTTCCTTGAAATCCATCATCTTGCGATCCCGCAAGGCCTGAACGAACCGGTACATGAACTGTTCTGCCGACAGGTAAAGCACATGCAGATCGGGGCGCGTCGTGGTCAGCTCCCATGCGATGGCATGCATCAGGTGCGTCTTGCCAAGGCCCACGCCGCCGTAGAAAAACAGCGGATTGAACGTCGCCTGTCCGCCTTCGGCCACGCGCTTGGCCGCCGCATGCGCCAGCTCGTTGGGCTTGCCGACGACGAAGGTCTCGAACCGGAACCGATCATCAAGCGGCGCCGACGGCAGGATGGCGTCCTTCTGGGCCGGTTGCGGCACCGCAGCGGCAGGGCGCGGCGTCTCGGGCCGCGCCGCACAGTTTGCCGCGACCCGGAAATCGAGCTTGCGCACCTGTGGATCGAGGCTTGAGATCTGATACAGGATCAGGTCACCGAAGTGCCGCGAGACGTAATTGCCGATAAAGCTGGTCGGAACCTCGAACATCGCGATGCCTTCCGTCACATCCGTGAACTCGAGCGGCTCGATCCAGTTCTTGAAATTGCTCTGCCCGATGGATTGTTGAATTTTTTCCTTCAACTGGCCCCATTGATCCCGCGTCATACCATTCCGTTCCCGCTGTTTAGTCACTGTCGCACGCCGGGTCTGGCCCGTGCGCGATGTCTGCCTCGTCACGCGATCGACGGTCGGGGAAATAGCTCATGTCACCGTTGCACGGATGCAACGGTCAGACCGGGCCATCTTCAAGTCGTCAGAAGTTCCGCAGACGGTCAGGCGACACGAAACATCGTCCCGCATCGAAATCCTTGGAACACATCGTCATGGACATGCAAGGAGCCTTTAATAAGCTCCGGGCCCCAGCCGGATCACGTGGTCGTCACGTATCCCGGCATCGGTGCAGCCTGTCCCCCCAAGCGTGAATCGCTTGATGAAACTAGCAACCTCCCTTGTGTCCCGGCAACTTATCATTGCGCTTGACAGCAGCTTTCCGTGAAAAGAATCCGCGCGCGTGACTGGAGCCATGCAATGCAAAAGGCACCGCCTGTCAGCGGTGCCTTTGAAATTCAACAGGTTGACGACGTCGGTCAGCCGAGCGCCTTCACCCGTGACGCAAAACGTGAAATCTTGCGGGCGGCAGTGTTCTTGTGGAACACGCCCTTGGTCACCCCACGCATCAGCTCGGGCTGGGCCACGCGCAGGGCTTCCACAGCAGCCTGCTTGTCGCCAGAGGCGATCGCCTCTTCGACCTTGCGCATGTAGGTGCGGATGCGCGACCGGCGCGCCTTGTTGACTGCGAACCGCTTTTCGTTCTGGCGGGCGCGTTTCTTCGATTGAACTGTATTTGCCATCTGGCTCGGGACCCCTTCGTGGTTCGGTATGATTGATCACGCACGCATACCCGACCAGACCCCGGGGCGCCGGGGAGTGACTCGTGCCTGAGCGGGCATCACGCGCATATATTGGACGCCTTTTACGGATCACAGCCCGAAATGCAAGCCCCGGCGTCACGGGCCCATGCGTTTCTTGCCGACACAAGCACCCTGATACAGACCGTCACACGCCACGCTCAACCGGCACACCAACCCCGAGGCGGCGCCCGCAGGGCAAAGCCGAGACAGACTGCGCGCCGCAGGCGCACATCAGGATCAGACCCGCCTCAGTCGCCCAGCTTGGCGTGGACCTCGTCAAGGTCGATCTCGCCGGTGGGCTGGCGGTTGCCCGGGTTTTCGAAATCATATCTGAAAAGCTCGAAATCGCGCTTGTAGATCTCGTAGACCAGATGCATCGACAGATCGTCGAAATACGCCTCGACGGGATGCGCGCGTTTCGGCCCCTGCCCGCCGGACTCGTTGAATCGCGGGATCTTCGCAAGATCGACCGCGTAGGGCGTCTCTATCCCCCGCAGCACGGTCCGCATGCCGTCGATGAAATCCTCGGTCCAGATGACCCTGTCATATGTCCCGCCCTTCTGGATGAAGGTCGAGACGTGGCCCGACGTGGCCGACCAGTGGATATCGGGCTCCATCGGGCGCTTCCAGCGGATCGTGTCGCGTGCGAAAAGCATAAAGCGGCGAAAGCTCCGGATCTGGTCGAAATCCTCCATACCGTCCTCGCCGCCGACCTCGATCCCGTATTTCTGTATGATCGTCGGTACCAGATTGCCGCGGTAGCGCCGTCCGTTGCGCTGCAGCCCGCAGATCTTGTCGAAGAACGAGGACAGGATCCGGGTGTAGGGATTGCGCACGCAGGTGAAGGCCGGCGATTTGTGCTGGCGCACATTCTCGGCGATCGGCTGCCGGCTTTCTTCCAGACCCCATTTGTGCAGGCCCGTGACGGCATCATGGATATCGCCGTCGTAAAATTCCCCGTGATCGGAAAAATACAGGATCTGCCCGATGGTGGAGCAGGCGCATTTCGGCACCACGCGGTACACCAGGCTCTCGCTTGTCGTCATCCACGTGCCCGGAAACCCCATTCTTCGCGCCTTTCGCTGGCTTGCCGCATGATCTGGCCGCATGATCTGGCCGCGCCGCATCTGCTGACGCGCTCGACGCGGCGAAGACACCTGTTTATCCAGATGCTTTATCCGGATACTACTACAAACACCCCCGAGGAAAGTGCGTCACGGGTCCCAACATGGCGAAAATCGCGTTCATCCTGCTCTGCCACAAGGATCCCGAGGCGGTCATCCGCCAGGCCGGGATGCTGACCGCGTCGGGCGATTGCATGTCGATCCATTTCGACGCGCGCGCCGCGCCGGCCGCGTATGAGACGATCCGCAGCGCCCTTGCCGACAACCCGAACGTCACCTTCGCCGCCAGGCGGGTCAAATGCGGATGGGGGGAATGGTCGCTCGTGCGGGCGACACTCCATGCGCTGGAGGCCGCAGTGGACAGGTTCCCGGATGCCACGCATGTCTACATGATCTCGGAATCCTGCGCGCCGATCAAGTCGAGCGCCTACATGCATGGCCTGCTCGATGCGGCCGACGTCGATTACATCGAAAGCTTGGATTTCCTCAATAGCGACTGGATCCGGACCGGGATGAAGGAAGACCGTCTGATCTATCGCCATGTCTTCAACGAGCGCACCCAGCCCCGACGGTTCTACGCCGCATATCATCTGCAACGCGCCCTCGGTCTGGCCCGCGACGTGCCGCGCGATATCGACGTCCGGATCGGCAGCCAATGGTGGTGCCTGCGCCGCGCCACGGTAACGGCGATCCTCGATTTCACGCGCCGCCGCCGCGACGTGGTGCGGTTCTTCCGCACCACCTGGATCCCCGACGAAAGCTTTTTCCAGACCGTGGTGCGGCACCTCGTCCCCCGGACCGAGATCGAGACGCGCCCGCTCACCTTCCTGATGTTCACCGATTACGGCCTGCCGGTGACCTTCCACAACGATCATTACGAGATGCTGCTTGGCCAGGATTGCCTTTTCGCGCGCAAGATCAGCCCCGAGGCGCAGGACCTGAGCCGCCGTCTGGCCGCACTTTTCCATGATCGGGACGCGACATTTCAGATCTCGAACGAAGGGCGCTGCCTTTTTGACTTCGTCACCCGGCGGGGCCGCGAGGGCCGGCGCTTCGCGCCACGTTTCTGGGATACCGGATCCACTCTCGGACGCGACCGCGTGCTGATGATCGTGGTGTGCAAGAAATGGCACGTCGCCAAACGTCTGCTGGACCGCGTCAGACAGGTCACCGGGCGGCCCGCCCTCGGCTACCTCTTCAGCGAGCAGCACGCGGACATGCCCGATCTCGGCGGCATCGAGGCCTCTCTGGGCAAGCGCACCCGCCATCGCCGCGCGCTGATGCGCATGCTTTTCGACCATTACGGGACGGACCGGCTGATGATCTGCCTCGACCCGTCCAATATCGCGCTGCTGCAGGACTTCTGCAGCGACCGGTCGACCACCCGGATCCTCGAAATTCAGTGCCGCTTTTCCGACGACGACCTTTCCAGCCACGCGATGCGGCTCGGGCTGACCGGCCCGCAGGCCCGCCCAGAGGCGCTGGCGCGTCTCTTTCCCACCCTCCGCAGCGACCTGATTCAGGAAAGCGACCAGCTACGGGATGCCGGGTTCGACAACCACATCATCCTGCGCGAAGCCGATGATCGCGCGCGCGATGCGGGTCTTCTGGCACGTTTTCTTGATATTGGGCCGCAAAAGGCGCAGGACATCGCACAGATCGACCACCTGTTCACAGACTGAGGACACTCATGCCCCATAGCTACGACGACCAGAACATCTTCGCCAAGATCCTGCGGGGCGAGATCCCCAACAAGACCGTGCTGGAGACCGATCACGCGCTAGCCTTCGAGGATATCAAACCGCAGGCGCCGGTGCATGTGCTGGTGATCCCCAAGGGCCGCTATGTCAGCTACGACCATTTCGCGGCCGAGGCCAGCGATGCCGAGATCGTGGATTTCAACCGCGCGGTGGCCGAGATCTGCCGGATGACCGGTGTCGATCTGGGCAGCGGCGGGGACGGATTTCGCGCGATCACCAATGCCGGGACCGACGGCGTGCAGGAGGTGCCGCATTACCACCTGCACATCCTTGGCGGGCGTCCGCTGGGGCGGATGCTGCAAAAGGGCTGAGCCCGGATCGCACCGCTTGCGGCGCCACGGCACCGCGCCCACATGACGCGCAATCACAGCAGAACCCGACAGGCAGGACATGACATTTCGCGGCCGTATCGGCGCCATTCTCGACACATCGCTGTTCCAGAACACCATTCTGGGGGTGATCCTGTTCAACGCCGTGATCCTCGGCATGGAAACCTCGGACCCGATCATGAACCGCGCCGGCGCGGTGATCACCATGCTCGACACGGTGTGCCTGTCGATCTTCGTGATCGAGATCGCGGCCAAGCTTTTCGCCCGCGGCCTCGTCGGGTTCTTCAGCCGCGGCTGGAACATCTTCGACTTCATCATCGTGGGCATATCGCTCGTGCCGGCGTCGCAAGGCCTGTCGGTGCTGCGTGCGCTGCGCATCCTGCGTCTGTTGCGGGTGGTCTCTGTCGCCCCGTCGCTGCGCCGGGTGGTCGAAGGGCTGGTCAATGCGCTGCCGGGCATGGGCTCGGTCTTTCTGCTGATGGGCATGCTGTTCTATATCGGGTCGGTCATGGCCACGAAGCTCTTCGGTGACGCGTTTCCCGACTGGTTCGGCCATCTGGGGCTGTCGGCCTACTCGCTATTCCAGATCATGACGCTGGAATCGTGGTCGATGGGCATCGCGCGCCCGGTGATGGAGGAATTCCCCTATGCCTGGGCGTTCTTCGTGCCGTTCATCATGGTCACGACCTTTGCCGTGGTGAACCTTCTGGTGGGTCTGATCGTCAACTCGATGCAGGACGCGCATCACGCCGAGGACATGGAAAAGACCGACACCTACCGCGACGAGGTGCTGACGCGCCTGACAGACTTGGAAAGGCTGCTGCGCGAGGAGCGCGAGCGGGACGGGCGCTGACGCGACACCGCCCGACCGGTCCCGCGCTTGCACACCGGCGTCAGGACGGCTAACCCGCCTGTGACACCAGCGGGATGGATGCGATGGACGATCTTAGGGACAAGTACCTGACGGCAATTGCCGAGGCACGCGACGAAGCCGAACTTGAAAAACTGCGCGTGCAGGCCGTCGGCAAGAAGGGCGAGATCAGCCTGAAGATGCGCGAACTGGGCAAGATGACGCCCGAGGAACGCCAGACGGCGGGGCCCGCGCTCAACGCGCTGAAGGACGAGATCAATTCGGCGCTGGCGGCGCGCAAGGCGGCGCTGGTCGATGCCGCGCTGGACGCAAGGCTGCGCGAGGAATGGCTCGACGTGACGCTGCCGGCCCGTCCGCGCCGCGCGGGCACCATCCACCCGGTCAGCCAGGTGACCGAGGAAGTCACCGCGATCTTCGCCGATATGGGCTTTGCCGTGGCCGAAGGCCCGCAGATCGAGAGCGACTGGTACAATTTCGACGCGCTCAACATCCCCGGCCATCATCCGGCGCGCGCCGAGATGGACACGTTCTACACGCATCGCAGCGCGGACGATAACCGCCCGCCGCATGTGCTGCGTACCCACACCTCGCCGGTGCAGATCCGCACGATGCAGGCGCAGGGCGCGCCCTTGCGTGTGATCGCCCCGGGCCGCGTCTACCGCGCCGATTACGACCAGACCCACACGCCGATGTTTCATCAGGTCGAGGGGCTGGCGATCGACCGCGACATTTCCATGGCCAACCTGAAATGGGTGCTGGAAGAGTTCGTCAAGGCGTTCTTCGAGGTGGACGATGTCGATCTGCGCTTCCGGGCCTCGCACTTCCCGTTCACCGAGCCGTCGGCCGAGGTCGATATCCGGTGTTCGTGGTCCGGCGGCACGCTGAAAGTCGGCGAGGGCGATGACTGGCTGGAGATCCTCGGCTCGGGCATGGTCCATCCGAAAGTGCTGGAGGCGGGAAATATCGACCCGGATAAATGGCAGGGATTTGCCTTCGGCATGGGCATCGACCGCATCGCGATGCTGAAATACGGCATTCCCGACCTGCGCGCGTTCTTCGATTCCGACCTGCGCTGGCTGCGGCATTACGGCTTCGGCGCGCTCGATGTCCCGACGCTGCATGGGGGTTTGAGCAGGTAGCACTCCCCGACGGGGACCCGATCGGCGGTCGGCCGGCATGCATTAGGCGTTGCCATGAGTATTTTTGGCAAGATGAAACTGCGGGGCGGTGTTCGCGCAGACTGAGGTTCGGGCGCGCAGGCACCCTGCGGCGCTTTCCTTCCCGCCTGTTTCGCGAGAAGAAAGGGCATGTCGATTCTCGTCTTTCTGCGCGACAATGCGCCCTGGCTTGCAGCCGGGGTGCTGCTGACCTTTCTTAGCAGTTTCGGGCAGACCTATTTCATTTCCGTGTTCGCGGGCGAGATCCGCGAGGTGTTCGCGCTCAGCCATGGGCAATGGGGTGGCATCTACACGTCCGGCACCACCGCCTCGGCGCTGGCGATGGTCTGGGCCGGCGGGCTGACGGACCGGTTCCGGGTGCGTGTGCTGGCGCCGGTGGTTTTGGTATTCATGACCGCTGCGTGCCTGTCCATGGCGCTCAACCCGGTCTGGTGGCTGCTGCCGGTTCTGATCTTCGCGCTGCGGTTCACCGGGCAGGGCATGATGAGCCATCTGGCGGTGGTGGCCATGGCGCGCTGGTTCATCGCGAACCGCGGCCGGGCGCTGTCGATCGCCACCCTTGGCAATGCGGTGGGCGAGTCGCTGTTGCCGCTGATCTTCGTGTCCCTGCTGATGGTCTATGACTGGCGCATGCTGTGGGTCGTGGCGGCGGTGATCGCCATCATGGGCATTCCGCTCGTGTTGATGCTGTTGCGGCGCGAGCGGACCCCGCAAAGCTGGGCGCAGGGCATCCAGTCGGCTGGGATGCGCGGACGGCAATGGACGCGGGGAGAAGCGCTGCGGCATTATCTCTTCTGGTTCATGGTGCCGGCGCTGCTTGGTCCGGCGTCGTTCAACACCGCGTTCTTCTTTCACCAGGTGCATATCGCCGAGGTGAAGCAGATCGCGCATGTCGAGTTCGTGGCGATGTTCCCGATCTACACGGTCGTGGTGATCGGGGCGATGTTCCTGTCGGGTTTCGCGCTTGACCGGTTCGGCACCGGGCGTGTCCTGCCGTTCATCCAGCTTCCGATGATCGTCGGGTTCCTCGTGTTCTCGGTCTCGGACGGGCCGTTGGTCCTGCTGACCGGCTTCATATTTCTGGCGCTGACCACGGGGGCCAACAGCATCGTGCCGAACGCCTTCTGGGCCGAATTCTACGGCACCGCCAATATCGGTCGGATCAAGGCGATGGCCACCGCGATCATGGTCCTCGGCACCGCCATGGGACCGGGGATAACCGGGCTGGCGCTCGACCTCGGGCTGGGGATCGAGACGCAGTTCGCCCTCATCGCGGGATATTTCGCGTTCTCGACGCTGATGATGACCATCGGCGTGGTGCGGGCCCGTCCCTCGCTAGCGCTGGCGTCGTAGATAGACGTAATACGCCCCGCCGCCGCCATGTTTGAGATGCGCCTCGGTAATCTGCAGCACAAGCGAAGAGAGCGGCGCCATGCGCAGCCATTGCGGCACGTTGTGGCGCAGCACGCCGCGCCGGATCGGCACCGCGTCGCCAGGATCGCGATCCTTGCCCTTGCCGGTCACGATCAGCACCAGCCGCCGTCCCGCAGCGTGAGAGTTCAGGATGAACCCGTTGAGCGCCGGATGTGCCTGCTCCAGCGTCATGCCGTGCAGGTCGAGCTTAGCCTCGGGCACCAGCTTGCCACGCTTGAGCCGCTGAAACGCCTTCTTGTCCATCGAGACCGGCGCCTGCCGGAGCCGCTCCGAGAGCGGTGGCAGCACGTCATGCGCGCCGTTGCGATCTCCGGAGGCTTGCCCGATCTCGAATTTCGGAAGGTCTTGCGGCGCGTTCTGCGGCGGGCGGGTCTGTTGCGGCGATGGCTCGGTGAACGACGCGGCACTCAGCTTGCGGTTGGAGGAAAGCGGCGTGGTTTTCCGGGCCACTTCCTGCCAGAGTGTCATCTCGTCCGGGCGCAATCGTCGCCGGGTCATCCCCGCAGCCTCTTCGATCCTGTGACGTCCCGCGAGGGTCATTCCCCCGTTGCGACAAGCCGCCAATTCGGATCATCCGAGCCCATGATGCGCTCATATGTCCAGAGATCCTTCTGGCGCTTGGGCTTGCCGGGTTCGCCCTCGACAATCTCGCCCTCGGCATCGCGGACGACCGACACAAGCTCTGCCACGGCGCGCACATCGATCTCGGCGCGGCGGGTCTCGGGATCGAAGCGGGCCTCGGCAAGCTCCAGATCCCGGACCCCAATGAATTCGGCCTCGATGGTCAGACCCTCTTTCTCGCGCTCGTCCACGACCTGCGCGAACGTCTCGTACACGTCGCGATCCATGAACGGCATCACCTCGTCGAGCTTGCCCTTCTCGAAGGCCATCAGGATCATCTCATACGCTTCCCGAGCGCCCTGAAGGAAGGTCGATACACTGAAATCAGGCTCGATCCGTTTCATTTCGGCCAATGCGGCAGCGGAATCGGAATCCTCGGCAACATGATCGATGATGTCGTGATCCGGTCCACCCTCGATCACCTCGAACTCGCGTCGCGTCGTGGGGCCGTTCGCCGGGTTCGTGCGTGACGGTGGCCCTTCAAACCCATCGCGGGTGCCCAGCACGCTTTTCAGGCGCAGGATGAGAAATATGGCGATCCCGGCGAGCACCAGTAGCTGCAATATCGGGGAATTCATGGGCACCTCATCTTGGGCGGGTCATGGAAAGCTGCGTTACATTCCCTTATGTAGGGGACGTGTTGGTTCAAGTCCACCGTAGGAGTGGAAATCAGAGGAGGATCGCGCATGTGGCTGCTGATCGCGTTCATAGCGGTGCCATTGATCGAAATCGCCCTGTTCATTCAGGTCGGCGGCGCGATCGGCCTCTGGCCGACACTTGCGCTTGTCGTGCTGACCGCGCTTCTGGGCACCTGGCTGCTGCGGCTGCAGGGCACCATGGCGATGGCCGAACTGCGCCGCAGCTTCGCGGAGGTCGAGGATCCGTCCGAACCGCTGGCGCATGGCGCGATGATCCTCTTTGCCGGCGCGCTGTTGCTGACGCCGGGATTTTTCACCGACGTGGTCGGGTTCATCCTGCTGTCGCCGCCGGTCCGCAGACGGATCTTCATCGAGATCCGCAAGCGCGCGCACGTGGCCTCCTTCGAACGCGGGCCGCAGCGGCCGCCGCAAGACCAGCCCGACATCATCGACGCCGAGTTCGAGGATCTCGATGCGCCAAGGGATGGCACGCATGACGGGCCGAACCGGAGAAGGCATTGAGGCCGTCCGCACCGCCTGCTATGCAGCCATAACCTTCATTCGAGCCTTCAGGAGTTCCCAATGGCAGACCAGGAAAACGGCGCCTCGACAGAGACCGGTGCACAGAACGGTTCCGCGACGGACGCCGGAGCGAAGCTGCGCATGCATATCATGACGCAATTCGTGCGCGACCTTTCGTTCGAGAATGTGCTGGCGCAACGCGGCACGGGCGGCGAGGTGACGCCGGACGTTCAGGTATCGGTCAATCTCGACGCCAAGAAACGCTCGACCGAGCACCAATACGAGGTGGCCACCAAGCTCAACGTCACGTCCAAGAACAAGGGCTCCGGCGAAATACTGTTCGTGATGGAACTGGACTATGTCGGGGTGTTCCATGTCGAGAACGTGCCCGAGGATCAGCTTCACCCGTTCCTTCTGATCGAATGCCCGCGCATGATCTTCCCGTTCATCCGCCGGATCGTCAGCGATGTGACCCGGGATGGCGGCTTCCCGCCGCTCAATCTGGAAAACATCGACTTCGTGCAGCTTTACCGCAACGAGGTCGCGCGCCGTCAGGCAGAGTCCGGCACGCAGAAGGCCGACGCCTGATCTATCGCGACCAGAGCGCCGCGTCGCCCATCTCCTCGACAAAGGCACGGTGGGCGGCCTCCTCATTCGGGGTCAGCCGCGCAGGCAGGGGCCGAGGCCGCGGCACCGGTCGCCAGTCGGCACTGTCCCCGGATCGCCCGGCCGTATCCGACCGGTTGAGCGCCAGCGCGAAATCCGGCTGGCGACCGCCGATCAGCTCCAGATAGACCTCTGCCAGTATCTCTGAATCGAGCAGCGCGCCGTGCAGGGTCCGCGACGCGTTGTCGATGGCGAAGCGCCGGCACAGCGCATCGAGCGAGGCCGGCGAACCCGGAAATTTCTGCCGGGCCATGGTCAGCGTGTCGATGGCCCGCTCCCATGACAGGGGCGGCAGACCAAGCCACCCCAGTTCCGCATTGAGAAACTTCATGTCGAATGCGGCGTTATGGATGACCAGCTTCGCGTCTCCGACGAAATCCAGAAACGACTGCGCCACCAGTCGAAACACCGGCTTGTCCTTCAGGACGACCTCGCCATCCCGCGCGGGCCGGGGCGTCATCAGCAGATCGGGACCGATCCCATGCACGCCGAACGCCTCGTCGGGCATGCCGCGTTCGGGGTGGATATATTCATGGAACGTGCGGCCGCTCGGCATGTGGTTGTGAAGCTCGATCGCGCCGATCTCGACGATCCTGTCGCCGGTCTCCGGATCGAAACCGGTCGTCTCGGTATCAAGTACGATCTCACGCATTGTCTCTCCTCCTTCTGATGTCATCCAGCACGGCCTGCACCTGCGCCCGCGCGTGCTCCAGCGTGTCGGTCTCGATCACGTAGTCGGCGCGGGCGCGTTTCTCTGCATCCGGCAACTGGTTGGCAAGGATCGCTTCGAATTGATCTTCGGTCATCGTGCCGCGTTCCAGCACGCGGGCCTTTTGCTGCTCAGGCGACGCGCTGACAGTCACGACCGCGTCGAGATCCTGCTCTGCCCCGATTTCGAACAGCAGTGGGATGTCCAGCACGGTGATATCCGCTGTCTGACGCTCGAGAAACGCGGCGCGATCCTGCGCCACCAGAGGGTGCACGATCGCCTCTATCCGCGACAGGGCATCCGGGTCACGCTCGATGACGGATCGGAGCCTATCGCGGCAAACCATACCATTCCGTATGGCATCGGGAAAGGCCTTGCCGATCGGGGCAACCGCAGCCCCGCCTCTGGAATAAAGCCGGTGAACCGCGGCGTCCGCATCCCAGACCGCGCAGCCCGCGTCGGCGAACATCTGTGCGGTGGTGGATTTGCCCATTCCGATGGAGCCTGTCAGACCGAGACGAAACGTCATCGCAACACCGCCGCACGTGTGGCGCTGTCCACGTTCGGGCGGGCACCAAACCAGCGTTCGAACCCCGGAACGCCCTGATGCAGAAGCATCCCGAGTCCATCGACACAACGACACCCCCGCGCCCTTGCAGCGCTTAAAAACGGCGTCTCCAGTGGGGCATAGACGATGTCCGTCACGACCGCACCCGGACAAAGCCGGTCCAGCGCCACAGGCCATGCTGCGTGCCCGGTCATACCGAGCGATGTCGTATTCACCACCGTTGACGCATCCTGCAAGGCAGTCTCGACCGCGTCCCAATCGATCACCGTGACACGGTCGCCGAAGTGCTGCTGCAAGCCAACCGCACGCGACCGGGTCCGGTTCGCGATGCGGATCTCGGGAACGCCGGCATCGAGCAGCGCCACAATCACCGCACGCGCGGCTCCCCCGGCACCGAACAGCACTGCGGGACCGCCGGCGGGCTTCCAATCGGGTACGGTCTGACGCAGGTTTCGATCGAATCCATACGCATCGGTATTGTCAGCGTGGATCGCGCCATCGGCCCCGAATGTCAGCGTGTTGGAGGCCCCGATACGCGCCGCCTGCGCACTGACATGATCGGCGATATCAAGCGCATTTTCCTTGTGCGGCACGGTGATGTTGACGCCCGCAAATCCGAGCTTCGGCAAACTGCGCAGGGCACATTCCAGATCCTCGGCCTCGACATGCATCGGAATATAGTAGCCGGTGACCCCAAGCGTGCGCAGCCAGTGCTGGTGCAGTTGCGGCGATCTCGAATGCGCGATCGGCGCGCCGATGACACCTGCGAGGGGGATCCTTTCATCTGTCATGTCGGCAGGTCTCCGCGAAGTGTCAGAAATCCCAGGAGGTCGAGCAACGGCAACCCCAGAATGGTGAAATAATCGCCTTCGATCCTTGAGAAAAGCCGCACGCCTTCGGATTCCAGTTTGTAGGCGCCCACACTTTCGGAAATGCCGGGCCAGTTCCGCTCGATATAGCTGTCCAGCCACGCATCCGAAAAGAGGCGTACGGTCAGGCGCGCGGTGCCGACATGGCGCCAGATCGGGGCACCGTCCTCGCAGATCACCGCAGCCGACAGCAGATCGTGCCGGCGTCCCCGCAGCGCCAGCAACTGCGCCCGGGCCGCCTCCGGCGTTTCCGGCTTCGACAGCAGATCCCCATCCAGATCGAGCACCTGATCGCAGCCCAATACCAGCGCGCCCGGCCACTTGCCGCTGACCCGGCTTGCCTTGGCTTCCGCAAGCGCATCGGCAATGTCCCGCGGTGTGTGGTCTTCGGCCAGCATGCCGGCGCGAATCATCTGTTCATCCACGCGGGGCGGGACGACCTCGATCGAGAGGCCCGCATTTTCCAGAAGATGCCGACGCGTCCGGGATGTCGAGGCAAGGATCAATGGGGACATGATGTGTATAACCCAAGGCAAAAGCTTATCGATCCTTAGAGACAAATCGCCGTGAGTTCCATCCCGTGCCGGATAATGCTCAAGATCATGACTTCCGGTTAACTGTTATAGGCAATTATCCACAGTGGAACAGGATACCTTGGCGACGTGTATAAAAAGACCGATGTTCACGGATGTTCTGAATGTTAACCCGAGGCGAAATTTCAAGGTGTTGTTTTTAAAGTAATAATCTTCGATATGATCTTTTTCAAATTTCCTGTTTTCAGTTTTGCCTGGGGATAAGTTTGGGGACAACAAGTTATCCCCGGATCTGAAGAGACCATCTACCAAATCTTAAATCTTAAATACCTATATTTAAGTAAGATGCGCCGATGCCCTGACCACACTAGTTTCCCCCCGCTGGCGTGATCATCGAATATGTTGACCTCGCTTGAAAACGGGCATATCGGTCACCGACCCGTCCGGGTACAATTTCCCCCACGAGACCTTACCGCGCGTGACCTCGTGCGATTACAGGAATAGAAATGTCCGAAGACCGTCTGAACCTCTCCGACCTCAAGACGTTGAGCGCCAAGGAACTTCTGGCGATTGCCGAAGAGCTGGAGATCGAGAACGCATCCACCATGCGCAAGGGCGAGATGATGTTCTCGATCCTCAAGGAACGGGCCGAGGATGACTGGATCGTGTTCGGCGATGGCGTGCTGGAGGTCCTGCAGGACGGGTTCGGCTTTCTGCGCTCGACCGAGGCAAATTATCTGCCGGGTCCGGATGATATCTATGTCTCGCCAGACATGATCCGCCAGTATTCGCTGCGCACCGGCGACACGATCGAGGGCGAGATGCGGCAACCGGATGAAACGGAACGATATTTCGCGCTGACATCCGTCACGCAGATCAATTATCAGGATCCGGCGCGTGCCCGCCACAAGATCGCCTTCGAGAACCTGACGCCGCTGTACCCTGACGAGCGGTTGAAGATGGAAATCGAGGATCCCACGATCAAGGATCGCACGGCGCGGGTGATCGATCTCGTGGCGCCTATCGGCAAGGGGCAGCGTTCGCTGATTGTGGCCCCGCCGAGGACCGGCAAGACCGTCATTCTGCAGAACATCGCGAACAGCATCGAGCACAATCACCCTGACTGCTACCTGATCGTGTTGCTGATCGACGAGCGGCCGGAAGAGGTCACGGATATGCAACGCTCGGTCAAGGGGGAGGTCGTGAGCTCGACATTCGACGAGCCGGCGTCGCGGCACGTGGCAGTCTCCGAAATGGTGATGGAGAAGGCCAAACGCCTGGTCGAACACAAACGGGATGTCGTGATCCTGCTTGATTCCATCACGCGACTCGGGCGCGCGTTCAACACGGTTGTCCCATCCTCGGGCAAGGTTCTGACCGGTGGTGTCGATGCCAATGCGCTGCAGCGGCCCAAGCGGTTTTTTGGCGCGGCGCGGAATATCGAGGAGGGCGGCTCTCTTACAATCATCGCAACGGCGCTGATCGAGACAGGCAGCCGAATGGATGAGGTGATTTTCGAGGAATTCAAGGGCACGGGCAACTCCGAACTGATCCTCGATCGCAAGGTTGCCGACAAACGGGTGTTCCCGGCCATCGACATTCTGAAATCCGGCACACGCAAGGAGGATCTGCTCATCGACAAGGCCGATTTGCAGAAGACATTCGTGCTACGCCGTATTCTGAACCCCATGGGCACGACCGATGCCGTCGAATTCCTGCTGTCCAAGTTAAAGCAAACAAAGACGAATTCGGAGTTTTTCGACTCCATGAACACCTGACCGGAGGGCTTTCAAGGGTCTCGTGATGAATACGATTTACGCGCTGTCCACCGCCCACGGCAAGGCAGGCGTCGCCGTCATACGGGTGTCGGGTCCGCTCGCGCCGGACGTTTCGGTAAACATGTGCGGAACGCTGCCCGAACCGCGCCATGCCACGTTACGTGTGCTGCGGGACGCTTCGGGTGACCGTCTCGACGAAGCTCTGGTTCTGTATTTTCCGGACAAGGCGAGCTTCACCGGCGATCCGGTGTTGGAACTTCACGTGCATGGCAGTATGGCCGTTGTGTCTGCCATTCTAAGACATCTACATGATTTCAATGGTTTACGACCGGCCGAGCCGGGCGAATTCACCCGGCGTGCCTTGTCGAACGGCAAACTTGATCTGACGCAGGTCGAGGCGTTGTCGGACCTCATCGATTCAGAGACAGAGGCACAACGCAAGCAGGCCATGCGTGTCTTGTCCGGCGACCTTGGCCAGAAATGTGCGGGATGGCGCAAGGATCTCATCCGTGCCGTGGCCTTACTGGAAGCCACCATAGATTTCGCCGAGGAAGATATACCCGACACACTTGTGTCCGAAGTGGACTCACTTGCATCCAGCGTTATGGCGGATCTGGATCAGCAAATCTCGGGACGTTATGTCGCAGAACGCATACGCGACGGATTCGAGGTTGCAATCATCGGGGCTCCGAATGTCGGTAAGTCCACCTTGCTGAACAGGTTGGCGGGCCGTGATGCCGCGATTACCTCGGAGCATGCGGGCACGACGCGCGATGTCATAGAGGTGCGTATGGACCTTAACGGGTTACCTGTCACGTTTCTGGATACCGCGGGATTGCGGGAGACAGTCGATCAGATCGAGAGCCTGGGGATAGAGCGGGCGCAGGACCGGGCCATGCGCGCGGATTTGCGGGTATGTCTTGGCGAGACGGCGGACGAATTTGCGTCATTGGTTCAACCTGATGACATCCTGCTGACACCGAAGTCGGATCTGGTCGGTGGGGGGCCCGGTTCTGTGTCAGGTTTGACCGGGCAGGGTGTTGACGAACTGGTCGCGCGGATCGGACAGGTGCTCTGGCGCCGGGCGCGGGGCGCGGGTGTTGCGATTCGGATGCGGCACGAAACTGCGATGCGTACGGGACTTGACGGTCTGGTGTCCGCGCGCGCAAGGCTGGCTGAAGGCGAGCATATGACGGATCTGGCGGCCGAGGAGCTTCATAGCGCTATCCGGGCGCTGGATTCTCTGGTAGGGAAAGTGGATATCGAATCTGTCCTCGACGACATATTCACGAGTTTCTGTATCGGAAAGTGAGGATGTTTCACGTGAAACATTTCGACGTCATCGTTATCGGCGGCGGCCATGCGGGTGCAGAAGCGGCGCATGTCGCAGCGCGCATGGGCGCTTCTACCGCCCTGATCACGTTGTCAGCCGACAAGATTGGTGTGATGTCATGCAATCCGGCTATCGGAGGACTTGGCAAGGGGCATCTCGTCAGAGAGATCGACGCGCTCGACGGCCTGATGGGGCGTGTCGCGGACAGGGCGGGCATACAGTTTCGCCTGTTGAACCGCCGCAAGGGCCCTGCAGTTCAAGGACCCAGGTCCCAGGCAGATCGAAAAATTTACCAAGCGGTGATGACAAACGAGATGGCCGCGCAACCCAACCTGACCGTGATCGAAGGTGAAGTCGCGGACCTCCTCATGCACAACGGCACCAATACCGGGGTGGTGCTGGGGGATGGCAGCCATATCACCGCGGCTGCCACTGTGCTGACCACCGGTACCTTTCTGCGTGGCGTGATCCATATCGGTGACGTGTCCTACCCCGGCGGCCGCATCGGCGAGTCGCCGAGCGTGACCTTGGCAGAGCGCATGGACAGTTTTGAATTGCCGCTCGGTCGGCTGAAAACCGGTACGCCGCCACGCTTGAATGGTAAGTCGATCGACTGGCGTAATCTCGATGTGCAACCGGCGGATGATAACCCTGTGATGTTTTCGTTCATGTCGACGCAACCGTTCGCCAGACAGATTGCGTGCGGGATCACCCACACGAACCAACGAACGCATGACATCATTCGCGCCAACCTCGACAAGTCCGCTATGTATGGGGGTCATATTCAGGGGTCCGGGCCGCGATATTGCCCGTCCATCGAGGACAAGGTCGTCAGATTTTCCGAGAAATCGTCACATCAGATCTTTCTGGAACCGGAGTCGCTGTCGGATGACGTGATTTATCCAAACGGCATCTCGACGTCCTTGCCGGAAGACATCCAGGCTGAATATGTCCGCTCGATCGCCGGGCTGGAAAACGTGCAAATTCTTCAGCCTGGCTATGCCATCGAGTATGATTACGTCGATCCGCGCGCGCTGTCACAAAGCCTCGCCGTCAAATCCGTTCCCGGGCTCTTTCTGGCCGGTCAGATAAATGGCACAACGGGTTATGAAGAAGCAGCGGCCCAAGGCCTCGTTGCCGGTATCAATGCTGTTTTGCAGTCCCGCGATAAGGATCCGGTCCGGTTCAGTCGAACCGACAGCTATATTGGCGTTATGATTGACGACCTCGTCACGCGCGGCGTGTCAGAGCCTTACCGCATGTTCACGTCCCGGGCCGAGTTTCGGCTGTCGTTGCGCGCCGACAACGCCGACCAGCGTCTGACGCCCGCAGGGATCCAGATAGGGTGTGTGAGCGCGGCCCGGCAAAAGGTCTTCGCGCAGAAGATGGCAGACCTCAGAGCGGCGCGGTCTGTCTTGAAGGGTGCCCAGTACACCCCAAAGGAGTTGTCCGGTGCTGGTCTTAAGGTCAATCAGGACGGAACGAAGCGAACCGCGTTTCAGGTCCTTGCTTTCCCGGACGTGACATTTGATGACGTGATGGCGCTCGACCCCACACTTTCCGGTGTGCCCGAGGCGACCCGCCTGCAGCTCAAGACAGAAGCGATCTATTCGAATTATATAGATCGCCAAGCACGCGACGTCGAAATGTTGCGCCGGGACGAGGCGCATGCGATCCCCGCGCATTTCGATTTCAATCGCATCGACGGCCTGTCTTACGAATTGAAGTCCAAGCTGACATCGGTCAGACCCGAGGATCTGGCGCAAGCGTCGCGGATCGAAGGGATGACACCGGCTGCGTTGACGCTGATTCTTGTAAATCTCAAACAGGCTGAACGGCTAAAAACAGCGTGACACAGGAAGTGGCTCACCTGAATGTTTCACGTGAAACAAGCGAGCGCCTGCACGTCTATGCCGACCTCTTGCGGGCATGGAACCCGAAAATCAACCTTGTGGCGCCGTCGACGCTCGACGATCTCTGGCGCAGGCATTTCGTGGATTCCGCTCAACTTTTGAAGCTTGCGCCGCCGACATTCGATCATTGGGCGGATCTCGGCACGGGAGCGGGGTTCCCCGGCCTGGTGATTGCGATTCTCGTGCAGGACAGGGCTCAAACCTCGAACATCACCCTTGTTGAAAGCGATGCGAGAAAATCCGCGTTTTTGCGTACCGTTCTGCACGAAACCGGGGTCACCGCGTCTATCCTGACTGCGCGTGCAGAGGCCGTGCCGCCGCTGAAAGCCTCGGTCGTCTCGGCGCGGGCGCTTGCGCCCTTGACGAAGCTTTTGGGATTCACGCATCGCCACCTTGCGCCAGACGGGATTGCGCTTTTGCCCAAAGGGCAGAATTGGAAAAAAGAAGTGCGTGAGGCGCAATCAGCGTGGCAATTCAGTTATCGGACCGATAAAAGTGTGTTACAGGAAAGCTCAGTAATTCTCAGCGTCACAGGAGTGGACCGTGTCTGACAGTCGCCGTTATCCGACTCCAAAAATCATCGCCATCGCGAACCAGAAAGGCGGGGTGGGGAAAACGACAACGACGATCAATCTCGGCGCAGCTCTTGCCGCGAACGGCTCTCGCGTTCTGATTGTGGATCTTGATCCGCAGGGCAATGCATCCACGGGGTTGGGCATAGAGCCGGACGCGCGCGATCTCACGACGTATGATCTCCTGCTGGATGACAAGGTTCCCCTGGATCAGATCATCCACCCGACCAAGGACGAGAACCTGCACATCGTTCCAGCCACGGTCGATTTGTCCTCGGCAGACATCGAGCTGATTTCAAACGAAAAACGGCTATACCTCCTGCGCGACGCTTTACGAAATCGGTCGATGGATCCCTATACGTTCGATTATGTGCTGATCGACTGTCCGCCATCGCTGAACATGTTGACGATTAACGCCATGGTTGCGGCCCATTCGGTTCTCGTGCCGTTGCAAAGCGAGTTCTACGCCCTCGAAGGGTTGTCGCAGCTTCTCCTGACAATCCGCGAGGTGCGCCAAAGCGCGAATACCGATCTGAGGATCGAAGGCATCGTGCTGACGATGGTCGATTCTCGCAACAACCTGTCCGGTCAGGTTGAAAAAGACGCGCGCGACAATCTGGGGGACCTGGTGTTTCGAACGCGCATTCCTCGCAACGTTAGGTTGAGTGAGGCCCCCTCATATGCGCTTTCCGTGCTGCGTTACGATCCTAACTCGAAGGGCGCGCAGGCCTACCGGGATCTTGCCCGTGAACTCATGGAAAAAACCACCCGCGTGGCCGCCTGAGCCGAAAGGAATCCGCTCATGTCTACCAGAAAAACCCAGAATCGCGGTCTTGGCCGGGGGTTGTCGGCGCTTATGGCCGATGTGAATGACAACATGCTGACAGAGCCCGAAGACAAGCCGCGTCAGCCAGACATGTCGGTGCCGATCGAAAAGGTGCACCCCAACCCCGATCAGCCGCGGCGCAATTTCAACGGCGATGCGCTGTATGAACTGTCCCAATCGATTTCAGAGCACGGCATCATCCAGCCGCTCATCGTCCGCGCCAACCCGCGCAGCGACGGAGATTTCGAAATCGTCGCGGGAGAGCGGCGGTGGCGTGCCGCGCAGATGGCCAAGTTGCACGAGATCCCGGTGATCATACGCGAGTTCAGCGATACCGAGGTGCTCGAGGTCGCGATCATCGAGAACATCCAGCGCGCCGATCTCAACCCCGTCGAAGAGGCCATGGGGTTCAATCAGCTCATGCTCAAATTCGGGCACACGCAGGAAAAACTGGCGGAAGTCCTCGGAAAGAGCCGCAGCCATATCGCCAATGCCGTCCGCTTGCTGAATCTGCCGGACGAGGCGCTGACATATCTGCGCGAAGGGCGCTTGTCGTCAGGACATGCGCGCGCGATCCTGACCGCCGATGATCCGCTCGTGTTGGCGCGCCGGGTGATCGAGAAGGGTCTTTCGGTGCGCGAAACCGAAAAGCTGGCGAAGCTGGCCTCTCAGGATGCGACCGGCGCAGGCCCATCCAGGCGCAAAAGGAAAGACCCCGTCAAGGACGCGGATACAAAGGCCATCGAAGACGATCTTTCCGCGCATCTCACAATGTCGGTGACCATCGACCATCATTCGGGTGCGGAAAACGGACAGATCACCATCCGCTACGAGAAGCTGGATCAGCTTGACCGGTTGATCGGAATGCTAAGCGTTTGAATATGCGTTAATTTCCGGCAAAAGCTCTGTAATCACCGAGTTCAGGACTCGCCGACCGGCCTGCGTCGCGGCAAGCCGCCGGCCGTGCTGTTCGACCATCCCGATATCGCTCAGATGCTGCACCGTCGCGGCATCGAGCGGCGCACCTGCCATGGTCGCAAACCGCGTGATGTCGATACCATCCGCCATCCGTAGCCCCATCAGCAGATACTCACCGGCTTGGTCTGCCCCGTCCAGCGGCGTCCTGACAGATTCGGTGTGTCCCGTTTCGGCCTCGTTCAGCCAACGTCCCGGCTGCAGCCACGTCTCCGTGGCATGTCTCTGGCCGCCAAGCGTGATCCGACCATGCGCGCCGGGTCCGATGCCGACATAATCGCCATAACGCCAGTAGATCATGTTGTGGCGCGATTCAGCCCCCGGTGCGGCATGATTCGATACTTCATAGGCCCCAAGCCCCGCAGCCTCGCAAATCTCCTGTGTCGCGTCATACATGTCGGCCGCAAGATCATCCGGGGGCAGGCCGCGCAGCTTGCCGGCCTTGTAACGATCACCGAATGCGGTGCCGCTTTCGATCGTCAGCTGATAGAGCGACATGTGATCAACCGCCAGATCGACCGCCTGCCGCAGCTCCGCGCGCCAGTCCGACAGCGTCTGGTCCTGACGCGCATAGATCAGGTCAAAGCTGACGCGATCAATTGTTTTCTTCGCAATTTCAAGGGCTTGAAAGGCCTCTGCAACCGAATGAACCCGCCCGAGGCGGCGCAGATCCCCGTCGTCCAGCGCCTGTACCCCAAGCGAGATCCGCGCGACGCCCGCCTGCGCGAAAGCCGCGAAACGACCGGCCTCGACAGATCCGGGATTGGCCTCGAGAGTCACTTCAAGGTCGTTGGCCACGGGCCAGACCTTGCGCACATGTTCCAGAATGTCATGGACGGTTTCCGGCGCCATCAGACTGGGCGTGCCGCCGCCCAGGAACACGCTGCTCAGCACCCGGCCCGGCAACAGCGCCGCATAACGATCGATCTCGCGCAGATAGGCGTCGCGCCATCGGGGGTGGTCGATAGTGCCCGCGACATGGCTGTTGAAATCGCAATAGGGGCATTTCGCCTGACAGAACGGCCAGTGCAGATACAGCCCGAATCCCCCCTGTTGCCAATCTTCAGCCAAAACAGCCCTCGACCAGTTTGCGGAACGCGTCAGCGCGGTGGCTTATCCGGTTCTTTTGCTCCGGGGTCATCTCGGCAAAGGTCACGTCATGTCCCAATGGCTGAAACACCGGGTCGTAGCCATGCCCGGACGCGCCCCGCATCGGCCAGACGATCCATCCGTCCACCGTGCCCTCGAACACCTCGTCATGCCCGTCCGGCCAGGCAAGCACCAGCGTGCAGCAAAACCGCCCCGTCCATGGCTGCGGCGCCTTGCGGGCCAGCAGCGCGTCATGCGCGCGGGTCATCGCGACGTCGAAATCGCGCCCCGTCCCGGTTTCGGCCCAATCCGCGGTGAAGACGCCGGGGGCACCGTCCAGCGCGTCGATCACGATCCCGGAATCGTCCGACAGCGCGGGCAGGCCGACCGCGACCGCGCCCGCATGCGCCTTGATCCGCGCATTGCCGACAAAGGTGGTTTCCGTCTCATCGGGCACGGCCAGGCCCTTCTCGGCCGCCCCGACGACGCCGACACCATATGGCGCCAGAAGCGCCCTGATCTCGTCAAGCTTGCCCGCGTTATGCGTCGCGACCAGCAGCGTGTCCTCGGTGAACTTACGCACCCGCCGCCTCGCGCTGTTTGGCGACCAGCGTCTCCACGCCCTGCTCGGCCAGGTCCAGCAGCGTGTTCATCTGCTCGCGGCTGTACGTTGCGCCCTCGGCGCTCATCTGCACCTCGATCAGCCGCTTGGAGCCGGTCATGATGAAGTTTCCGTCGACACCGGCTTCGCTGTCCTCGGGGTAGTCAAGATCGAGGATCGGCTGCCCGGCATAGATCCCGCACGACACTGCGGCGACCGGATCGACCAGCGGGTTGGTGATCACATCGCCAGCTTTCATCAGCTTGCCGACAGCCAGCCGCAGCGCGACCCAGCCCCCGGTGATCGCCGCGCAGCGGGTGCCGCCATCGGCCTGGATCACGTCGCAATCCACGGTGATCTGCCGCTCGCCGAGGGCGACACGATCGACCCCCGCCCGCAGGCAGCGCCCGATCAGGCGCTGGATCTCGACGGTGCGTCCGCCCTGTTTGCCGGCGGTTGCTTCGCGGCGCATCCGGCTTCCCGTAGAGCGCGGCAGCATGCCGTATTCGGCGGTGACCCAGCCCAGCCCGGTGCCCTTCACGAAAGGCGGCACGCGGTCCTCGATGGTCGCGGTGCACAGCACATGCGTGTCACCCACCTTGATCATGCAAGACCCCTCTGCATGCTTTGTGACGCCGGTTTCGATTGAAACCGGGCGCATTTCGTTTAGGTCGCGTCTGGAAGGGCGCATATTATTTCCTCTTGGTTTGGGGCGGGAATACATCCACCGGACCTGTAATGACAAGCCCGATTGACCTTTGCGACATCCCGTCCTTAATGGTGTGTCAGGCAGGAACTCAGGCAGATGACCGACGGCAGACACATATTGGATCAGATGAACGAACGCTCGCGCGAGGTGTTTCGCCGCGTGGTCGAGGGCTATCTGGCCACCGGCGATCCCGTCGGGTCGCGCAGCCTGACCCGCGAGTTCAGCGAAAAAGTCAGCGCCGCGACGATCCGCAACGTGATGCAGGACCTCGAATATCTCGGCCTTCTGGACAGCCCGCATGTCAGCGCCGGCCGGGTGCCGACGCAAAGCGGCTTGCGCATGTTCGTGGACGGGCTGCTCGAGGTGTCGGATGTCGAGATGTCGGACCGCCGTCTGATCGATGCGACCGTGGGCAGCAATTCACAGGACGTGGCCGGGGTGCTCGACCGCATCGGCTCGGCGCTGTCGGGTGTCACACGCGGCGCGTCGCTGGTGCTGACCCCCAAGCACGAGGCGCCGATCAAGCATATGGAGTTCGTCAGCCTCGCACATGACCGGGCGCTGGTGGTTCTGGTGTTTTCCGATGGTCACGTCGAGAACCGGATCTTCACGCCGCCGCCGGGCCAGACGCCCAGTTCGATGCGCGAAGCCGCCAATTTCCTCAACGCGCTGATCGAGGGCAGGACGCTGTCGGACGTGCAGCACCTGATCGCCTCCGAGATCAGCGCGCGTCGGCAGGAAATCGACGTGCTGTCGCAGGCGATGGTCGAAAGCGGTCTGGCCGTGTGGGAGGGCGAAGGCGAAAACCCCGAGCGCCTGATCGTGCGCGGCCGTGCGAATCTGCTGGATGCCGACGTCGCCGAGGATGATCTGGAACGCATCCGTGTCCTTTTCGACGACCTGGAACGCAAGCGCGACATTGCGGAATTTCTGGAATTGACCGATGAGGGCGCGGGTGTGCGCATCTTTATCGGCTCGGAGAACAAACTTTTCTCACTTTCGGGTTCCTCTTTGGTTGTCTCTCCATATATGAATTCTGACCGTAAGATCATCGGGGCGGTGGGTGTCATCGGCCCGACGCGACTCAACTATGGGCGTATCGTGCCGATCGTGGACTACACCGCGCAGCTGGTAGGCAAATTGATCTCCGACCGGAGTTAGAGGTGAAGAATGGCAGAACCGAGAAAAGACGACTTTCTTGACGATATAGAAGACGCCGCGGCCGAAGAGCAGGAGCATGCGGCGGGCGATGTCTCCAAGGAGGCGGTCGAAATCGACGAACTCCGCGCCGAACGGGACGCGCTGCAGGACAAGTTCATGCGCGCCATCGCCGACGCGGAAAATGCCCGCAAGCGGTCCGACAAGGACCGGCGCGAGGCCGAGAATTACGGCGGCTCGAAGCTGGCGCGCGACATGCTTCCGGTGCATGATCACCTGAAGCGGGCGCTGGAGAGCGTGACCGAGGAACAGCGCGATGGCTCCGAGGCGCTGCTCGAAGGGATCGAGCTGACGCTACGCGAACTGCGCAACGTGTTCACCAAGCACGGCATCACCCTGATCGACCCGCAGATCGGCGACCCTTTCGACCCGCAGAAGCACGAGGCGATGTTCGAGGCGCCGCTGCCCGGCACCAGGGCGGGCGAGATCATTCAGGTCTCGGCGCAGGGCTTCATGCTGCACGACCGCATCCTGCGCCCCGCGCAGGTGGGTGTGTCGTCCAACCGCGAGGAATGAGGGCAGGGCGGGGACTCACCCCGCCATGTCTGACAATTCCTTCAACTCATAGATCAGCGCGAGCGCATCGCGCGGGCTGAGCGTGTCCGGCAACACATCCGCAAGGCGCGCCTCCACCTGCGAGGCGCGCGCCTTTGCCAGCGCGGGCGGCGGCGTCGCGGCAAAAAGCGGCAGATCGTCGATCAGCGCCTTGCGCGCCCCGCCGCCCTCGCGCTCGCCCCGCTCCAGCGCATCCAGCACCACGCGCGCCCGGTTCACCACCGCAGGCGGCAACCCGGCCAGCTTGGCGACCTGCACGCCGTAGCTGCGATCGGCCGCGCCGCGCCGCACCTCGTGCAGGAAGATCACCTCGCCGTCATGCTCCTTGACGGCCACCGTGGCGTTGTCGACGCGCGCCAGCGTGTCGCTGAGCCGCGTCAGCTCGTGGTAATGCGTCGCGAACAGTGCCCGGCATCCGTTCACGTCATGCAGATGCTCCAGTGTCGCCCAGGCAATGCTCAGCCCGTCATAGGTCGCCGTGCCGCGCCCGATCTCGTCGAGGATCACCAGCGCCTGCGCATCCGCCTGATTGAGGATCGCGGCGGTCTCGACCATTTCCACCATGAAGGTTGACCGCCCGCGCGCCAGATCGTCCGACGCGCCCACGCGGCTGAACAGCTGGCTGACCAGACCCACCTGCGCGGCCTTCGCCGGCACGTAGCTGCCCATCTGTGCCAACAGCGCGATCAGCGCGTTCTGCCGCAGAAATGTCGATTTGCCGGCCATGTTCGGCCCGGTCAGCAGGCGGATGTCGCTGTCCGCGTCCAGCGCGCAATCATTGGCGATGAACGGCGCACCGCCCTGCGCGCGCAGCGCCCGCTCCACCACCGGATGCCGCCCGCCCGCGATCCGCAGAACGCGGCTTTCGTCCACCGACGGGCGGCACCAGTCCTCGGCCCGCGCCAGATCGGCCAGCGCCGTGGCCAGATCCAGGTCAGCAAGGCTTCGGGCCACCTGTGCCACCTCTGCCGATCCGTCGAGGATCGCCGCTTTCAGATCCTCGTAAAGCCGCTTTTCGATCTCCTGCGCGCGGCCGCCGGCATTCAGGATCCGTGTCTCCATCTCGCTCAGGGCGACGGTCGTGAACCGCACCTGATTCGCGGTGGTCTGCCGGTGCTTGAACGTCTCGGTCAACGGGGCCGCCAGCATCTTTTCGGCATGGGTCGCCGTCACCTCGACGAAATAGCCCAGCACGTTGTTATGCTTGATCTTGAGCGACTGGATCCCGGTTTGCCGGATGTAATCGCCCTGCATGCCCGCGATCACGCCGCGCCCCTCGTCGCGCAGCTTGCGCGCCTCGTCGAGATCCGAGTCATGCCCCGCCGCGATGAAGCCGCCATCGCGCACCAGCAGCGGCGGTTCGGCCACCAGCGCCCGGTCCAGCAGGTCCAGCAGCGCCTCGTGCCCGCGCAACTCCGCCACGGCCTCGGCCAGCAGGTCAGGCAGATCGACCCCGTCGAGGCGTCCGGCAATCTCGGCGGCCTGCGCCAGCCCGCCGCGCACCGCCGCAAGATCGCGCGGGCCGCCCCGATCGAGCCCCAGCCGCGACAGCGCCCGGTCGAGATCCGGCACGCGGCGCAGGCTGTCGCGCAGATCCCCGGCCAGCGGGGCCGCCTCCACGGCAAACCCCACCGCATCGAGCCGCGCCTGCACCACCTCCAGCACCCGGCTGGGGCTCGACAATCGCCGCTCCAGCAGGCGCCCGCCGCCGGCCGTCACCGTCCGGTCCACCGTCGCCAGCAGCGATCCGGCGCGCCGCCCGTCCAGCGCATGGGTCAGTTCCAGATTGCGGCGGGTCGCGGCGTCGATCTGCATCACCCGCGCGATGGCCTCGCGCACCGGCGCGCGCAGCAGCGGCAGCTTGCCCTTCTGGGTGATCTCCAGCCATTCGACGATGGCCGCCATCGCCGCGATCTCGGGCCGGGTGAAGGGGCCGAACGCCTCCAGCGTGCCGACCCCGAACAGCGCGCATAGCCGCTTTTCCCCGCCCGTGCTGTCGAATGCCGATTGCCCGAGGGCCGTCAGCGAGGCGCCATTTTCGGCCACGACCTCGCGCAGATCCGCCTCGTCGACCTCGGACACCACCACCTCGCGCGGGGCGAGCCGCGCCAGTTCCGGCCCCAGCCGTGTCAGTGCCAGCGGCATCACGTGAAACGCGCCCGTCGAGATATCGACCCATGCCAGCGCCCCTTCGCCGCGAACGCGTGCGACCGCGGCAAGGTAATTGTGCCGCCGCGCATCGAGCAGGCTTTCCTCGGTCAGCGTGCCGGGCGTGACAAGCCGCACCACCTCGCGCCGGACCACCGATTTCGACCCGCGCTTGCGGGCCTCGGCGGGGTCTTCGGTCTGTTCGCACACCGCGACGCGGAACCCCTTGCGAATGAGCGTCAGAAGGTAGCCTTCGGCGGAATGCACGGGCACGCCACACATCGCGATATCCGCGCCCAGATGCTTGCCGCGCCTGGTCAGCGCGATATCCAGCGCCTCGGCCGCCACGCCTGCATCGTCGAAGAAAAGCTCGTAGAAATCGCCCATCCGGTAGAACAAGAGCGCGCCCGGGTACTGCGCCTTGATCTCCAGATATTGCGCCATCATCGGCGTCACGTTGGATGCCGCATCCGTCACCTTGGTCCCCCGCACAGCTATCGCAGGATCCTACAAACCCGCGCCGGCGGGCGAAAGCGGAAACCGACGCGGTACGCGGATCAGGACGGGCTGAGCAGCAGCGCCGTTTCCACCGCCGGGCAGATGCCCTTCAGCCCGCCTTCGACATCATGTCGCGACAGGACCGACACGGAATAATGCGCACCGTAATGCGCCCGCACCTCGGCCTCCGACAGCGAAAACGGCGGGCCGTCCATCAGCGTCTGATCGTAGTCGAACGTTATCAGAAGCTGCGGCGCGGTGCCGGTGATCGCGGCGACATGCGCGGCATAGTCTCCGCGGATACCCGCGGGCAGCGCCACCAGTGCGGCGCGGTCGTAGACCGCGTCCACCGGGCCGAGTATGTCAGCCGTCAGCGCGAAGATATCGCCGACAAGGATATCCACACCTTCCGCACTGTAGCGTTTCAGCGGCCCGGCTTGCGTAATCGTCGGGTCCATACCCGTCTCGGCGAACAGATCGCGCACCGCGATCTCGCTCAGCTCGATCCCGGCGACGCGATAGCCTTGTGCCAGCAGCCAATGAATGTCGACCGCCTTGCCACAGAGCGGCAGGAACAGCCGCGCGCCGTCTGAAAGGTCCAGCGCGCCGATATGCGCCGCCAGCATCCGGTTCACGCGGCCCTCGTGGAAGCCGATCTGCCCGGCCTGCCACCGGCTGTGCCAGAACTCCGGATCCATCTTGGCCTACCCTTTCAGCCGCCGATCGCGGGCCGCCAGCAGTTTCAGCCGCAGCGCATTCAACTGGATGAACCCCGCCGCGTCGGTCTGATCGTAAGCGCCAGCATCTTCCTCGAAGGTCACATGCGCCTCGGAATAGAGGCTGTGATCCGACCAGCGCCCGATCGTGGTCACCGATCCCTTGTAAAGCTTGAGCCGCACCGTCCCGGTCACATGCGCCTGCGAGCGGTCGATGGCGGCCTGAAGCATCTCGCGCTCCGGGCTGAACCAGAACCCGTTGTAGATCAGCTCGGCATAGTGCGGCATCAGGGAATCCTTCAGATGCCCCGCGCCGCTGTCAAGGGTGATCTGCTCGATCCCGCGATGCGCCTCCAGAAGGATCGTGCCGCCCGGCGTCTCGTAGATGCCGCGCGATTTCATGCCGACAAAGCGGTTCTCGACGAAATCCAGCCGCCCGATCCCGTGCGCGCCACCCAGCGCGTTCAGCCGGGTCAGGATGGTGGCCGGGCTCATCGCCTCACCACCTATCGCCACCGCATCGCCCTTGTGAAACGTCACCTCGATGATCTCGGGCGTGTCGGGTGCGTCCTCGGGGGCCACCGTGCGCTGATAGACGTAATCGGGGGCCGCCTCGGCGGGGTCTTCCAGAACCTTGCCCTCGGACGAGGTATGCAGCAGGTTGGCATCCACGGAAAACGGCGCCTCGCCGCGCCTGTCGGTGGCGATCGGGATCTGGTTCTTCTCGGCGAAATCGATCAGCCGGGTGCGGCTGGTCAGATCCCATTCGCGCCACGGCGCGATCACCCGGATATCGGGGTTGAGCGCGTAGGCCGCCAGTTCGAACCGCACCTGATCGTTGCCCTTGCCGGTCGCGCCATGCGCCACCGCGTCCGCGCCGGTTTCCGCCGCGATCTCGACCAGCCGCTTGGAGATCAGCGGCCGTGCGATCGACGTGCCCAGCAGGTATTGCCCCTCGTAAAGCGCGTTGGCCCGGAACATCGGAAACACGAAATCGCGCACGAACTCCTCGCGCACATCCTCGATATAGATGTTGTCCGGCGCAATCCCCAGCAATTGCGCCTTGTTGCGCGCCGGATCCAGCTCCTCGCCCTGGCCCAGATCGGCGGTGAACGTGACCACCTCGCAACCATATTCGGTCTGCAGCCATTTCAGGATGATCGAGGTATCCAGACCCCCGGAATAGGCCAGGACGACTTTCTTGGGCGCGGACATGTCTTTTCCCCTTGATGCATATCGTCGCGCGCTTAGCGGGTTTTATGCGTCGGGGCAAGCGGCAGCCCTTGTCAGCCCACCCGCTTTGCGTCACTTCACCGGGATGACAGAGTTTCAGGAAAACGCCCGTTTGGCCGAGGTCGCGATGCGCGCGGTGTTCGAGCCCTCGCCGCTGCAACGCAACGACCACCTGTCGGAGCGCTACGGCGCCGAAATCTATCTCAAGCGCGAGGATCTGACGCCGGTACGCTCCTACAAGCTGCGCGGCGCGTTCAACGCCATGCGCAAGGTGCTGGCGGCGTATCCCGAGACCACGCAATTCGTCTGTGCCAGCGCCGGCAACCATGCGCAGGGCGTGGCCTTCATGTGCCGGCATTTCGGGGTCCACGGCGTGATATTCATGCCCGTGACGACGCCCCAGCAGAAGATCGGCAAGACCGAGAAATTCGGCGGGGACGCGGTCGAGATCCGGATGACAGGGGATTATTTCGACGACACGCTGCAGGCGGCGCAGGCGCATTGCCGCGAGGTCGGCGGGCATTTCCTGTCGCCTTTCGACGATGATGACGTGATCGAGGGCCAGGCCAGTGTCGCGGTCGAGATCGAGGCCCAGCTCGGGCAGGCGCCCGATCATCTGATCCTTCCGGTGGGCGGTGGCGGCCTGTCGGCGGGGGCGCGCAGCTATCTGGAAGACAGCAGCGCCCTCACGCTGGTGGAGCCGGCCGGTGGCGCGTGTCTCGCCGCCGCCCTCGCTGCGGGCCGGCCGGTGCGGCTCGATCATGTGCTGAACTTTGCCGATGGCGCGGCGGTGGGGCAGATCGGCGCGCGGACCTTCGCGCGGCTCGCGGATCTGGATCCGGCTCGCGTGCGGACGGTCGACGAGGACCGGCTGTGTACGACGATCCTCGAGATGCTCAACGTCGAGGGCGTGGTGCTGGAACCTGCCGGCGCGCTGGCGATCGACGCGCTCAAGGACATGGGCGAGGCGATCCGCGGCAAGACGGTGGTCTGCGTAACCTCGGGCGGCAACTTTGATTTCGAGCGTCTGCCCGAGGTCAAGGAACGCGCGCAGCGGTATTCCGGCGTCAAGAAATACTTTATCCTGCGCCTGCCGCAGCGCCCCGGCGCGCTGCGCGACTTTCTCGACACGCTGGGGCCCGAGGACGACATCGCGCGGTTCGAGTATCTCAAGAAATCGGCGCGCAATTTCGGCTCCGTCCTGATCGGGATCGAGACGACGCGGCCCGAAAACTTCGATCATATCTTCGGCAGGCTGGACGAGGCCGGGTTCAACTACCGCGACATCACCCATGACGAGGTTCTGGCAGAGTTCCTGATCTAGGCGGCCGTCACCTCCGCCTTGAGACCTGCCAGGAATGCGGCTTTCGACCTGTCGAAACAGTCCAGCACCTCGGTCAGGTTCACGGTGTCGGCCTGGCCGCCGGACGCGGCCGCTTCGCCTTTCTGGCACAGCGCGGCGAACTCGGCGAAGCCGAGATTAAGCGCACTGCCCTTGATGAAGTGCAACTGCACCTCGAGATCGCGCGCGCCGGGCGGCGCGCGCAGCGTCTCGATCTCGGTCTCGACCTCGTCGAGGAACATCTCCACAACCTCCTCGAACGCGTCCGCGCCGATCTCGTCCCGAAGCTTTCGGACATGGTCCCAGTCGATCATGACAGCCTCCTTTCGCACGACCCCGTGCGCGACACTCTGCGTGAATTCTTTGCGACTCCTTAATTCCGGCCCCCCGAACGCCGTCAATTTTAGCATTCACCCGATGTTAAGATGCCTTGGGCTACCCCTTTGGCAGGGTGTCAAGGATCATGATGTGCGACCGCGGAGTATAGAGGAAACGGGCGAGCAGACCGGCGATGGCGTGATCCGTCGGGTTCTTGTGGTCGATGACAGCCGGCTGCAGCGGCGGATCCTTTCGGCCTCGCTGCAACGCTGGGGGTTCGAGGTGCGCGAGGCCGCATCCGGCGACGAGGCCCTCGCGCTCTGCGCCGATTATGCCCCCGATCTGGTGATGAGCGACTGGATGATGCCGGGGCTGAGCGGTCTGGAATTCTGCCGCGCTTTCCGAGAGATGCCGCGCGACACTTACGGATATTTCATCCTGCTCACCTCGAAAAGCGACAAGACCGAGGTGGCGCTGGGCCTCGATGCCGGGGCCGACGATTTCCTGACGAAACCCGTCAATGCGGCGGAACTGCGCGCACGGATCGCGGCGGGGGCGCGGATCCTTCAGATGGAGCGCGAACTGACCGAAAAGAACCGGCTGATCAAGTCCACGCTCGACGAGTTGCAGGCGCTCTACGATTCGCTCGACAGCGATCTGATCGAGGCCAAGCGCCTGCAGCAATCGCTGGTCAGCGAACGCCACCGCGATCTCGGGGCGGCCGAGGTGTCGCTGACGCTGCAATCGGCGGGGCATGTGGGTGGCGATCTCGTGGGGATGTTCCCCATCTCCGAGGGGCAGATCGGGCTCTACGGGATCGACGTGTCGGGCCACGGCATCAGCTCCGCGCTGATGACCGCGCGGCTTGCGGGCTATCTTTCGGCCTCGGTGCCCGAACAGAATCTCGCCCTGCAGAAGACCCGGGATGGCCGCATCGTCGCGCGCCCCCCGGCCGAGGCCGTGGCGCTGCTCAACCGCATCTTCATGTCCGAGATGGAGACCGAGCATTATTTCACCATCGTTCTCGCCAATGTCGAGCTTGCGACCGGGCGTGTGACGCTGGTGCAGGCGGGGCACCCTTGCCCGGCGGTGCAGCGCGCCGACGGGCGGGTGGAGTTCATCGGCGAGGGCGGGCTGCCGGTCGGGCTGATCGACAACGCGACCTACCAGGAGGTCGAGGTCACGCTGGCGCCCGGCGACCGTCTGCTGATCCATTCCGACGGGGTGACGGAATGCATGACTTCGACGGGCGTGCTGCTTGACGATGACGGTCTGGCGCGGATCATGCAGGGCCTGCGGCAGACGCGCGGTCAGGCCTTCCTCGAATCACTTGTCTGGAAGCTCTCGGCGTTCGCCGGGGACGCGGATTTCGCCGACGACATCTCGGCTGTCCTTCTGGAATTCAAGTCAGATCCGATGCCGGGTTGAAAACATCCGGCCGACGAAATGCCGGTCCCCGGCATTGCCCAGATCCATGGTCGCCCCCCGCGGCGTGATCCAGACGGCGCGATGCCCCGGCTCTGACGGGTCGCCCAGCACCCGCACCGGATCGGCGCGATAGACAACGCACAGCTTTTCCGCCCAGATCCCGTAATCCGGCATGTAGGTGAAGCGCCGGAACGCTCCCAGTCGCCGCGGTCGCGCGATCAGCCAGCCGGTCTCCTCGAACACCTCGCGATGCAGCGCCTGTATGGGATGTTCCCCCGGATCTATCCCGCCACCGGGCAGCTGCAGTTCCGGCACCGGTGCCGCCTGATGGGTCACCAGCATTTGCGCCTTCCGCGGCAGGATGGCATAGGCGCCGGGCCGCATCCGGTAGGCGACATCATGGCGCGGAGGATCTCCGAATCGTCTGATCATGCCGCGCCCTCTTGGTGCCCCGACTTGTCCCGCCTAGATACACACGATATGCCGAAGCCGCGCGAGGAAGGAAACCCCATGAGTTTTGGACAGAAAATCGCCTGGGACGACACGATCCTGCCGTTCCAGCTTGATCATGCGGATATCCGGGGGCGCGTCGCGCGCCTCGACGGGGTGCTCGACGGCGTTCTGTCGCAGCACGACTACCCCCCGCAGGTCGAGGCGCTGGTCGCGGAGATGGCGCTTCTGACCGCGCTGATCGGCCAGACGATCAAGCTGCGATGGAAGCTGTCCCTGCAGGTCCAGACCAAGGGCGCGGTGCGCATGATCGCGACCGATTATTTCGGCCCCAGCGACGCGGGAGAGCCCGCTTGGATGCGCGCCTATGCCAGTTTCGACCGCGACAAGCTCGACGGCACCGCCCCCTTCGCGCAGCTGGGCGAGGGGTATTTCGCCGTGCTTATCGATCAGGGCAAGGGCACGACGCCCTATCAGGGCATCACGCCGATCGCCGGCACGGCGCTGCGCCATTGTGCCGAGGCGTATTTCGCCCAGTCCGAACAATTGCCGACGCGGTTTGCGCTCAGCTTCGGGCAGTCGCGCGAACCCGGCGGCGCCGAGCACTGGCGCGCGGGCGGCGTGATGCTGCAGCAACTGCCCAAGGCGTCGCCCTTTGTCGCCGGCGGCGGGTCGGGCGAGGGCGGGCTGCTCAAGCCCTCCGATATCGTCGAGGGCGAGGATGCCGAGAACTGGAACCGCGCCAATCACCTGCTCGACACGGTCGAGGATCTCGAACTGATCGGCCCCACGGTGGCGCCCACCGACCTGCTCGTACGGCTGTTTCACGAGGAGGCGCCGCGCGTCTTTACCATGCAGCCGGTGCGCTTTGGCTGCACCTGTTCGGAGGATCGCGTGCGCAACAGCCTGTCGATCTACTCGGCCAGGGATATCGAGACGATGACCACCGAGGAAGGCATCGTGACCGCCGACTGCCAGTTCTGCGGCGCGCATTACCGGCTCGATCCCGCGACGCTCGGCTTTGACGCGTCCGACGGAAATGAGGCGGGGAAAGGCGACGGTGCGTGACCCGCTCGCCCCGATCGTCGCGTCGCTTGGCACCGCGCGGGCGGGATCGTCGGATTACGATCTCAACCCGCAGGTAAGCCTGCCGCCGGGGCGCCGTCTGCGCGCGGCGGCTGTGCTGGTGCCGGTGCTTTGCGCAGGCGACGTGCCACAGGTGATCCTGACGAAACGCGCCTCGGGGCTCAAGCATCATCCCGGCCAGATCGCCTTTCCTGGCGGCAAGCAGGAAGACCACGATGCCGACATCACCGCGACCGCCCTGCGCGAGGCGCACGAGGAAATCGGGCTCGATCCCGAATCGGTCGAGATCCTCGGCTTTCTGCCCGGCCACGAGACGGTGACAGGTTTCGCCGTGACCCCGGTTCTGGCGCGCATCACCAAGCCTTTCACGCCCGTCCCCGAATCCGGCGAGGTGAGCGAGGTGTTCGAGGTGCCGCTGACCCATCTGCTCGATCCCGGGCGTTTCCGCGTCGAGAGACGCCGCTGGCGCGGTGACTGGCGGCGCTATTACACCGTGCCGTTCGGCCCCTATTACATCTGGGGGGCGACCGCCTGCATCCTGCGGGTCATGGCCGACATGGCCGGGCGAAAAGCGGGCCGCAAATGAAACTCACCGCCGACTGGATCCATGCGAAGGCGACGCAAGCGGTCTGCGCCGCGCTGACCGGCGCGGGGTATCAGGCGGTGTTCGTCGGCGGCTGCGTGCGCAACGCGATCCTCGGCGTGCCGGTGGACGACATCGACATGGCGACCGACGCGTCCCCCGATGCGGTGATTCGGCTGGCGCAGGAGGCGGGGCTGAAACCCGTGCCCACCGGCATCGATCATGGCACGATCACCGTGGTCTCGGATGGCAAACCGCACGAGGTCACCACCTTCCGCGAGGATGTGGACACGTTCGGGCGGCATGCCGAGGTGGCCTTCGGATCGGATCTCGCGGCCGATGCGCGGCGGCGCGATTTCACCATGAACGCGCTTTACGCCGCGCCCGACGGCACGGTGATCGACCCGCTCGGCGGCATCGAGGATCTCATCGCGCGCCGTGTCCGTTTCATCGGCGATCCGGGCGCGCGCATCGCCGAGGATTATCTGCGCATCCTGCGGTTCTTCCGGTTTCACGCGCAATACGGCGATCCTGCCACGGGACTGGACGGCGATGCGCTGGCCGCCTGCGCCGCGCATGTTGACGGGCTGGCGCAGCTTTCGCGCGAACGTGTCGGCGCCGAGATGCGCAAGCTTCTGTCGGCCCCCGATCCCGCGCCGTCGGTCGCGGCGATGCAGGCGGCGGGCGTGCTGACACGGGTGCTGCCGGGCGCCGATGCGGGCGCGCTCGCGCCGCTGGTGCATGTCGAAGCCGAAACCGCCACCGCGCCCGACGCCATGCGCCGTCTCGCGGCCCTTGGCGGCGCGGATACGGCGGACCGCCTGCGCCTGTCGCGGGCCGAGGCGCGGCGGCTCGGCCATCTGCAAGAGGCCAGCAACAGCCCCACGGGTGCGGGCGAGCTTGGCTATCGCTACGGGGCCGCGACCGGCCGCGACGCGCTGCTTCTGCGCGCCGCGCGGGCGGGCGATGCGCCGGATCCGGACGCCTTCGCAGCGCTCGGGCAGGGCGCGCAGGCCAAATTCCCCGTCAAGGCAAATGACCTGAAACCCGAGTATACCGGCCCCGCGCTCGGCCAGCGCCTGCGCGAACTGGAGGCACGCTGGATCGCCTCGGACTTCACCCTGACGCGCGAGGATCTGCTGTGACCCGCCACATCATCACCCGGCTGGGCCATCACGGCGACGGCATCGCCGAGGGTCCGGTCTATGCGCCGCGCACCCTGCCCGGCGAGGTGGTGACGGGCACCGAAGACGGCCAGATCCTGCGCGATATCCGCATCATCGAGCCCGCGCCGGAGCGCGTCGCGCCGCCCTGCAGGCATTTCAGATCCTGCGGCGGCTGTCAGCTTCAGCACGCCTCGGACGCCTATGTCGCCCGGTGGAAGGCCGAGGTGGTCGAGACGGCGCTCGCCGCGCATGACATCGCCGCGCAGATCAGCGCGGTCCATACATCGCCGCCCCGCTCGCGTCGTCGCGCCACGCTGGCCGCGCGCCGCACCAAGGCCGGCGCGATGGCCGGGTTTCACGCGCGCGGCAGCGACACGATCACCGAGATTCCCGATTGCCAGCTTCTGCATCCCGATCTGATGCCGGGGCTGCCGCTGGCCGAGGGTCTGGCGCGCGCGGGGACCAGCCGCAAGGCGCCGCTGGCGGTCACGCTCACCCGGTCGCGCGGCGGGCTCGACGTGGCGGTCGCGGGCGGCAAACCCGCCGATGGCCCGCTGCGCGCCACCCTCGCCGGGCTGGCGCAGACGCATGATCTGGCCCGCCTTGCATGGGGCGACGAGGTGATCGTCACCCGTCGCATCCCCGAACAGCAATTCGGCCCCGCCCGCGTCGTGCCGCCGCCGGGCGCGTTCCTGCAGGCCACGGATCATGGCGTAGCGGCCCTGCTGGAGGCGGTGGAAACGATCCTCGCCGGCGCGACCCGCATCGTCGATCTTTTCGCCGGCTGCGGCACCTTCACCCTGCCGCTGGCGCGCCACGCCCCTCTGCACGCGGTCGAGGGCGATGCCGCGATGCTCGCCGCGCTCGATCAGGGCTGGCGGCACGCGCAGGGGCTCAAACCCGTCACGACCGAGGCGCGCGATCTTTTCCGCCGCCCGCTGCTGGCCGAGGATCTGGCGCGCTACGATGCGGCCCTGCTGGACCCGCCCCGCGCCGGGGCCGAGGCGCAGATTGCCCAGATCGCGTCCGCGCGGCTGCCACGGATCGCCTATGTTTCGTGCAATCCGGTCACGTTTGCGCGCGATGCCCGGCATCTGATCGCCCATGGCTACGAGATGGGCGCGGTGCGGGTGGTCGATCAGTTCCGCTGGTCCGCCCATGTCGAGCTGATCGCGGGGTTCACCCTGAAATCTGCGTAAAATCTGCCGGACAGGCGCAGAAACCATTACCGAATCCTCATGATTCCGGTGTATTGTCAGAGCAATAAAAAAAACCGGGCAGTGAGACGGTGAACAGGCCATGACAATGACACGACGCGCCGCACTTCTCGGAGGGGCGGCGATCCTCGCGGGATGTGCCGGCGACAGCAAGTTCCGCAGCTATAACGGCCCCGAAGTGACTCGTGTGGTGGTCGCCAAGGGCAATCGCGACCTGTTCCTGCTGCATCACCGCAAGGTGCTGCAGCGCTACAAGGTGCATCTGGGCTTTGCCCCCGCCGGGCACAAGCGGATCGAGGGCGACGGGCGCACGCCCGAGGGGCATTACCTCATCGACCGGCGCAATCCCAACAGCGCCTATCACCTGTCGATCGGCATCTCCTATCCGAACGAACACGACATCGCCTATGCCGGCGAGATGGGCCAACCGCCCGGCGGCGACATCTTCATCCATGGCGAGCCGAACACCTTCGCCGTGTCGCGCCGCGACTGGACGGCGGGATGCATCGCCGTCACCAATCGCGAGATGGAAGATGTCTATGCGATGGTGCGCAACGGCACGCCGATCACACTCCTGGCGTGACCGCCTGCGGCCGGCCACCGCCGCCCAGCACCATTGTCCACCAGATCTTGCCACCGGACTCCTGCAACCACGCAAAGCCCATGCGCGTGGCGTCGGGGTTGAGGATCACGCGGCGCGTGGTCTCTTCCTGCATCCATGCGGCGAGGGTTTCGAGTTCGTTTTCATAGGTTTCCGAGATCGCCTCGCCGATCAGCCGCCCGTCATAGCCGACGCGATTGATCCGGTCGACCGGGGACGATCCGTCGGATCCGAAATGCCATGGGCGCCCCTGCACCGACATGTCGCGCGCATGGGTGGCCGCCGCAGCGGTCAGCTTGTCGTCGAGCCGAAGGGGCGGGGCGCCATTGGCCTCGCGCAGCGAATTGACCGCGTCGAGCATGCGAAACCGGATCTCCTGCGTCTCGCGGTCCGAGATGCGGTAGACCTGCGGCAGCGGACGGCCATCCGCGCCCATCTGCGGGGCGGCAGGTGGCGGCGCCGCACAGGCGGCCAGCCCCAGCAAGGCAACAAGACAGAGACTGATGAGACGCGCCATATTCCAAATCATCCTTTCGACCGGATCTGCACCCGTTTAGCCCGGCCGGTGTGGCAATTCAAATGCGCAACCCCGGATTCGTGCGTCATGACATTAGTTTGAATTGCGACTGCGACCTTTCGGCCATATATTGTCCACAAGAAACGAAATATGACCGGAGAGACCGAAAATGACCTCTGATATCGGGAACAAATGGCAGCGCCGCGCGTTTATCGCCGGCGGCGCCGCGCTGTTCGGCGTGCCCGCGCTTGCCCAGGACAGTATCGGCGAGATCGAGATCGAGGAAGACGTTGAAAAGGGTGTGCGCCGCAACATCTCGGCGTTCCGCACGCTGGATTGGCAGCCGTATTTCTCCAGCCTCGACAACGGGGCGATCCTTGTCGATATCGACTCCCGCGCCGTGCATTACTGGAGCGAGGATGAAAGCATCTACAAGCTCTACCCGTCCTCGGTGCCGATGACAGAGGATCTGACGCGACGCGGCCGCACCCGGGTGACGCGCAAGGTCGAAGGGCCGGAGTGGCGCCCGACACCGTCGATGCGCGAACGCGATCCGAGCCTGCCCGCGTTTGTTCCGGCCGGCCCGAACAATCCGCTTGGCACGCATGCGCTGCATCTCAGCTGGACCTATTACCGCATCCACGGCACGCATGACACGCGCAAGATCGGGCGCCGGTCGTCCAGCGGGTGCGTCGGGCTTTACAACGAGCATATCCAGGAATTGTTCGGTCTGGCCCAAGTCGGCACACAGGTGTTGCTCATTTGACAACATGCCGGGCTGTATCGCGGCCCGACCTTCAGGATAGTTTGTCAGCCTCACGTTTCGGTGATTACAAAATCATACGTGACTACCGGACATAAGCCGCCCGTGTAAGCGGCACATATAACTGGAGGATAGTGATGAAGACACTCGTTCTGGCTGCCGCATTCGCCGCCGCCGCCTCGACCGGCCTTGCCGGCAATGTCGAAGAGCCGGTCATGGAAGCGCCCGTGATCGTCGAAGAGACCACCGCAAGCTCGTCGAACGCGGCGGTCTGGGTTCCGCTCACCGTGCTGGCGATCATCGCCGCCGTGATCGCCGCCGAGACCTGATCCGATCCCACGGACAAACATGAAAAAGGCAGCGGATCCCGCTGCCTTTTTTCGTTTCGCGTCGGCGCCTACGCGATCCAGCCCTTCAGGTTGGTCTCGACGACCGACGCCAGCGCCTTTATATGCGCGTCATCGTCGTTGAGGCAGGGGATATAGGTAAACTCCTCGCCGCCCGCCTCCTCGAAGCTTTCGCGGATCTCCTCGTTGATCTCTTCCAGCGTCTCGATGCAGTCGGCGGAGAACGCCGGCGCCATCACCGCGATGCGCTTGGTGCCCTCCTCGCGGGCAAGGCGCGCGACCTCTTCGACGGTGTAGGGTTTCAGCCATTCCTCGGGGCCGAACACCGACTGGAACGTGGTCGTGATCTCGGTATCTTCCCAGCCAAGCCGTTCCTTCAGCAGGCGCGTCGTCTTCTGGCACTGGCAATGGTAAGGGTCGCCCTGCCGCAGATAGCGTTGCGGCATGCCGTGATAGGACACGACCAGCTTTTCGGGCCGTGTCTCGGCGGCCGCATAGGCGCGCTCCACCGATCCGGCCAACGCATCGATATATTCGTCATTCTCGAAATACGGCTCGACGACGCGCGCGATCGGCTGCCAGGTTTCCTCCATCAGCGACCGAAAGAACTGGTCGACGGCGGTGCCCGAGGTGGCCCCGGCATAATGCGGGTAGAGCGGAAAGAACAGAATCCGGGTGCAGCCCGCCTCGGTCAGCGCGCGCACCTTGGATTTCGTCGACGGATTGCCGTAGCGCATGCAGAAATCGACCATCACCTGATCGCCGAAGCGGGCCTGCAATTCGCTGCGCATCTTGTCGGTCTGGTCGCGGGTGATCGTCATCAGCGGGCTTTCGCCCTTGTCCTCGTTCCAGATCGACTTGTAGGCGGCACCGCTGGTGAAGGGCCGCTTGGACAGGATCACCAGTTGCAACAGCGGCTGCCACAGCCACGGCGAATAATCGATTACCCGCCGGTCCGACAGGAACTCGTTGAGATAGCGCCGCATCGACCAGTAGTCGTAATTGTCGGGCGTCCCGAGGTTGGCCAGAAGAACGCCGACCTTGCCGCGCGGCACCCTGGGGTGATCGGCGGGGGCGTGCGTGGGGCGGGTCGCGGTGCGGGTGGCATCCAGCATGATCTGATCCATTCTGTCCATGGGGTCATGTGTCAGATAACGGTCACGCGGCAGAGGTCAATCTTTAAGCGGCGTTTCCTCGGAGCCAAGCGCATCGGCCAGCCGTGTGGTGGCCGATCCGGGGCGCAGCGGTTGCGGCTGGCTGGCGTCCGGGGCCCAGCCCGTCAGGAAGATCATCTCGAAGGTCGCGGTGACCCTGCCCGATGGTGTGCCATAGGTGTCGCGGTAGATCTCGCAGGCCCTGTCCAGCACCGCGCGCCGCATCATCCGCCGGGACCGGGCGGTCATCGCGTTGGCCTCGCCCATCGCGCGCAGGTCGTGCATCAGGCGCAGCGGCGTGCCGTATTCCACCGTCAGCGGCAGGCGGTCGGCCACCGGCAGCGCAAACCCCGCGCGTTGCAGCAAGGCGCCCAGATCGCGGATCTCGCCCATCGGCAACACCCGCGGCGACAGCCCGCCGGTCACATCCGCCTCCGCCTGCGCCAGCGCGCTGCGCAACTCCTGCAGCGTGCTGCCACCCAGCAGCCCCGCCAGCATCAGACCGTCGGGCATCAGCGCGCGCCTTGTCTGGATCAGCTGCCCGACCGGATCGCCAGCCCAGTGCAGGCCCATGGCATGGATCACCAGATCATGCGCGCCGGGCTCCAGCGCCAGCGTGTCGTCGTCCGCGACCACCTCCGCGTCCGGAAACCGGCCCTGCCAGAATTCCGGATGCCCGGTCACGATCACCGGCGCGGTAAAGCTTTTGTTAACCACCGACAGGCGATCCTCGATCTCGTCCGCCGCGATCTCGTGCAGGAACAGCGCCGGTGCGCCGGTGCGGCGCAGGCGCTGGCGGGCAAGGGCTGTGCGATCGGTCAGGCTTTGCTGGGTCATGGACAGGACAATAGGATGCGCGCATCGGCATTTCAAACCGCTATCCGGCTGGTCTACCCGCCGCGCTGCATTTCCTGCGGCACGATGGTCGAAAGCGATTTCGGCCTGTGCGGTGCCTGCTGGCGCGACACACCCTTCATTTCGGGGCTGGTCTGCGATGTCTGCGGCACGCAACTGCCCGGGCTGGCGGCGGGGCCGGAGTATTGCGACGACTGCCTTGGCACTGCGCGGCCATGGTCGCGCGGCCGGTCCGCGCTGCGCTACCGTGACAATGGCCGGCGGCTGGTGCTGGCGCTCAAGCATGGCGACCGGCAGGATCTGGCGCGGCCCGCCTCCGCCTGGATGGCGCGCGCAGCACAGCCCATCCTGCAGCCCGACACGCTGATCGCGCCGGTGCCGCTGCACTGGCTGCGCCTGCTGTCACGCCGTTTCAATCAGGCGGCGGTTCTGGCGCAGGGCGTGGCGCGCGCCACCGGGCGCGACTGGTGTCCGGACCTTCTGATCCGGACCCGCCGCACGCAAAGTCTTGGGGGGCTCGATCGCGAGGCGCGCCACGCGACGCTCGACCGCGCGATCAGCGCAAATCCCCGACGCCGCGACCGTGTCCGCGACCGCCCCGTCCTGATCGTCGATGACGTGATGACCTCGGGGGCGACGCTTTCGGCGGCCACGCAGGCCTGCTATGCCGCTGGCGCGCGGGACGTATGCATTCTGACACTGGCACGTGTGGGCAAGGACGCTTAGGTTGCCGTGAAACCGGCAAAGGAGTCCCGAATGCAACCCGTCGAGATCTACACGTCCCCGCTGTGCGGATTCTGCCACGCCGCCAAGCGGCTGCTGAACAAGAAGGGCATCGCGTTTTCGGAAATCAACGTGCTGACCCAGCCCGACCGCAAGCCCGAGATGATGCGCCGCGCCGGTGGCGGCCACACCGTGCCGCAGATCTTCATCGGCGAGACCCATGTCGGCGGCTGCGACGAGCTTTACGCGCTCGACCGCGCCGGCAAGCTCGACGACCTGCTGAGCGTCTGAGCGATGCGCGCCGCCCTTCTGCAGCTCACCAGCAGCGACCAGCCCGACGAGAACCGCGCGACGGTGTCCGAGATGATCGGGCGCGCGGTGGCCGACGGGGCCGAGCTCATCCTGACCCCCGAGGTCACGAATTGCGTCTCGACCAGCCGCACGCATCAGAAATCAGTGCTGCATCCCGAGGCGACCGACCCGACGCTGGCCGGTCTGTCGGCCGCCGCCGCACGGCACGGTGTCTGGCTGCTGATCGGCTCGCTCGCGCTGCTCACCGGTGATGCCGACGGCCGGTTCGCCAACCGCTCCTTCCTGATCGGCCCCGATGGCGGCATCCGGGCGCGTTACGACAAGATCCACATGTTCGACGTGGATGTCTCGCCCGAGGAAACCTTCCGCGAATCAGACGGCTTTCGCCCCGGCGACCGCGCGGTGCTGGCCGAGACGTCCTGGGGGGTACTCGGCCTGACGATCTGCTACGACATCCGCTTTCCCGCGCTCTACCGCCGACTGGCGCAGGCCGGGGCCGAGATCCTGACCGTGCCGGCGGCCTTCTCTCCCGTGACGGGCGCCGCGCATTGGGAGCCGCTGCTGCGCGCCCGCGCGATCGAGACCGGGTGCATCATCCTCGCCCCCGCGCAGACCGGCACGCATCAGGCCAGCCGCGGCAAGCCCCGCACGACCCACGGTCACAGCATGGCGGTGGCCCCTTGGGGCGAGGTTCTGGTCGATGGCGGCACGGAACCCGGCATCGTGATGGTCGATCTGGATCCCGGCGAGGTGGCCGAGGCGCGCCGCCGCGTGCCCTCGCTGCGCCACGACCGCGCCTTCGACGGTCCCTGAATGGCCGAGAGCCCCGGTCATTCCCTCGCGGTGGCGCTGTTCAGCGAGATCCTCACCAACGAGCAGCTGATCCGCAACCGGCTTGCCCGCGAATTGCCGCGGGGCATGGAAATCTCGCATTTCTCGGTGCTCAACCATCTGGCGCGGGTGGGGGGCGAACGCCGCCCCGCGCAACTGGCGACAAGCTTTCACGTCACCCGCGGTGCGATCACCAACACGCTGCACAAGCTGGAGGCGGCGGGATATGTGCATATCCGCCCCGACTGGGAGGATGCCCGCCGCAAGATGGTCGCGATCAGCCCGGCGGGCCGGCGCGCATGCGACGCGGCGATGGCGGCGATCACCCCGATGATATCCGAGCTGATCGGCGATCTCGGCGAGGACCGCGTGCGCGCCAGCCTGCCGGTGCTGCGCGAGTTGCGGATCCGGCTGGAAGGGTGAGGCAGAGTGCAAAGGCCAGAACGTGCCCCAAGCGCGGAATCAAGGCGCGGCACGCGCCGCCGCGCTGCGCCCGACCGCCCCCTCGGGCGGGCGCTTCTGCAACGTTGCAAGCCGGCGCAATTGTCGGAGTGTGCGGCACCATAAAGCGCGTCGCCCCGATGTTATTGCGCCCACCCGGCGGTCGGGCGCAGCGCGGCGTGAGCCCTGGCCGCAAACGCCCTGTTACCCCCGATTCACGCTCGTGGTCACGTAATTCACGCTCAGATCGCGGTCCGACAGCGACCATTGCCACGTCACCGGGTTGAACACGAAGCCCTTGCGATCCACCGGGTCCAGCCCGGCGGTGCCCAGCAGCGCATGCAATTCGTCCGGCGTGATGAATTTCGACCAGTCATGCGTGCCTTTGGGCAGCCAGCCCATGAGATACTCCGCGCCGATGATCGCCTTGGCGAAGCTCTGCGGCGTGCGGTTCAGGGTGGAACAGATAAGCAGCCCGCCGGGACGCAGCATCTGCCGGCAGGCGGCCAGCAGCATCGCCGGATCGCTGACATGCTCCACGACCTCCATGACCAGCACCACGTCGAACGCCTCGCCGGCCGCGGCCATATCCTCGGCGGTGGCGTGGCGGTAATCGATCTGCAACTCCGATTGCGCGGCATGCAGCCGGGCCACCGGGATGTTGCCGCCTGCGGCATCGACGCCCACCACATCCGCGCCCAGCCGCGCCAGCGGCTCGCTCAGCAGCCCGCCGCCACAGCCGACATCCAGCACCCGCAACCCCGAAAACGGCGCGCCCGCGTCCAGATCCTGGTCGAATTCCGCTTCGATCTGGGCGTTTATGTAATCCAGCCGGCAGGGGTTGAGCATGTGCAGCGCCTTGAACGTCCCGGCGGGATCCCACCACTCGGCGGCCATCGCCTCGAACTTGGCGACCTCTTCGGGATCAATCGTGCTTTGCGCGGCTTGCATTCCGGGCTCCATATGGCTCAATTGGAAACATGATATATATAGGCTATCCATGAACAAGATCGCGAGCCATAAAACTGCCGTGCAGTATCTTTATCCCCCCATCGAGCCCTTCGACCGGCAGATGATGGACGTGGGCGACGGCCACTCGATCTATGTCGAGCAATCGGGCCGCGCCGACGGCCTGCCGGTGTTGGTGCTGCATGGCGGGCCGGGCGGCGGATGCAGCCCTGCGATGCGGCGCTATTTCGATCCCAACATCTACCGAATCATCCTTTTCGACCAACGCGGCTGCGGCCGGTCGCGCCCGCATGCCAGCGTCGAGGCCAACACGACATGGCATCTGGTGCGCGATATCGAGCAGATCCGCGAAACCCTCGGAATCCACGCCTGGGTGGTGTTCGGCGGCAGCTGGGGGGCGACGCTGGCGCTGATCTACGGCCAGACCCATCCGGACCGCGCGCTGCATCTGGCGCTGCGCGGCGTGTTCACCATGACCGAAGCCGAGCTTGACTGGTTCTATGGCGGCGGGGCCGGTGCGTTCTGGCCCGAGACATGGGCGCGTTTCATCGCCCCGATCCCCGTGGACGAGCGCGGCGACATGATCGCGGCCTATCACAAGCGGCTCTTTTCCGGCGATCTCGGGCAGGAGATCACCCACGCCAAGGCGTGGTCGGCCTGGGAAAATGCGCTGGCCACCGTGCACTCCACCGGGGTCGGCGGCGACAGCCCGTCGGATTACGCCCGCGCCTTCGCCCGGCTGGAGAATCACTATTTCACGCATCGCGGCTTTCTCGATCATGACGGTCACATCCTCGCGGGGATGGACCGGCTGCGCGACGTGCCCGGCACCATCGTGCAGGGCCGCTACGACATGATCTGCCCGCCGATCACCGCGCACCGCATCGCCGAAGCCTGGCCGAAATCCGATCTGCGGATCGTCCCCGTCGCCGGGCACGCGCTCTCGGAGCCGGGAATCAGCGCCGATCTCGTGGGGATAATGCAGAAGGTCGCACAGCGCTATTGAGCCCATGGGCCGTCCCGCGGTATCCCGGACTGCATGGAAACGCTGCCGGATCTTTACGAGCGCCGCGTCGCGACCGGCGCGCTGACGCGGGATGCCGCCCAGGAGGACCTGCTGCCCGAGTTCGAGCGGATCCGCGCCGAACTCGAGGCCGCGGAACCGCGCGGCTGGTTTCGCCGCGCGCCGCCACCGCCCAGGGGGCTGTATCTCTGGGGCGGGGTCGGGCGCGGCAAATCCATGCTGATGGACATGTTCGTGGAAACGCTTCACGTGCCCAACCGCCGCGTGCATTTCCACGCCTTCATGCAGGAAATCCATGCCGGGCTGCACGCCGCCCGCGCCCGGGGCGAGGCCGACGCGCTGGCCCCCGTGGCCGCCGAGGTGGCGCAGGCGGTGCGGGTTCTGGCCTTCGACGAGATGCAGATCACCGACATCACCGACGCGATGATCGTGGCGCGGCTTTTCGATGCGCTCTTTGCCGCCGGGGTCGTGGTCGTCGCCACCTCCAACCGGATGCCCGACGATCTCTACAAGGACGGGCTCAACCGGCAGCTTTTTCTGCCCTTCATCGGGCTCATCAAGGAAAAGATGGTCGTGCGCGAGATGGCCGGCCCGACCGATTACCGACAGGACAGGCTGGCCGGCGCGCAGGTCTATTTCACCCCGGCGACGCCCGCCAGCACGGCCGAGATCGACCGCATCTGGCAGGACCTGACGGGGGGCGAGGGCGCGCGCCACATCCTGCGGGTGAACAAGCGCGAGGTGGAAATCCCGCGCTTTCACAACGGCGTCGCGCGGGCCACGTTCTACGACCTCTGCGCCCAGCCGCTCGGGCCGGCGGATTATCTGGCGCTGGCCGAGGCGTCGCGCGTGCTGATCGTCGAGAACATCCCGCAGCTCGGGCGCGGCAACTTCAACGAGGCCAAGCGCTTTGTCACCCTGATCGACGCGCTTTACGAGGCGCGCGTGCAACTGATCTGCACCGCGGCGGCCGCGCCGGAATATCTCTATGTCGAGGGCGAGGGCAGTTTTGAGTTCGAGCGCACGGCAAGCCGCCTGCGCGAGATGCAGTCCGAGGACTGGAGCGAGGCGGCCTGACCGGAGGCCCGAGCGCCGGCCCCCTACCGACTCCGCGTCAGTTCCAGAAACACGTCCTGCAGGTCGGCCTGCTCGGTCTTGACGTCGCGGATCGAGATCCCGGCCTCGCGCACCGCCGCCAGCACCGACTCGGCGGGCATCTCGGCGGTGTGATAGGTCACCTCGATCGCGCCGCTCTCGCGCCGCGCGACCTGCAGCCCCGTGCCCTCGGGCAGACGCGGCACCGGGCCGTCAGGGTCGATGACCATCGTCTTCACGTCCAGACGTTCCAGCAGGTTGGCGGTCGTGTCGCGCGCCACCACCTCGCCCTGATTGATGATCGCGATCTCGTCGCACATCGCCTCGGCCTCTTCCAGGTAATGCGTGGTGAGCACGATCGTCATGCCCTGCCGGTTCAGTTCGCGCACATTCTTCCAGAGCATCTGGCGCAGTTCGATATCGACGCCCGCCGTCGGCTCGTCGAGCACGAGGATATGCGGATGATGCACCAGCGCCTTGCCCAGCAGCAGCCGCCGCCGCATGCCGCCCGACAGGGTGCGCGAATAGGCCTCGGCCTTGTCCTCCAGCCCCACGAGCCGCAGGATCTCGTCGCTGCGCCGCTGCTTGCGCGGCACGCCGTAAAGCCCCGCCTGCATCTCCAGCGCGCCGCGCGGGGTGAAGAACGGATCGAGGTTCAACTCCTGCGGCATCACCCCGATCGACGCCCGGCTCTGGCGCGGATTGCGGTCCTGATCGAACCCCCAGATCGTCACCTGACCGGTTGTCTTCACCACCAGCCCGGCGAGGATGTTGATCAGTGTCGACTTTCCCGCCCCGTTGGGGCCCAGCAGCCCGAAGACCGACCCTTTGGGGATATCCAGATCGATCCCGGTCAGCGCCGGTTTTGCCGGGGCGCCGCCGGTGCCGCCATAGGTTTTGGTCAGCCCCCGGATTTCAATGGCATTTGTACCCATGCCGCTCTTGCCCCTTGCGCCGCGTTTGCTCATATGTGGAGGTAGTGGAACGCAGCGCAAAAGGAAACGCCCCATGGTCACCGAGGCTCCGGAAACGCGAATCGTCGATGCCTGGCGCGTCGCCTGCGATGGGGGCACGCTGGGGCATCCCCGGGTCTGGCTGCAGATCCCGCGCGAGGTGGGCTTTGTGGAGTGCCCCTATTGCGACGCGAAAATCATCCACCGCGATTTCGAAGGCAAGGTCTGAGGCATCCCGGCCCTGGATCGCCGCGCGGTCCTCGCCGTGATCGGCGCGGGCGCGGCCGCTCTCCTCGTGCCACCCGCGATCCGGCACCTGCGCGCGCCCGCCTTGGCATATGCGCCGCTGCCGGGCCTGCCCGGCTTTCGAAAACTGTCGGGCGGGGATGTCTCGGGCGGCGATCCGCTGCTGATCGGGGTCGAAGACGGTCCGGAGACCGCCTCGCCCGACGAGGTCTGCGCGCATCTCTTTGACGGCACCCCGCCCGGCGGGCCTGTGCCTGTCGCCTATTTCTCGGATGCGCGCTGCGTCTATTGCCGGGTGCTGTCGCCGCTGCTGCACGAGATCGCCGAGACCGAGCCTGTGTCCATCACATGGCACGACTTGCCGCTTCTGGGGGAGGCCTCGACCCGCGCGGCCCGGGCGGCGGTCGCAGCCCGGCGTCAGGGGGCGTACCGGACCTTCCATGACCGGCTGATGGGCACGCCGTTCGTGCCGAACGACGCCTATCTGCGCCAACTCGCACAGGATGCCGGCATCGATCCCGACCGTCTGCTGCGCGACATGGCGTCGGATCCTGTCGCGTCCCATCTCGGCCGCACGGCACGGATCGCCCGCACGTTCGGGTTCTACGGAACCCCGGCGCTCGTGGTCGGGCGCACGGCCATCCTTGGCGCCATCGAGAAGCGTCAGTTGCGCCGCCTGATCGAGGCGGAAAAGACCTCGTCCGATCCCTGGCCCTGCGCCTGAGCGCCCAAGTTCAGATCATCGCGAAATCGTCGAATTGGCATCGTTCGGACCGCTCCGACCGGCTTTGCTCGTGGCTCGGGGTGCGGTGCGGCGCTGGATGATCCTCGGACCCATCGCGCTGCGTCTCACCGTCGTCGTCTGTCTGATCCGTCTGATCGCTCATCTGTCCTCTCCGCTTACTAGGCAGGCTGGCCGGGTTACGCCGACCGGCGCTGCAACAAGGGTTACGCGCGGTGCCAGCGGGATCCGGATACGTTTTCGATCTCGCACGATCCATGACCGACACCACGCGAATCACGGTTACACATACAATTTATTCTGTCCACAGCACCCTTGAAGAAACTTAATTGCGCGGACAATGCTATTGAATTGCGTGATATTATCTCCACACTCGGATCGCCGCCCGCGCCTGCCTCCCGGCGCGATGCGCTCTCGCGGTGCCCGGCCCGCAAACCCGCTGGCACCCCGGCGCGGTTCGTGACACTAAACCGCAAACGGTTTCGCACGCGGGGGCACGACATGAGCACCGGATTCGGCAAGGGCTGCCATCTGCATCTGATCGACGGATCGGCTTTCATCTTCAGGGCCTATCACGCGCTGCCGCCGCTGACGCGCAAATCCGACGGCATGCCGATCGGCGCGGTCTCGGGCTTCTGCAACATGCTGCAACGCTATGTCGAGGGCAACAATGGCAACGACGCGCCCACCCATGTGGCGGTGATCTTCGACAAGGGCAGCCACACATTTCGCAACGATCTCTATGACGCCTACAAGGCCAATCGCGACGAGATGCCCGCCGATCTGCGCCCGCAGATCCCGCTGACGCGCGACGCCACCCGCGCCTTCAACATCGCCTGCGAGGAAATCGAGGGCTACGAGGCCGACGACATCATCGCCACGCTGACCTGCCAGGCGCGCGATCTGGGCGGCCGCGTGACGATCATCTCATCCGACAAGGACCTGATGCAGCTTGTCGGCGACGGGGTCGAGATGCTGGACGCGATGAAGAACCGCCGCATCGACGTGGACGGCGTGCGCGAGAAATTCGGCGTGGACCCGGACCGCGTGGTCGATGTGCAGGCGCTTGCCGGTGACAGCGTCGACAACATCCCCGGCGCGCCCGGCATCGGCCTGAAGACGGCCGCATTGCTGATCAACGAGTTCGGCACACTCGAAGAGCTTCTGGACCGCGCGGACGAGATCCCCCAGCCCAAGCGCCGCGAGACGCTGATCGCCAAGCGCGAACAGATCGAGATGTCGAAACGCCTCGTGCAGCTTGACTGCGACACGCCGCTCGACTTCACCCTCGACGATCTCGAGGTGCGCGATCCCGACCCCGAGACCCTGCTGCGCTTTCTTGCGGATATGGAGTTCCGCACCCTGTCGAAACGCATCGCCGACGCGCTCGGCACCGAGCCGCCGGTCATCCCCGAACCCGAACAGGACGCCCCGCAGGACAGCACGCCCGACTGGCCCGCCATCGACCCCGCAGGCTATACCTGCATCAGCGACATGGACACGCTGGATCAATGGATCGAGGCGATCCGCGCGCAGGGATTCGTGGCCGTCGATACCGAGACCACCTCGCTCAACGAGATGCAGGCCGCACTTGTCGGAATCTGCCTTGCCACCACCCCCGGCACCGCCGCCTACATCCCACTGCGCCATCGCGGCAGCAACGCGGGCGGCCTCTTCGACGAGGACGCGCTGATCGCGGGGCAACTGCCGCTGGACGATGTGCTGCGCCGACTCAAGCCGGTCCTCGAGGACGACGCGATCCTGAAAATCGGCCAGAACATGAAATACGACGCCAAGATCCTCAGCCCGCACGACATCGCCATCGCCCCCATCGACGACACCATGCTGATGTCCTACGCGCTGCATGCGGGGATGCACGGCCACGGCATGGACACGCTGTCGGAACGCTACCTCGCGCACGAGCCGATCCCGATCAAGACGCTTCTGGGCTCCGGCAAATCGGCCATCACCTTCGACCGGGTGCCGATCGACGACGCGGTCAGATATGCCGCCGAGGATGCCGATATCACCCTGCGCCTCTGGCATGTGTTCAAGCCGCAACTGCACCGCGCCCGCGTCACCACCGTCTACGAAACGCTGGAACGCCCGCTGTCGCCGGTGCTGGCACGGATGGAACGGCACGGCGTCAAGGTGGACCGCGAAACGCTGGGTGCCATGTCCGGCAAGTTCGCCCAGAAGATGGCCGAGCTTGAGGCGGAAATCCACACCCTTGCCGGCCGCAAGTTCAATGTCGGATCCCCGAAGCAACTCGGCGAGATCCTCTTCGACGAGCTGGGCCACGAGGGCGGCAAGAAGGGCAAGACCGGCGCCTATGCCACCGGCGCCGACGTGCTCGAGGATCTGGCGACCGAGCATGATCTGCCCGCCCGCGTGCTCGACTGGCGCCAGCTCTCGAAACTCAAATCCACCTACACGGACGCGCTGCAGGACCATATCGACCCCGACACCGGCCGCGTGCACACATCCTACGTGCAGACCGGGGCGGCGACGGGTCGGCTGTCGTCCACCGATCCCAACCTGCAGAACATCCCCATCCGCACCGAGGAAGGGCGCCGCATCCGCGAGGCCTTCGTGGCCGAGCCGGGCCACCGCCTCGTCGCGCTGGATTACTCCCAGATCGAGCTGCGCATCCTCGCCCATATCGCGCAGATCGACACGCTCAAACAGGCCTTCCGCGACGGGCAGGACATCCACGCCCTCACCGCGTCGGAAATGTTCCACGTCGATATCGACGACATGACGCCCGAGATCCGCCGACAGGCCAAGGCGATCAATTTCGGCGTGATCTACGGCATTTCGGGCTTCGGCCTCGCGCGTAACCTGCGCATTCCGCGCTCCGAGGCGCAGGGCTTCATCGACCGCTATTTCGAGCGGTTTCCCGGCATCAAGGACTACATGGACGCAACCACCACCTTCGCCAAGGAGCACGGGCATGTGCAGACCCTCTTCGGCCGCAAGATCCACACGCCCGAGATTTCGGCGCGCGGCCCCCGCGCCGGCTTTGCCAAACGCGCCGCCATCAACGCGCCGATCCAAGGCACCGCCGCCGACATCATCCGCCGCGCCATGATCCGCATGCCCGCCGCCATCGAGGGGCTGCCCGCGAAGATGCTGCTGCAGGTCCATGACGAACTGATCTTCGAGGTCGCCGAAGACGCGGTGGACCGCGTGATTGAGGCCGCCCGCGAGATCATGGAGGCCGCCGCCTCGCCCGCCGTCCATCTCGACGTGCCGCTTGTTGTGGATGCGGGCCACGGCGGCAACTGGGCCGAGGCGCATTGAACCGGCGAACCCGTGCTATGCGGTCCCACATGTACCCGCGTCAATGGAGACCAGAGGCATGAAGATCCCCGTCCCGCCCTGTCTCGCCCTCGCCGCGACCCTCGTCCTCGCGGCCTGCGCCACGCCCAGGCAGCAATGCATCAACGACGCCACGCAACAGGTGCGTAGCGTCGAAAGCGCGCTTTCGACGGCGCAGGGCAATATCAGCCGCGGCTACGCGCTCCATCGCCAGAGCGTGCCGTACACGGTCAATCACACCTGTTATCGCGAGTATCCACACACGCGGACCGTGATCCCCTATTCCTGCCCCTCGACCTATTACCGCACGCAGACCACCCCCGTGGCGATCGACGTCGCGGAAGAGCGCCGGAAGGCCGCACAATACCGCGAGGTCCTGTCCGGGCTACGCGAGGCGGCCGCTGCGCGGGTCGCGCAATGCAGCGCGCAATTCCCCGAGTGAGTGCTACCCGTCCAGCTCGGGGTGCCAGTAGCGCTGCATCATCAGGTAGGTGAACGACGCCGACCAGGTGATCAGCAGAAAGCCGTTCAGCGCCGCGACGCCGGTGATCAACCGTATCGGGCCCACGGGATAAATCTCTCCGATCCCCAACGTCGTGTAGCTGGTGATCGAGAAGTAGAAGAAATCGAGCGCGCTCGCCGCGAACGCGCCCTCGATCCGTCCGAACCCGCCGTTCGCATGCAGCACCGCGAACACGCAGGCATAAAGCGCGATCTCGAGGAAATGCGCGCCGAAACAGGCCGAGATGACGACCAGAACACGCTGCCGCGGCCGGATCGGAAGCCGCGGCAAAAGGTGGCCGGTCTTGCGCAGGACCTCGTAGTGAATGAGGACCGTGGCCGAGATCAGTAGCACCGTGACCGCGACGATGATCAATGTGGTCATTGCCGTGCACGCCTTCCGCATTGCCTGGACGCACCTTGACCAATAACGCCCGCGCCGTCGAGTGTCGCGTGCCAGCCCCCCTCACCGCATCTTCGCCTTCATGATCCCCAGCCGTTCCATCCGGTCGCGGTGGCGGTGTTCCATCAGCTCGGCGTTGCGGTTGGT
>JAWLFT010000072.1:0-16178 GCA_041685435.1 Roseovarius sp.
GCGAAATTCGTCACCGGATCCGAGCTCGTGATCGATGGCGGATACACGGCACGCTAGGCCCGGACATCCCCCGAAACCGAACTGCAAAGGACAGACCGAATTCGACGGGGCGTTCGAGACGCTCCGGGGCCTATTTTCGAAGACTGGCGCGACGAGGCCGTCGCGGCGATCGATCGGGGAGAAGGTGTCGGGCAGGGTCGCGCCGAGAGGGCTGATCGCAAGGTCCTGAAAGGCGCGCGCGGCCCTCCATCGGGGCCGCTCCGGTTGCGGTCGGGGCCCTTCAGGTCAAGCGACTTCGGAGATGTTGGCGATCCGCTGGAACGCCTCATTCTCTGACATGAGGGTATCCCAGGGGCCGATCCCGACGAGCCGGCCCTGATCCAGCACGATGATCCGGTCGCAGCGCCGCACGGTGCTCAGACGGTGGGCAATCATCAGCACGGTCTTGTCGCCGGGCAGCGCATCGATAGCCGCCATGACCTCTCGCTCGGTGAGGTTGTCGAGCGCCGAGGTCGCCTCGTCGAAGACGATCAGATCGGCGTCGTGGTACAGCGCACGGGCGATGCCGACGCGCTGGCGCTGGCCCCCCGACAGGCGGACGCCGCGCTCGCCGATGGTGGTGGCGTAGCCCGCGGGCAACTCGTCGCGGATGAACTGGTCAAGCCGCGCGATCTCGGCGGACCGGCGCACGCGGTCCTCGTCGATTTCCTTGGGCGGAACGCCAAGCGCGATATTCTCGGAAAGGCTGGCATCGGTGAGAAAGATGTCCTGCGGCACGTAGCCCACGCTTTGCTGCCAGGCGCGGATGTTGTCATCCGTCAAGGGGCGGCCGTCCACGACAAGGCGCCCCTCGCTGGGCGAGAGCAGGCCGAGGATCAGATCCGCCAGTGTCGTCTTGCCGGCCCCGGTGCTGCCCACGATCCCGATCTTTTCGCGCGCGCGGATATCGAGCGATATGGCCTTCAGCCCGACCTGTTCGGCATTGGGATAGCGGAAAGAGACATCCTCGAGCACAAGGCTTTGCGTCAGTCCCATCTCGGGCGGAGGAACTCTGGGCAGCGTGCCGGAGCCGGCCTTGTCGATCAGATCGTCATAGACGGCCTCGACCGCGGCCCCGCCCGCCTGGATCTGCGACAGGGTGCGGTAAAGTTTTGACAGTTCCGGCAGCAACCGCTGCCCGGCAAAGGCGAACACCCCAAGGGTCGGCAGGATGCCGCCGAGCGCCGCGCCCGACGCGAACCCCTGCGGATCCAGCATGATGAGGCAGAGCAGGATGACCCCGCTCAACGCGATGGCCTGCAGGGCGATTTGCGGCAGCTGCGAAATCAGTTGCACCCGCACCAGCGTTTCCGCCATCTTTTTCGACGGGACGGAATAGCGCGTCGCGTAGGATCCTTCGCGTCCCAGAAGCTTGATATCCTTGATCCCGTTCAGGGCCTCGTTTGCCACCCGGAACCGGGTCTTGTTGGCGTCCGCGCGGGTATATCCGAACTGTTTCAGGACACGGCGGGTGAAATAGTAGATCACGCCATATGTGCCGCCCAGAACCCCGAAGGCGACCAGCGCGACGAGCGGATCGACCCATAAAAGCAGCCCGACGATCGCGGTCACAGTGCAAACCGCGGCGATGAATTCGGCGGCCGGGTTCAGGAACTGGTTCACGACAAGCTGGGCCTCCGACAGGACCCGTGTGGTCATCTCGCCGGTATGACGGTTGAGGAAAAACGCGTAAGGCTGGCGCAGATAGGCGATCATGAGGCGTTGACTGATCGCATGTCCCCGCATCAGCGAGAACCGGGAGAGCACGTAGCTCTTGCCGATCTGGATGACGCTGGTGATCATGATGGCTGCGATGGACGCGAGGCCCAGTGCGACCACAAAGGAATATTCGGAGGTGAACCCGAACGTCTCGTAGAGCCAGGTCAGGGCCGGGATCCGCTCGATGCGCGCAGGTTCGGCGAGGACCGACAGGAACGGCATCACCGATCCGACCATCAGCGCCGAGGACAGCGCCCCGAAGATCACGACGCCCAACGTGATCCAAGCCTTGCGTCTTTCGCCCGGATCCAGCAGCGCCCAGAGTTTTCGCCAGTTTTCGAGATCAATCATGAAATACCGCTCTCAAAAAATGTCATGTCCCAAACCTCTCTTTCGGGCGCTTCCGCATCGGATGAACCGCGTGCCAAACCACCAACACCTGCCCGTGCTGCGTCAGCGCATCGTATCATGCGCGTCCTGAAAGATGCCAGCACCATGCCGTCGACCCGGAGATAATGGCACGACTTTGATCCGCTTATAAGGGCCTTTCGTCAACATATCCTTTTCACTTTCAGCGTGTGTGCCATCATTCGGCCACAGCGGCAACAGACGCTGCCGACTTGCGGGCACGTCACGCGGCCGGGGGCTGGCACAGCTTGCCGATCGTGGCATCAGCAGGCGGTGCCGCAGGCGGGCGCGGGCCGGCGAGATGTGGACTATCGGCAACATCTCAGGCCTGTGGCACGCTGCATGCACGCGGGCCGTGGCAAAGCATCGGGACTGCGTGTACCCAAGAGCGTTGCCGTGGATGGTAACTGATGACCTGATCCTTGAGGGGTTCGTGAAATGCCTGTTTTTCGTGCCGCCATTGCTGCAACGGCCTGTCTTGGGGCGCTGCCGGGTCACGTCGTTCTGGCGCAGGACCGTGCGGTCGCGTTTTCGGTGACCGCCGGGGCGACCGCCCAGCCGGAATATTTCGGCGCCGACACTTTTCGATTTGCACCGACCGGGCGCATCGGGTTCACCGGATTGCGCATTGGCGATGTGCAATTTCTTGATCCCGACGGGCCGCGGGAGTTCGCACCAGGCACCTTCTATCGGGGGGCGTTGCAATACATCCCCGATCGCGCCGGCCGTGACGAGCTTGCCGGGCTCAGCGACGTGGATACGTCGGTCGAGCTTGGCCTCGGGCTGCAGCACACGCGCGAGAGATGGCAGGTTTACGGCGAGTTGCGCTATGGCTTCATCGGGCATCAGGCGGTTTCCGCCGATATCGGTGCGAACGCGATCTTTCGCGGCGAAGGTGGCGCGGTCCTGCATGCCGGCCCCCGCATCGAACTGGGCAATTCGCGCTTCATGCGTACCTATTTCGGAGTGACGGACCGGGAAGCGGCGCGGTCGGAGTTCGAGGCGTTCACACCGAACCGCTCAGTGTATTCGACCGGATTCGAGATCGCGGCCTTTCAACCCGTGCAGGCCGACTGGGGACTCACCGCCTCGGTCCGCTATGACCGCTTGCGCGGGGATGCCGCCGATTCGCCCATCGTCCAGCAAGGCAGCCAGAACCAGTGGACGGTGATGCTGGGGCTGACCAGGCATTTCAACCTGCGTTTCTGATTCGCCCCGCCCCCGGGACGCGAGGCGCGCGTCTCATGTTGTGCGCTCCGGCGGGCGAATACCGAAGAACAGCGCATAAAGCACCGGCACCACGATCAGCGTCAGCACCGAGGCAACGGCAAGCCCACCCATGATCGTGACGCTCATCGAGGCAAAGAACGCATCCGGCAGAAGCGGCGTCATGCCGAGAATCGTGGTGCCCGCGGCGAGGATCACGGGCCGCAGGCGGCTGATCGCGCCGGTCACGACGGCGGTGTAATCATCCACGCCCCGGGCGCGCAGGCGGTCGGATTCGCCCACCAGAACTATGGCGTTCTTGATCAGCATCCCCGACAGCGACAGAAGCCCCAGAAGCGCCGTGAAGGTGAAGGGCAGCCCCGTCGCCAGCAGGCCCATCACCATGCCGGTGACCGCCATCGGCACCACCAGCCAGATGATCGCGGGCTGGCGCAGCCTGTTGAACATCAGGATCGAGATCGTCAGCATCACCAGAAAGCTCAGCGGCAATTGCCGCCCCAGCGAGGCCTGCGCATCCGAGGCGTTCTCGAACTCGCCGCCCCATTCCATCGCGTAGCCGGGCGGCAGGTCGATGGCCTCGATCTCGGCGCGCACCGACCGGAAGGCCTGATCGGCGGTCAGATCGCTGCGCGCGTAGCCCTCGGCGGTGATCGTGCGCTGACGATCGCGGCGCACGATCCGGGCCTCCGCCAGATGCGGCTCGAACTCCTCCACGATGCCCGACATCGGCACGTATTGCTCGGCGGCCTGCGACCAGACCTCCAGATCGCGCAACCGCTCGACGCCGTCGCGTTCAGTCGCCGCAAGCCGCAACAGCAGCGGGATCTGCGTGTCGCGTTCCTGCAGCGTGGCGACCCGCAGTCCCGACGTGCCGAACTGCACCGTGTTGGCGATTGCCTGTCGGCTGACCCCGGCAAGCCGCATCCGCGCCTCGTCGATCACCGGTGTCACCGTCAGCACGCGCTGCCGCCAGTCGGTGCGCAGATTGGTGATCGTGCCCGCAGCGCGGTAGATCGCGAGCGCCTCACCGGCGATATCGCGCAGAACCTCCGGATCGGGCCCCGAAAAGCGCGCGGCGACATCCGCGCCGGTGGGGGGGCCGAACGCCAGCAATTCCACGCGAAGCTGCGCGTCGGGGAAGCGCTGCGGCAGGGTCTCGCGAATCTCGGAGGCCAACGCGGGGATCGCCTCGGCATCGTCCACCCGGACGATCAACTGCCCGTAGGACGGGGCCGCCTGTTCGGGCGTGTAGATCAGCATGAAGCGGCTGGCCCCTCGCCCGACCAGCGTGGTGACATCGGTGACCCCGTCAAGACCCTGCACCGCGTCCTCGAGCCGGATCATGTCGGCCTCGGTCGCGCGAATGTCGGCCCCCTCGGGCAGCATGTATTCGACATAGAAAAGCGGCGTGCCTGATTTCGGGAAGAACGCCTGTCTGACCTGACCGAACGCCATCACCGCAGCGACCGTGACCGCGACCGCCACCAGAATCACCAACCAGCGGGCGCGCAGCCCCAGCCGCAGGATCCGGCCATAGCCGCGGTAGAACCAGCCGTCATAGGGATCGGGCGCGGTGTCGGCGGGCGCGCGTAACAGCTTGGCCCCGAAATAGGGCAGCACGGTCACCGCCAGAACCCAGCTCAGCAACAGCGAGATGGCGATCACCGCAAAGAGCGAGAACAGGAACTCGCCCGACTGGTCGGGTGACAGGCCGATGCCGGCAAAGGCCATGATCCCGATCACCGTCGCCGCCAGCAGCGGGATCGAGGTGTCGTCTTCAGTCTCGGCCGCCGCCGTTTTCGCGGATTTGCCCCGCGCCATGCCGACGACCATGCCTTCGGTTATGACGATGGCATTGTCGACCAGCATGCCCATCGCGATGATCAGCGCGCCAAGGCTGATGCGCTGCATCTGCAGGTCCGCCAGCGCCATAAAAAAGAACGTGGCAAGGATGGTCAGCATCAGCGTGGAGCCGACCAGCAGCCCCGCGCGCCAGCCCATGGCGACCATCAACGCCGTGATCACGATCGCCACCGACAGGGCCAACGACACCAGAAAATCGCCGATCGCCTCGTCGACGACCTTGTGCTGTTCGTAGATCGGGCTGACGGTCACCTCGTTGGGCAGATCCTCGACCAGGCGGGCGAGACGGTCCTCGACCCGCGCGCCGACCTCGACGACATTGGCCGTACCGAGTGCCGACACCCCCATGGTGAACACGCGCGCGCCGTTATGGCGGATGATCTGTTCGGGCTGTGCGGCCTCGTCGCGCGAAACGGCGGCGATGTCGAACAGCGCGATCTGCCCGACATCGCCGGGCACGCCGAGACGCAGCGCGCCGATGCCTTGCGTGTCGATATAGCCCTGCGGCACCGAAATGCGCAGCCGCCGCGTGCCCTCGGAGATCTCGCCATCGTCAAAGACGTTGTTTTCGTCGTCGATCACGCTGAGCAGCTGCGTCGGCGGAAGCCCGAGGCTGGTGAGGCGCGCCGACGGGATCTCGACGGTGATCTCTTCGGGGATCAGGCCCTGGATCTCGACCCGGGCCACACCCTCGACCGGCAGCAGGCCGCGCCGCAGCGACCGCGCAATCTCGCGCTGCTCTGCTGGGCTGTGACCCTCGGTCTCGACAGCGTAGAACAGGCCGTAAACATCGCCGAAATCGTCATTTATGGTGGGATCCCGCGCGCCTTCGGGCAGATCGCCGCGCAGATCGCGCAGCCGCAGCCGCATCTCGTCCCAGACCTGCGGCAATTCGCTGCCGTCGAAGGTGGTCTTGATCTCGACGGTCACCTGCGACAGGCCCGGCGTCGATTCCGAGGTGATGTAATCGAGCTGCTGCATCTGCTGCAGCGCGCTTTCGATGACCTCGGACACCTCGGTCTCGACATCTTCGGCGGTGGCCCCGGGATAGGAGGTGAAGATCAGCGCGGTCTTGACAGTGAAGGTCGGGTCTTCCAGCCGGCCAATGGTGTTGAGCCCCCAGAGCCCCCCGAAGAGACACGCCAGAACGATCATCCAGACGGTCACGGGCCGGTCGATGGACCGCGCGGCAAGGCCGAGTTTCATTGCAACGCCCCCCCTGCCCCGGCCCGCGCCATCTCAGCGCTCCGACGGGCGGACCCGCGCCCCGTCGGTCAGACCGGTCCAGCCGGCCGACACCACCCGGTCGCCCGGGGCCAGACCGTCCAGCACCACGATATAGCCCTTGCGCGGCAGGCCCAGTGTCACCTTGCGCGGACTGGCGGTGGACGCCGCGGCATCGAACAGCCAGACCTGCGGCACGGTCCCGCTGGTGGTATCGATGGCGCCCACCGGGATCACCACCGGCGCGGTGTCGGCATCGGCGGCAGGCACGCCGGTCACCTTGGCGGTCATGCCCGGCAGCAGGCGCGGGTCCACCTCGCCGGTGATGGCAAATTCCACCTGATAGGTCTGGGCGACGGGATCGGCCTCTGTGACGAACTCGCGCAGCGCCAGCACCGCCTCGTAACCGGATGCGGCCGGAAAGGTGGCGGTGAACCCGAAACTGTCACTATCGGCTCGGGCCAGCGCCGCGATCTCCTCGGGCAGCGAGACGAGGATGCGCATCTCGCTCACATCCTGAAGCCGCACGACAGGCTGACTGGGTGTGGTGTTGATGAACGGCTCGGCCAGGACACGCGCGACGAGCGCATCGAACGGCGCGGTGATCGTCGCCTGATCGAGGCGCCGCTCGGCCTCGCGCAGCGAGATCTCGGCCTGCGTGCGATCCGCCCGCGCCTGATCGAGCCGCGACTGCGCCGCCGCTTCGCGTTCGGCAAGCTGCGCGGCGCGGTTGAATTCGATCTCGGCCAGATCGTAGGTCGAGCGCGCGTGCTCCAGCGCCAGTTCGAAATCGACAGTGTCGAGACGGGCGATCAGCGCGCCCTCCTGCCGCCGCTCGCCATCGGTAACGGGCAAATCGAAGATCTGTCCGGACACCTGAAACGCCAGATCGACAACCTTCAGCGGCACCACGCGGCCGACGAATTCGCGGGTGCGTGTCGTCTCGGCGCGCGCCGCGCGTGCCAGATCGACGGTCACGCCCTCGGATGCGGTCGTGCCGTCTTCGGCCTGCGCAAGCGCCGCCGTCGCGCCATGTCCCGGAGCCAGCATGAGACCGGCCACCACAAGGCAGGCAGAGGTCCTGAGGATCGAAGGCCAGTTGCAGCGTGTCATTGGTGTCGCTTCCTCTGCGGCGCAGCGTCATCGGACCTAGTCTGGCTGTCAAAACACTGTCAAGGCCAGGAAACGCCGCGGCGGGCCTTGCCGTATCCGCGCTCGTGCCTCGTTTCCTCAATGGGCAAGGACAAGCATCTGGAACGCCATCATGATCGCGAAGGCCAGCGTGACGGCCGTCGCCGCAGAGCCGCTTTTGACATTGTCCAGCGCGTCAGGGAAGAGTTCCGCGAACACCATCCAGATCATCGCGCCCGCCGCCAGCCCCAGCCCGACCGGCAGGAAGGGGCGGAACGTCTCGACGAAAAGAAACGCGGGGGCGGCCATGATCGGCTGCGGCAGGCTGGTGAAGATGGCCCATGCGGCGGCCTTCCACACCGGCGTGCCGCGCGGCACCAGCACCAGCGCGATCGCCAGCCCCTCCGGGACGTTGTGAAAGGCGATGGCGGTGGTGATGAATACGCCAAGCCCCTCTTCCCCGGCAAAGGACACGCCGACCCCGATGCCTTCGGCAAACGAATGCGCCGTCATGATCCCGAGGATCAGGAGCGCCTTGGTGGCATTCGCACCCTGCAGGTCGGCCACGTCGAAATCGCGGGCATTGGCAAGCGCGCGATCGGCCAAGACAATCGCGCCCAGCCCCGCGAGCACGCCGGTCAGCGTCAGCACTGTGTCGATCGACGCGCCTTCGGCGATCAGGCTGTGACTGGCTGCCAGCATCAGCCCGGCGGCGGCGGCGTTCGACCAGCCGATGGTGCGTCGGCCGAGGGTTCTGACAAAGGCAAAAGGCAAGGCGCCCACACCCGTCATGATGGCGGTCAGCGCGGCTGCGGCAACAACCACCCACAATCCCGTATCCAATGCTGTCTCCTTTCATGGCTATGTCAGAAGGTGGCTCTGAAAGGGTGCCGGGCCCGACCCCGGCGCGGTGGACGGGTGCCCGACGGGTACAACCTACCAAGAAAACCCGCCATGTCACGCCAGCCCGTGCGCACCGGCCAGCCAAAAAGACCGGCCGCAACGGCGCGGCGCAAAGGATTGATCTGCCGGGCAGCCGGTCGCTGGCCCTTGGGGGGGTGATAGTGCTGGGCGGGGTCGCGCGGTTCAGAGGGCGCGGGCGACGCCTGATACGGAGGCATGACCTCTGCCCGCGCGAGATCGCGTCAGTCGACGCGGCGCACCAGAAGCTGATTGCCGGGGCCTGACTTCGTCTCGAACACTTTCAGTTCCTTGATCAGATCGCTCAGCTTTTTCTTGCCGTAGCTGCGCGTGTCGAAATCGGGCTTGTCGGCCTGGATTTGCTGGCCGATGCGGCCCAGAGGATACCATTCGCCATCGCTGTCGATCTTTTCCATGGCATCGAAGATCAGACGCCGCGCATCCGCGATGTGTTCGCTGTCGAGCTTGAGTTTCGGCGCGCTGCGCGGCGCGTCCGGTCCGTCGTCGTAGATGTTCTCGATCGCCACGAACCGGTTGCAGGCATTCTTCAGCGCGTCCGGCGCCTTGGCCTCGCCGATGCCGATCACCGTCAGGCCCTGTTCGCGGATTCGGCTGGCCAGCCGGGTGAAATCGCTGTCCGAAGATACCAGCACGAACCCGTCGAAATGGCCCGCATGCAGGATGTCCATCGCGTCGATCACCAGCCCGATATCGCTGGCGTTCTTGCCCTTGGTGTTTGCGGTCTGCTGATGCTGGACCAGACCGAGGTTCTGCGCCGTTCGGGTCCAGCCGCCGAGTTGCGGGCTCGACCAGTCGCCATAGACGCGGCGCAGCCCGGGCTCGCCATAGCTTGTCACCTCGCGCAGGATCGCGTCGGCGTATTTCGCGGGGACATTGTCGGCGTCGATCAGGACGGCAAGCAGTTGGGTATCGCTGACGGGCATGAAGGGACTCCTTTTGGCTCCTTCATGCCCGATCAGCGCCACAGACGAAAGTGGTTAGACACCGATCAGGCGATCTTGCCGATCTTGTCTTGCGTCTGCGTGTCGAAATCCTCGGGCGAATGACGTTCATGCAGTTGCATGTGCGGCTCGCCGAAGCTGCGATTGACCATGCGGCCGCGCTGAACGGCCGCGCGGGCATCGATTTTCCTCGCCCAGGCCATGACATGCGTGTAGCTCGCCACGTCGAGGAAGGTTGCCGCATCGTAGAGCCGCCCGAGGCACAGTTGCCCGTACCATGGCCAGATCGCCATGTCGGCGATGGAGTAGTCGTCGCCCGCGATATACGGCCGTTCGGCCAGTTGCCGGTCGAGCACGTCGAGCTGGCGCTTGGCCTCCATCGCGAAGCGGTCGATGGGATATTGCATCTTTTCCGGCGCATAGGCGTAGAAATGGCCGAAACCGCCGCCGATATAGGGCGCGCTGCCCATCTGCCACATCAGCCAGTTGATCGTTTCGGTGCGCGCGGGCCCGTGGCTGGGCAGGAAGGCGCGGTATTTCTCGGCCAGATGCAGCAGGATCGACCCACTCTCAAACACACGAAGCGGCGCCTCCCCGGTGTGGTCGACAAGCGCGGGGATCTTGGAATTGGGGTTCACCTCGACAAACCCGCTGCTGAACTGGTCACCCTCACCGATATCGATCAGCCATGCGTCATATTCGGAGTCATGCCCGGCGGCGAGCAATTCCTCGAACATCACCGTGACCTTGACCCCATTGGGCGTGGCCAGCGAGTAGAGTTGAAAAGGATGCGTTCCCACGGGAAGCTCCTTGTCATGCGTCGGGCCGGCGACGGGGCGGTTGATCGAGGCGAACTTGCCGCCTGACGCGGCCTCCCATGTCCAGACCTCGGGCGGAGTATAGGCGTTGTCGCTCATGGTGTGGTGTCCTTGTCCAAATTCTCACGCCCAACGTAACCCACAGGTCACCCGACACAAGCGGCGCTGTCGCACAGAGGGTCACAGAGGGCCCGTGCGACACCGCGAGGACGTCACCTCAGCTGATAGCCCGGCGTCGAGGTCGAGATCGCGCGCTCTTCCTCGTTCATGTCCTCGCCGATGCCCTCGAAAAGCGGCGTGGTCATGTAGCGCTCGCCGGTATCGGGCAGCATGCACAGGATCACCGATCCGGGGGCGGCGGTCTCGGCGATCTGCAGCGAGACGGCAAAGGTCGCGCCGCCGGAAACGCCGGTGAAGATCCCCTCTTTGGACGCAAGATCACGGGCGCATTTGATGCCGTCGGCCCCGGCCACCGGAATGAGATCGTCGTAATAGTGCTTGTCCACGGCCTCCTGCAGCACAAGCGGGATGAAATCCGGCGTCCAGCCCTGAATGGGGTGCGGCTCGAAGGCCGGGTGGCTGGCGGCAGGATTGCCCTCGGGCGTGCGCTCCTGGGCGTGGCCGCTGCCCAGAAGGGCCGCGTTTGCCGGCTCCGACAGAATGATCCTGGTGTCGGGGCGCGCCTCGCGCAGCACCCGGCCAAGCGCCGTCACCGTGCCGCCGGTGCCATAGCCCGTGACCACGTAATCGAGCGCATCGCCTTCGAAATCCCCGAGGATTTCCTGCGCGGTGGTGGCCTCATGGATGGCGGCGTTGTCTTCGGTCTCGAACTGATGGGCGAGAAACCAGCCGTTCAGCTCGGCCAGCTCTTCGGCCTTCTTGTACATGCCAAAGCCCTTTTCGGCCTTGGGCGTCAGCACGACCTTCGCCCCCAGCATGCGCATCAGGCGGCGCCGTTCGATGGAAAAGCTTTCGGCCATGGTGATCACCAGCGGATAGCCCTTCTGCGCGCAGACCATGGCGAGGCCGATGCCGGTATTGCCGCTGGTGGCCTCGACCACCGTCTGGCCGGGCTTGAGGCGTCCGTCGCGTTCCGCCGCCTCGATGATGTTGACCGCGAGCCGGTCCTTGACCGAGGCGGCGGGGTTGAACGCCTCGGCCTTGACGTAGATCGTCACGTGATCGGGGCCGAGATTGTTGATGCGGATGACCGGCGTGTCGCCGATCGTGTCCAGAATACTGTCATACTGCTTGCCGCGCCCTTTGGTGCGGCGAATGCTGTCCTGCGTCATCTAAGCTCTCCCTTGCCGGTTCGGGAACAATCTATGACGCTTGGGTGTTCGGGGAAAGAGTTGTTCCGAAAGCGTGAAGTTTCAGGTCGGAAATCGGGAAAGTTTTCGGGGTTCTCCAGAAAACACGGAACGAAACGTCGCGCCGCGCCGCCACTGCTCGAAACTTCTCCGCTTCGGGGGGTGCCGGAGTTGGCCGCCGGCAATGAGAGACGCATCTCGGGGCGGTCCATCGTCGATCATGAAGAGCGCCCGAGAAAATTTCAAATTTACGTGTACGGCATTTTGCGAAATCCCGTGGGCGCGACCGCTCAGAGCGCCATGCGTGCCGCGAGCCGTGTCTCGATCAGGCCCATGACCCGCGCGATGCCGGCCTCTGCCGCGTGGCCCGCGAGCCCCGCCGTGGCCTCTGCCAGCACATCATCGCCCGCCGCCCGGGCCACGCCGCCCAGAAACTGCGCGAGATAGCGCCGCGTGCCCGGATCGGTGCCGTCCGACAGTAACGCCCGTGCATGTTCCAGATCTTCGCGATAGGCCAGCGGGTCGGGTATGATCACCTCTTCACTGAGCGCGTATGGCCCGCGCGGCCCGCGCTCGGGGGGCAGATGACGCAGTATTTCCTGCTGGAAGATGCCCAGACTTTCGATGGGCTTGGCGAGAAACCCGTTCGCGCCCGCGGAAAGCGCGGCCGCGCGGCTTGCGGCGTCGCCGCTGCAGGCAAGGATCACCGCGACCCTTGGCGTCGCCTGATCGAGCTCCGCGATCAGGTCGAGCCCGGATCCGTCCGGCAGGCCCGGATCCACGATCACCACCGAGGGGCGGTATACCCGCAGATGCCGGTCGGCGGACCCGAGGCAATCGGCCCGGCGCATGCGCGCGCCGCTGCGCAGACACATGAGGCGGAGCGCCTCGGAGGCGTATCGGCTGTCCTCCACCACCAAAACGGTCATGCCCAGAAGCGGACGTTGCTGGCTGCGGCCATGATGCGGGGCGAGGCTGTCCAGATCGGTCATCATGAGGATCCCTTGTTGCGTGACAGGCCTCAGAATGACCGGTTTTGGTGAACGCGAGGTTAATATGGGGCCGTTGCCCGGCCCGACCGCTTGTCAGACCTGCGCCGCGGCCCCATAACAAGGGGCGGGTCAACGAAAAGGAGTGCCCTCATGATCGGACGCCTCAACCACGTGGCCATTGCCGTGCCGGATCTCGACGCCGCAGCCGCGCAATATCGCGGCACGCTGGGCGCAACGGTCGGCGCGCCGCAGGACGAACCCGATCACGGCGTCACCGTCGTGTTCATCGAACTGCCCAACACCAAGATCGAACTGCTTTACCCTTTGGGCGAGGACAGTCCGATCAACGGTTTTCTCGAAAAGAACCCGGCGGGCGGTATCCATCACATCTGTTACGAGGTCGACGACATCCACGCCGCGCGAGACCAGCTTTCGCGGAATGGCGCGCGGGTGCTCGGCGACGGGACGCCGAAGATCGGCGCGCATGGCAAGCCGGTGCTGTTCCTGCATCCCAAGGATTTCAACGGCTGCCTCGTCGAGTTGGAGCAGGTCTGATGGGAGTGACCACCGGAATCGTCCTATACATGGTGATATGGTTCATGGTCCTGTTTGTTGTGCTGCCGATCCGCATCAGGACACAAGGCGACATGGGCCATGTGGTGCCCGGCACGCATGCCGGATCACCCGAACATCACAACATGAAAAAGAAGGCCTGGATCACGACGGGCATTGCCGCCGTGCTCTGGCTCATCGTCGCGGGCACGCTGATCTCGGGGGCGATCACGCTGCGCGATATCGACATGTTCGACCGGATGGCGCCAGAGACTACGCCGGAGAGCGCGTCTGAATAGCGTGAAAGACATGGGTGAAGGTCGCCGCGCCGAGGATCGGGATCAACAGGTTCACCACCGGCACCGATAGCGGCAGCGCCATCAGAATACCCGCCATCCAGATCGTGAAGCGGTGCTTGCGGCGCAGCGCCTTGGCGCCCGTGCGCCCCACCCGGCGCATTGCGGCAAGCTGGAAATACTCCATCCCCAGAAGATAGCCGTTCAGCGCCACGAAGATCAGCGGCGCGAAGGGCGCAAACATCGCATAAAGGATCAACGCTAGCGTATTGGCCCCGAGGATCACCCCGAGAAAGTTGATCGTGTCGCGGAAAGCTTCGCCAAATGGCACGGTATGGGCCGGCGGCAGGTCGGGATAATGTTTGTCCTCGACGGCCTGGGCCACCTCGTCGAGAAACATCGAGGTGATGGCCGACGCCACCGGCACCATCAGGAAGACCGACAGCACGATCATCAGGATCAGCGATGCGCCGCTGACGAGATCGCCCACCCACGTCACCTCGCCAATGAAGGGCAGCGCCGTGCTGTCGCCAAACGCACTTTGCACCAGCCAGAGCACCCCGGCATAAAGCGCCACCAGCAGCGCCAGCGTCAGCCCGACCCCCAGCAACAGGACCTTGCGAAAGCGCGGATCACCGATCTGGCCCACGGATTTCAGGAAACAGGCGAAGATCATTGCGCCAGCCATGTGACTTTGGTGACCGGATCGGGGCGCGGACGCTCCGGCGGGGTGGCGTTTTCGGTGCCGATATGGATAAAGCCCGCGATGCGCTCGGGGGCGGTCAGGCCAAGGGCGGCCCTGCCGAAGCCGGCCTCGTGGCTGGCCCAGCCCGACAGCCAGTTCGCGCCCCAGCCGGCAGCGAGCGCCGCGTTGAGCAGGCCGAGGCAGACACAGCCCGCCGAATAGCTCTGCTCGATCGCGGGGATCTTGTCCGAGGCTTTCGGGCTTTCGATCACCGCCACGGCCAGATGCGCATCGGCGAACTGCGACTGCTGCTTGGCGATCTCGTCCGCGCTGCGGCCAAGCCGCGCGCCCGCCTCCGGCACGAGACCTGCCAGCCGCAGCAGCGCGTCCCGCTCCAGCACGATCAGGTGCCACGGCTCCAGCTTGCCGTGATCGGGCACGCGCAAGGCGACCTCCAGCAGCGGCTGCAGCGCGGCCCGGTCGGGCACCGGCAGTCCAAGCGTTTTGGCCGGGCGCGAGCGTCGGGTGCGCAGAAATTCCAGCGCGACGGGGTTCGGGATGGGCATGTCGGACGATCCTTTGCGTGTCGCGCGGTATCTCGACAGATCGGGCCGCAGGGTCAAGGCCGGAACACATGCAAAACGTCACCGGGGACGGGCGACGGGAAAGCAATACGATGAAACCCGCTTGGCGGCGACGGTGCCGCGCGATAGACCATGGGCGTGTCCTTGCCCGGTCCGAGCCATCTTGCGGTCGCCGGCACCTGCCTGTCGCTGCGGGTGACGGCCGGGGCATCGCGTGACGGCACAGAGCTGCGCGATGACGAGTTGCGTGTCCGCGCTACCACAGCCCCCGAAGGCGGCAAGGCCGATGCGGCCGTCCGGACCCGTCTGGCACAGGCGCTTGGCGTGCCGAAATCCCGACTGAGGCTCGTTCGTGGCAGGACCGCGCGCGACAAGGTGTTCGAGATTTCCTGAGACGCCGCGCAAGCTGCAGGCGCAGGATCTGGATATTTTTGGCCAGAAGAAACCCAAAGCGGGGGATTTCGCCGTGAAACCCGGGCGTTCAGTCGTCGCAAGCCGTCCCAAGATGACGGCTGCCGCGCGCGCGGGCAAGATCGATCTGGCGCTTGCGTTCGCGGAAGCGCGCCTTGTCGGCGGCGCTGGTGTCCTGCGCGCAGAGGTGACAGGCCGCGCCCGCCTCGTATTCGGGCCGCCGGGCATCCTCGGGTCGGATGGGCCGCCGGCAGGCATGACACAGAAGATGCGCCCCCTGTCGCAGCCCGTGTGTCACGGAGACGCGGCCGTCGAACACGAAACACTCGCCCCGCCACAGGCTGTCATGTTCGGGGATCTGTTCAAGATAGCTCAGGATCCCGCCGCGCAGATGGTACACCTCGTCGACGCCCTGCCCCAGCAGGTAGTTGGTGGATTTCTCGCAGCGGATGCCACCGGTGCAGAACATCGCGATCCGCCTGCCGGCAAAACGGTGCGCGTTGGCCTCCCACCAGGCGGGAAAATCGCCGAAGCTTTCGGTCCGCGGGTCGACGGCGCCCCGGAATGTGCCGATTGCCACCTCGAAATCGTTGCGCGTGTCGATCACCGTGACATCCGGTTGCCGGATCAGAGCGTTCCACGCCGCCGGGTCCACATAATGCCCGACGCGGGCGCGCGGATCGACATCGGGTTGCCCCATCGTCACGATCTCCTGCTTGAGGCGTACCTTGAGGCGACCAAACGGGGCGTCGGCGCTGTGGCTTTCGTGCCAGTCGAGACCCGCGCAGCCCGGCAAGGCGCGTATATGCGCCAGCACGCGGTCTATGCCGTCGGGGGCCCCGGCGATCGTGCCGTTGATCCCTTCGCGCGCGAGCAGCAGCGATCCGCGCACCGCTTCGGCGTCGCAGATCGTGCGAAGCGGGTCCTGCAAGGCGGCGGGATCCGAAAACCGGGTAAAGTGGTAAAGGGCGGCGATGCGGTACATGGCGTGCGATTTACGCGCGGCGATGCGCCCTCGCAAGGGGTCGTGCGACGC
>JAWLFT010000142.1:0-3887 GCA_041685435.1 Roseovarius sp.
TCCTGAACATCAAGGGCCGTAGTTATCGGCTGCGAGACCTCGAAGACGCACTGAAAAGCTGACTCCTCATCCAGCCCGCGGCCCCGGGACGCGCGCTCTGACTCTTGACGGTCAGCGCACGTCCCGGGGCCGCCACGTTGCGCGATACCTCGTAAGACAGGATGTCGCCTTAGCTCGTAAAAGTGGATGTCCCTTGACAACTGTCTCTTTGGTGGTAGGCGCCTCGATGTGGTCAGCCCTGAACGGGGTTCTCTTGTGGATGGAACCGTGGCTGCGGCGCCCTCCGCGTCAGGTGACATCACTGGTTGTCATATTGATGGTGGTCTTTTCGACCATGTTCATGATGACTTTCGGCGTTTGGCTATGGGCGATCGTTTTCAGACAAATCGGCGCTTTCAGCACCTTGGAGGAGGCGGTCTACTATTCGTTGGTGGCCTACACGACCTTGGGCCTTGGCGATGGCGATGTGATCATTCCACAAGAGCAACGGCTGCTTGGGGGGATGACGGGGGCGAATGGTTTTCTGATGTTTGGTCTCATGACCGCCATGCTCACCGACACGCTGCGCGATGTTCGTGGGGTGCATCAGAATTCGCGCGATCAAAACGTGGAAGATACTGGCGTATCGGGCAGATGAATGCGACTGAATACGGGTACGCGACAGAGGGCTGATTTTGTCCAGCACTGCTCTCACCTGCCCCCGAAAAAGCTGTGATGCACGAAGGACCCGTCTGGCGAAGTTGCGGGGTGGCCTCCGACTTATCCGTCTGCAGCACCCCCGGGCCGGGTGTATGCCGGGTGCGGCTATCGGTTCTCTCGATTGCCACAACTTTGCAAATCCCGTTCCCTGCGCACTGCCTGCCTCTGCCTAATCGGCCAAGTTCTCCGCGATGAAGGTTTAGATTTGCTGCGCAGAGCAACGGTGGCGGCGTACAGCTCTGAGAGTGGGTGCTCTGAGCCGCGTCGCAGGGATCAGGGAGCGTTGCCGTCAGTGGCGGCACGCGCGGTGACGAGCGGACCCGAGGGTCCGCGCAGGATGAGGGCCCCGTCGGGGCCGATGTCGAAACCGATCACCTGCGTCAGCGCGTCGAAGAACCGGCGCTCCTGCGTCATGATCGCGTCAGGGCAGGCCCGCCCGGTTGTGGCGAGATTGCCGAAGCTCAGCGTCTCGCCCGTCAGCGTTGCAGGGCCGTTGTAGCGGTTGCAGGAGCCCGAGCCGTAGACGCGCCCGGCCCCGTCGAAAACCATCGTCGCGCGGGCGGTGTCGATCACGCCTGCGCTGCCGATATCCTCGACCACCCATGTCCGGCCGGTCAGGAGCGACCACGGGTCGCCGCCGCATCCCCTGATCGTGTTGTCACCCATCGAGAGCGCCACGGTCTCGGGGTGCGGCATGCCCGTCATGGTGTCCCGGCAGAGCGTGGGTCGGCGCAGTATCACCGCGCGCAGCGCGCGTTCGGGGTCTGCCGCGATAATCAGGATCACGCCGCTGTCGGTCAGGCCGGTTTCGGTCACCGGCATCGTCAGGTCGTCCATGCCGAGACGAATGAGCGTCATCTCTCCCGCCTCGATCGTCACGGACCAGAACGGTTCGTTCCCGCCCGCGCGGTAGGGGGTGTCGTCCATCGGGAAGGTCATGCGGCATTCCGGCAGCTCATCGCCGGCGAGGGAAACCATCGCGCTGTCGCCCCGGTTCCAGAACCAGGTGTCGGGATCGCCCTCGGACTCGTAGCGTGCGCCGGAGGCGGCGGGAACGGGCCGCAGCATCAGTCGCTCGGTGCCGGTGTCCATGACGGCGCTGTCGCCGGCGAAACCGATGCGGATCACCCGGTCGCCGCAACGAAAGGCCGAGACGAAGCCCATGGGCCGGTGGCGATGCAGAACCAGTTCGCCGATATCACCCGACATATCGGCATCGATCTCGACCGGGTCGCTCAGCCAGTCGATCCGGCCACCCGTCGAAAGGCCCGCACGCAGGGTGCCTTCGGTCCCGCCGGGCAGATCGATGGAGAACGGAATGGGCACTTGCCGGCCCTCGGTTGGGATGCGCGCCTCGGCCAATACGGCCTGGTTAGCAGTCGTAACCTCGACCAGCAGCTTGGCATTTGGCGCAAGGGCAATGCGCTCGCGGTAGGTGACTTGTCCGGTCAGGCTCCGGGTGTGCTGGGTGATCGCGGTCGAGGCCAGGACGACGAAGACGAGGGCGGTGGCGAGCGAGACGAGGCGGATCATGGGAACTCCGAACGGGTATACATGGAAGGGACGGACCGGTGGGACCGGATGAGCTTAAGCGCGGCTCGGGCCGCTTTGATCTTCTTGGCGTTCAACGTTCTGACCTCGACAAATTTGCTCAAGCTGCCTGGGCCTGCCTGATCTTTTCTTCCGACATTGCCCAAATGGCCTGCCCTGAGACTGTATGGTCGCTTGAATCCGTGCGCTGATCAAGTGATGGACGCCCCGCGCGGCGTCCGCCGTCGCGAGAGCGCCCGGAGTTGGGCGGATCAAGACCGAACCTGCGTCATTCTGGTCCGACAGCGAGGTTTTTCTGCGCAGCGGGCATGCCTTTCGAGCCGATTTCGTTTGGTTTGGGTCCGGGTCGCAGTCACGCGCATGGCGGCGGCGCTTGCAAGCGTTGGATCGCGGCCAGGATAGCGCGCACCATCGGGCCGGTGACGGCGACCTCGGCCAACTGGAAGGTGATCTGGCGTGCGATTATCCCAAGGATTGGCGCAGGCTCTACGCTACTGCGTTTGCGGCCAAGCTCCCTCTGGTGCGGCTCATGACCTCAATGCTGAATTCTGCTGATCTTACTCCAGCGGGAACGGCTCCAGCACCCGCGCCAGCGTCACCTCAGGCCCCTGCCTGCCGTCTAGGATCGCCTCAACGATGTAGGGTGCAAGCAGCATGAGCCGCAGGACGCGAGTCATGTAAGATGGTGCGATCCCCTCGCACTCAGCGAGCTCGGCGATCGTTGCGATTTGCGTCTCGGGTTCCGTCGAGACTGGTAATCGCGTTAGATGTGGGCGTATGAGCAGCAGGACGCGGAGAATCCTTGTCTTCGAAATTTCCGGCACGGTCTTCATGATTGTGGTCGGTTCTGCGTTGCATTTCGTTTTCGATTGGGTGGGCGGATGGCCACCGGCAGCGTTGATCGCGGCGGTCAACGAGTCGATCTGGGAGCATTTGAAGCTCGCTTTCTGGCCGGGGATCTTCTGGGCCGGATTCATGCCACATCCCAATGGCTTGCATCGGCGTGACATGTTGGCTGCGAAGGGCCTCACCCTTTTGGTTACTGCAATTCTTATCGTTGCGATTTTCACCAGCTACACGGCCATTCTCGGTCGCAACCTCCTTGCGCTGGACATCGGCACATTCGTGCTTGCCATCCTGATCGGACAGACTCTGTCTGTAGCGCTGCTGGCTGGCACCGCATTTCGGCACAGCGCTCTCAGGTGTGCATGTCTTGGTCTTCTGGTTCTGCAGGTACTCGCTTACAGCCTATTCACTTTTCTTCCGCCGGATCACTGGCTCTTTGTCGAGGCAAGCAGCGGATTGAGGGGCATTCCCGCACCATGAGACTGTCCCCCTTTCGCGGCATATCGTAACAGTTTCGGCACGCTCGCAGCGCTGCAACCTGACCCGCTTGAGCGCCAACAGTCCGCAAAGTTCGGCATGGCGTTCGGTAAGTCTCGTCTGGTCGGACGGCAGTGGGTTGGCTTGTCTCGGATGGAGTGGCGAGCACCTGCGGATTTAAACGCCGCTTGCAACGTCTGCAACTCGCTCGAGGACATCCGGCGCCGGTTCCAAGCAATGGCACGGTCCGGCGCAAGGGAAAGCACCTCGGCCTCCAGCGCGGCGATATCCGCCGTATCGGGCAAGGGCAGCCA
>JAWLFT010000073.1:0-15857 GCA_041685435.1 Roseovarius sp.
AACACACAGTATCAGGCGAAGGCCTTTTGGCGCGTATCCTCGACCGCGCTATGGCCGCGCTTGGCCAGAACCCGGTAAGTGCTGCGCAGTGCGCCCCTGTCGGTGTAGCACCCGCGCAGGTACCGCTGACCGCTATCTGCCACATAGCCTTCGCGGCCGTGCACGATGCGGTGATTGTCGAACACCACGCAGGTGCCGGCCTGTGCGCGGCAGCGCATCAGGAACCGGTCCTCCTGCAGCATGCGGATGAACCTGACGAGGGCGGGGTAATAGCGATCGAGGAGCGTCTGCGGCAGGTCCAGATAATCCTGCAGATGCTGCGAGATCGTGACGCCGGTGACGTTGCCATCGACATCGGTCTCGATCACCCGCTGATGCGCACGGTAGTCCCAGTTGTCGTGGCGGTAGAAGAACGGGATGTCATGACTGGCCAGAAGATCGAACGCCTCTGGGTCCTCGGCCTTCAGCGTCATGGCCACCGCCGCCCCATCGACGAACAGCGACCGCCCGCCTTCGACCGTGTTGTCGATGCAATGCAGGAACTGCACGCCGGGGGCCATGTCCTCGCCCGGCAGATCGGTGTGCATTTCAAGCGGGCCGGCGGTGAAGGCAAGATTGGTCGGGTCGATCTCGACCCGCACGTTGAAGAACAGACCCTCGGCCGAAGGGGTGATTGGCCCGATCGCGTTGACCAGTCTTGGCAGGCTGTCGGAGTCTTCGGCCATGTCGGTGACGAAGGCGATCCCGTCCTCGATCAGCGCGCGGGTGAGGGCGGCGCGCGCGTCATCCGATGTCAGGACGGCGTCTTGCGATACGCGCAGGATGTTTGCGAAGTGATCGCCGCACCACAGACGATGCGGCAGCGCCACCGGGTCTTCCTGACGGCCATTCTCGGCCACCTCACGCAGCAGGGAAAGCGGCACGCGGCTTGGTGCGTGCTCGGCCTGCCAGGCGATGACAAGCCTGTCATCCTCGACCCATGCGGAGGACGCCCGAGGCGCCTCCTGCAGGGACGAGCAATCGAACACCCGCTCTCGTGTCTGCGGATCGAAACAGTCGAGACTGGCATCCCGCAGCCAGTAATAGTTGAAATAGGTGTCGCCGCTTGGCAGCGTGATCGTCATGCCGGCTTTGCCGAGATGCACGCATATATCCGCCATCTTACTATCCTTCCTTCACGCATTTGTATGACCGTGCAGCCTCGCTGCCCGCATCATGTCGCCATCAGCGGCTTTGACAAACCGGTCGGGGTAACCTCGTATCCCGGCTCTTCGGGCTCGTCGTCCACCATCTCGGTGGGAAAGCCGGGCGCGCTGATCGTCAACCCGGTCGCATCCTCGAGCCTGCGGATGATGTTGGGCGACAACTCGCGCGCGCCGTAGCGCGCGATGCCGTCGTCAAGGATCTGCATCAGCAGCGGGCTGACCTCCAGTGGCACGCCCGCGGCATCGGCAACGCTCTGGAAGAGGCCGATATCCTTTTTCACCAGATCCATGGTGAACGAGATGTCGCGCGAGCCGTTGAGGATCACCTGACTTTCTGTCTCGTGCACAAACGACGTGCCCGAGCTGATCTTCATCGCCTCATAGGCAGTGTTCATGTCCATGCCGGCGGCCTTCATCGTGACCAGCGCCTCGCAGCAGGTCAGCAGGTTCGCCGTCGCCAGATAATTGGTCATCACCTTGAGCACCGAGGCGCTCCCGATCTCGCCGGTATGCAGCACCCGCCGCCCGAGCGTGGTCAGGAGCGGCAGGATGCGCTCGAAGGTGGGACGGTCGCAGCCCGCGAAGATCGAGATATTGGCGGTATCGGCCCGGTGGCAGCCGCCAGAGACCGGGCATTCCACTGCCGCACCGCCCTGTGCCGTCACCAGTGTTGCCAGCCGCTTGACCTCGACCGCATCGGTGGTCGACATCTCCAGCCAGATCTTGGCCTCATTGACCTCCGCCAGCATCGCCTCGACAACGGCGGCCGAAGCGGCAGGAGAGGGCAGGCAGGTGATCACCGTATCGCATTTGCGCATCACATCGGCGGGGTCGGTTGCCGCCGCGGCGCCCTTTGCGACGAAGCCGTCGACGCGGCCCGCGTCGAGATCGCAGACGGTCAGCTCGAACCCGTTGCGCAATGCACTGCCCGCGAGTTTTGCGCCGACATTGCCGAGTCCGATAAATCCAACATGCATGAGGTCTGCCTTTCGCTGAAACGTCGTGCCCAATGTGGCGCAGTCCAGAGCCGCGCGGAAACGATGGCTGTGTATCCTGAGCCTCAAATTTCATTGAAACGCCCGCGATGGCCGCGCGGCCGGTCGGTTTTTCGGGCAGAAACGTATCGAGGTTGCGGATCACGCGCCGCTCTTGACCGCAAAACTTGATCGGACCGGAGGGCGATTTACCATATTGACAGGTCGGCGCAGCGATCGCGCCGGATTGACTCGCAAAAATGACTGGCAAAAGAGAGGTTTCATAAAGTGAGCACGGATGAACCGAGGAAGGGCGCGCGTCTCATGGACCGGCCCGAATACACCGCCAAGTTTCACCCCCTGACCGGCGCGGGCGACATGACCGTGACCGATGCTGTCGCCGCGATGAAAGAGCAAAACTATGGCTGCATCATCGTTGTGGACGGAGACAACCGCGTGGAGGGTATCGTGACCGAGCGCGATATCATGTTCAAGCTCGTGGCGCGCAACAACGATCCCGACAAGGTCAAGCTGTCGGATATCATGACAAGCCAGCTCCGCATGGCGAAAGAGACAGACTACGTACTCGACTGGCTGCGCATCATGTCAAATGAACGGTTCCGCCGTCTTCCGGTCGTGGATTCCGAAGGCCGTATCCAGGCGCTGTTCACCCAAGGCGATTTCGTCAGCTACACATGGCCCGATCTCTTCATGCAGGCGCGCGGTCTTGCCAAGGCTACGGTGATCGGCAAGTTCCATTATTTCCTGATCGGCGGCGGTATTCTGATATACGTGCTGGCGATGCTCGTTGTCCTGATTGCGGTCTGAATACCGGCAGGCCAGCGGCGTCAGGCCAGTCGCGTCAGGATCAGCACAAGGATCTGGACGGCCATCGGGCCGGCCAGAAAGGAAAGCGCCAGACCGATCAGCAATGCGCGACGCCGGCGTTTGGGAAAGCTTGGCAGCAACTGGAAGCGGTGATTTCGCATGTCGGTGAGATATGACAGAGGTGAGCAAAGTCGATTTGCCGCGTCGAATGGTCCCGCCGGATGATCCGGGTGATTTACCGGCGAGAGCCCTGTCCCGCCTGCCTGATCGGATCTTGGATTGGTCCGGTCGGGCTCGACCCCGCCAAGCTGTTGCCAATCCCCACGCCAGGACCATGTGACGCACATCGACGGAGATGACCATGACCAAACCAACAATAGCCGTGGACCCATCCCCGGACGAGCCGGAGAGTGACGACCCACCGCTGGACCAGGAAGAGCAGGTGGTCGAGCGCGGCTTGAAATATCTCGAACGGGGCATGCTTCTTCTGGTCGTACTGATGACCCTTGCGGCCGCCTATGACGAGATCCTCAAAGTGATCAATACGGGAAGCGTTCAGCTTGGCGATGTCCTGTTGATGTTCCTTTATACCGAGGTCATCGCCATGGTGGCCGTGTTCTATACCGGGCGCGGCCAGCCTTTCGTGTTTCCGATCTTCATCGCCATCACTGCGCTTGCCCGCTTGATCGTGCTGCAAGGCAAGGATATGGACCCGACCAGCATCGTGATGGAGGCTGTGGCGATCCTCTTGCTGGCCATTGCTGCAGTCCTGTTGTTGCGGTTCCTGCGCGGATGACGGCGCATCATGCAGGGCAATGATCCGAAACGCGGGGGGCCGGCAGCAGGCCTTATCGGGCGAGAACGACATCGTTGTGGATATCAAGCCCCTCGATCACCGCATCCACCAGATAGGCGGCAACGTCGCTGCGCGATATCAGGCCGTTGCGCCATTCGTCCGGTTCCCGCAGCACGCGCGCGGTGCCGGTGCGCGCGCCTTTCGTCAGGATCACCGGCCGGACGATGGTCCAGTCGAGATCACTTTCCATGATCAGTGATTCCTGCCGGGACTTGTCATCGTAGACGCGGCCCAGCACGGCATTATGGCCCAGTTTCTCCAGCTTGCTCATCGCGTCGCGGCTGCGCCCTGCGCCGAACCCGGTCACCGCGACCAGCCGCGTCACGCCTGCGGCCCTCATCGCGTCGATCAGCGCGGCGGTGCTGCTGGAAAACAACGTTTCCTGCTGCCAGATCATCGCGGGGCGTTCCCTGACGCCGAGCGCGTAGATCACCGCATCGACGCCCTGAAGGGCCCGGGCCAGATCCTCGGGATTTCGCGCGTCGCCCACGAAGGGCTCCAGCCCCGCGCGCGGGGTCATGTTTGCGGCCCCGCGCGCGAAACCACGCACCCGCAAACCCCGACTCAAGGCTTCTTCCACCGCCAGCGCGCCGATGCCCGAGGTCGCCCCGATTATGAGCACCGGCTTTGTCTGGGCGTCCGATTGCGCATCGGAATGCATGTCATCTTCGGTCGTCATCTCGCGTCCTTTCCTTTGCACTCCAAACCGTAGCACGGTTTCGTCATGACGCGGCCCCAGCAGGGACCCGCCCGAACAATGCCTCTGCCACCACGCGCGCGGTCGCGTTCCAGTCGGGCAGATCGGCAGCCGCCCGCAAGGCACCGGCGGCAAGCTCTGACCGTAGCGCCTTGTCGGTCAGCAGACGCCGGATCGCGCGCGCCATCGCCTCGGGGTCGTCTGGCGGCACAAGATGCCCGGCCTCGGCCGGCACCGTGCCGGGCACGGCCCCGACCCGCGTGCTGACGATGGGCAGGCCGTGGCCCATGGCCTCGGCAAAGACGATGCCGTAGCCCTCGTAGCGGGTGGCTAGCGCGAACAGGCTGGCGCGTCGGTAGAGCGCGTCGAGCACAGGCTGATCCACCTCGCCCGCGACGCTTACCCGGTCTGTGAGGTTCAAGGCTGTGCGCAGATCCTGTAGGGCGCGGGCGGTGTCGGGCTCGTGCGCGCGGCCGACGATTTTCGCCTGCCAGTCGAGATCGGTGATCTGCGACAGCGCGTGCAGCAGGGTGTCATGGCCCTTGCGCCACGCCTGCAGACCGACCGACAGGATCAGCGGCGGCGAGGCGGGCTGTGCCGGGGCAGGGACAGGCGGCGTGAACCCTGGCTGTGCGACGCTGATCCGCTGCGCCGGCACATCGTAATGATCCCGCAGCAGCCCGGCGATATGCGGGCTGGTGACCACGATATGCTGCGCCAGCGCGAGATTGGCCGTCTCGCGCGCCGCCATCTGGCGCGCGGTGGCGGGGTCCAGGCCCGGCTCCAGTGCGAGCGGATGATGCACCAGCGCCACGACCGGCGCGCGCAACAGCTTTAACCCCGCGGTGTCAAGCGCGCCGTAGGCCAGCCCATCCACAAGCGCCGGGCAATCCGCTGGCAGCGCCCGAAGCTGGTCAAGCGCATCCGCCATGTCCGTGTCGGTCGGGTGCGGAAAACTGTCGCCAAGCCGCAGATGGCGCACGTCATGCCCAGCCTGCGCCAATGCATCCCCCAGCCGTCGATCATAGAGGTACCCGCCGGTGACCGTCTTGATGTCACCAGGCACGGCAAAGGCAAGGCCGCGCGCCGGTCTGTGGTGTTCAGCCGCCATAGCGCACCCTGTGGCACAACGTATCCGGCGCGCGCAGAATGGACGCGTAGTCGCGCGCCAGATCCTCGAATGCGCTTTCGCCGGAGATCATCACGTCGAGCACGGGATCGGCCAGCAAGCGCAAAGCTGTCCCGAGCCGCCGTCGATAGTTCCAGCGGGCGGCGTGATCGGCGGGAATCCCACCGACCTGCGACGCGACAAGACGCAGGCGCCTCTGGTGAAATGCGCCGCCAAGCGGCACCTGCGTGTGACCGCTGCCGAACCAGCTGGCCTCGACCACCGTTGCCTCGCGCCCTGCGAGCGACAGCGCTGTCGCAAGCCCGGCATCGCTGGCAGAGGCATGAATCACCACGTCGGCCTCGCCCGGCGCAGTCTCAGGGGCTGACAAATCACATCCCACGGCCTGCGCGAGCGCGGCCCGCGCAGGATCCAGATCCACGAGGCACACTTGGGTCGCGGGGATGCGCGCCGCGAGATAGCCCACCAGCGCGCCCACGGTCCCGGATCCGACAACCACGACGCGATCTCCGGGTTGCACCCGCGCGTCCCAGATGATGTTGAGCGCGGTTTCCATGTTGGCCGCAAGCACCGCCCGCTCTGCCGGAACCTCGATTGGCACGGGCAGGGCCGCTTCAGGCGGGCAGGCAAATCGCGCCTGATGCGGATAGAGCGCGAAGACGATTCTGCCGATCTCGGGACCGGACACCACCCGACCCACGGCGCTGTAGCCGTATTTCACGGGGTAGGGGAACGCGCCTTCCTGAAAGGGCGCGCGCATCGTCGCATATTCCGATTGCGGAACGCGGGTCTCGAACACCAGACGCTCGGTGCCACGGCTGATCCCGGAAAACAGCGTCTCTATAACGCAATCGTCGGCTTTGGGGGCAACGTTCGTGGCGCGGATCTCGGCCTGTTCGGGGCCGGTGATCCAGAGCGCGCATGTCTCGTCTTGCGCCGTCATGATCCGTGCAAAGCCGTCGTCGCCATCCGGTGCGGCCAGACATGGGCCAGTGACGCATTCCCCAGCAGGCAATCGAACAGGACATCCGATCCCAGCCCGTAGACCTGCGTTTCGGGACGCCGGGCCTGCGCCAGACGGGACACGGGGCGCGTGGTCAGGCCCTGCGGCCCGGCACCGATCAGCAGCGGCGAAATCGCGACATGAAGCCTGTCGAGCAGATCCGCCTCCATGAACCGCGCGATCGTGATGCCACCCCCTTCGATCATCAGGTGATCCAGCCCCAGCTTGCGCAGCCCGGAAATGATCGCATTGGGTTCGATCCATGTGCCGCGCGGCAGGCGGATCACCTCGACGCCGGGCGGTCTTTCGATGTCCACGGCCTGAATGACGATGCGGCGCGCGCCATCCTCGGCGAAAAGCCGCGCAGTGTTCGGCAGACGCCCCGACGGGTCGATCACCACACGCGCCGGAGATCTGCCCGGCACCAGACGGACGTTCAGGCGCGGGTCATCCTGCAGCGCGGTTTTCACCCCGACCACCACGGCATCCACCAGCGCGCGCATCCGGTGCAGATGCGCCAACCCGTCAGGCCCGGACACGTCGGCCGCATCGCCCGAAACGGTGGCCACGCGCCCATCGAGCGATTGCCCGATCTGGGCCACGACATGTTGCGCGTCCGGTGCCGCGATCATCGACCCGTAGAGCTGAATCGCGGACCGTTCGCCTTGCGTCCACGTTCCACAGCACAGGCACGTCGCCCCGTCGCGGGCCGCGCGAATGCGCTCCCAGACCCTCGGTGTCAAATCGGCACTCTGCATCCGCAACTCCGTCAAATTGTCTGCATCACGACTGACACGTGAGACATATTGTCATTTGGCCTATCCCAATGAGATAGACACGATGCAGAAAAAGTCATCCGGTTCATGACCGCCCTTGCGGCACCGCCAGCAGATCGACATGCCCAATCTCGCCAGAAAGTTGCACCATATCGCTGCGCCGTCGCTCCAGCCATGCCTCGGCGCCGTCACAGCCTGCCTGCGTCGCGGCCCCCGCGATTCCCGTCAGCAAGGCCTCGTGCAGCGCGGCATCCCGCGGCCCCAGCCGCCACGGGCTCTGCCCAACCGTCACCTCGAAGCCGTGATCGCGAAAAATCCTTGCCGCGGTATCGCCTGCCGCAGGCCCGAGGGCCGGGCCAAACCCCTTGTCGCCGCATTGGTGCGCGTTGAAGGCCTGCGTCACTGCGGCATCATCCGGATCGGCGGGGGTCCATCGCATGCGACCATCGTAGCTGAGCACGGCGTAAAACGGGGTGCCCGCCCGCGACAGACGGTTTGCAAGGCGCATCAGCCAGTCCTGCGAGACGAGATCCAGCAACGCGGACGCCGTCACGAGATGTACGTCCTCCAGCGGCAACGCGTCGATATCGGCGAGGTCACCCTCATGTGTCGTCGCATTTGGATGCCGGGCCGATGCATGCGTCAGAAGCAAGGCGTCGTTGTCGAGCAACCGCCAGTCGATATCGGACGCCCCTTGCGCGGCGAACGCCCGTGCGGTCGCCCCGGTGCCACAGCCGAGATCAAGCACCGAGGATCCCGGCGACCCATGACGCAAGGCCTGCTCGAACACGTCATCATTGCGCGCCCGTGCATCGGCCGGTTCTCGCAGGGTCAGCCATGAGGCATCAAAGCCCATTTCAGAGATCGGCCTCGTACCAGCCCCGAGCCACATGGCTCTCGTGCAGCATCACGCGGATCCGTCGCAGCCGCCCGTTATCGCCGAGCCCTTCGGCCTGCGCGATCTCCGCCAGTTTCAGCCAGATGTGATGGCACAGGAATTCGGTCGTGGTGAATTTGCCCTCGAATTCGGGCTTTTCGTCCAGATTGCCGTAGCGCAGCGGCGCAAGCACGCGGGCGAGCGCGTCGGTCGCAAGCCCGATATCGACCACCAGACCATGCGTGTCGAGATCCTTGGTGTAGAACGCGGCATCAACCACGAACGTGGCCCCATGCACGCCCTGTGCGGGGCCAAAGACCGGTGACGGCAGGGAATGGGCGATCATTATGTGGTCGCGAACTTCGACGGCAAACATTCAAGTGTCCTTTCCTCGGATCCCTCAGCGATCTATCACGGCGTTGGTCCCGGTCAAGTCGCGCATGCGGACCGGCAATTCTTCGCACATTCCGGACCTCGCGTTGGCTTCACGGCGCGATGAGCATATGTGAATGGATCACCACAAAGAAGACTATAGTTTTTCCGCATGATGCGGAGTGTACGACGGAAGGAACAGACATTGGCACCACTTCAGGCAACGCGCGATTGTGAGGCCGGAACCGACTATCCCGAGGCGCTGCGCGGCTGGCCCGACATGCCGGTCGGCACGCGGCGGGCGCTGATCCTCGCGCTCAACCTCGTGACCGTGTGTGCGCTCTTTGCCGCGATGCTGAGCCTGTTCGTGCCAAATGGCATCACATGGGCCGAAGGCGTCATGCTCGGGGCGTTTCTGCTGACCCTGCCCTGGCTGTCGATCGGCGTGTGGAACAGCATTCTGGGGTTCCTGCTGGATCGCCGTTACGGGGCGCGTGCCCCCGCCAAGGTGACGCCGGCGCTTGACCGGATCCGCGGGGACGAGCCGATCACGGCGCGGGTGGCGGTCGTCATGCCGCTGCGCAACGAGGATCCCGAGGCCTCAATCGCGCGGCTGCGCCGGCTGGAACGCGAGGTGGCGCACAGCCCGTGGGCGGCGCGGTTTTCCTTCCACGTTCTCAGCGATACCGACGATGCCGCCATCGCCCTGAAGGAAGAGGCGCGCATCGCACACTGGCGCGCCGAGCATCCGCAGGCCGCGATCCATTACCGTCGCCGGACCGAAAACTCAGGCTATAAATCCGGCAACATCGCCGACTTTCTTTACAGCCCCGAAGGAACGAGCGATTTCTTCCTGCCGCTCGATGCCGACAGCGAGATGGGAGCTGACACCGTGTTTCGCCTCGTCCGGGTGATGCAGGCCAGCCCCGAAATCGGCATGCTGCAGAGCCTCGTGACCGGCCTGCCGTCGCGCAGTTTCTTCACCCGCGCGTTCCAGTTCGGGATGCGCCACGGGATGCGGTCCTATACGCTCGGCTCGGCATGGTGGCAGGCCGATTGCGGTCCCAACTGGGGGCATAACGTCCTGATCCGCACAGCACCTTTCCGCGCGCAGTGCATGCTGCCGGTGCTGCCGGGGCGCGGGCCGCTTTCGGGGCCGATCCTCAGCCACGACCAGGTCGAGGCGGTGTTGATGCGGCGCGCGGGCTACGAGGTGCGGGTGCTGGCCGAAGAAAGCCAGAGCTTTGAGGAAAACCCGCCCAGCCTGGTGGACTTCATCCGGCGAGAGTTGCGCTGGATGAACGGCAACCTGCAATATGTCCGTCTCCTGGGTCTGCCGGATCTGCAACCGGTGAGCCGCATCCAGCTGGTGCTGGCGATCCTCATGTATGTCAGCGCGCCAGCCTGGATGGTGTTCATCCTGACCGGCGCCGGCATGGCCGCAACAATGGGCCAGCCGGGCACCGGCGCACCGGCCGCGGCATTCCTCGGGGCAGGGGTGGCGCTTTTTGCATTGCTGATCACGCTCAGCCTCTTTCCCAAGCTGATGGGACTTGCGCAGGTGCTGAGCGATCGCGGCCGCAGCGCGGCTTACGGCGGTCGCACGCGCGTGATCCTTGGCGGGATGGCCGAGATCGTCGTGTCCATGCTGATCGCGCCGATCGTGGCGCTCGGGCTCACGCGCTTCGCCATCGGGCTCTGTTTCGGGCAGCGTATCGGCTGGACCGCGCAACAGCGCAGCCGCGACGGGCTCCGGTGGGACGAGGCCGCGCGCGTGCTCTGGCCGCAGACATTGACCGGGCTGGCACTTTGTGTCTGGCTGGGTCTCATGGCGCCATGGGCGCTTATCTTTGGCGCGCCGGTGATCGTGGCGATGCTGGGCGCGATCCCGATTGCCGTCCTCTCGACCCGGCCGGGGCTGAGCCGGTGGTCGATGGAACGCGGGCTGTTCGACATCCCCGAGGATCGTCAGGGCGCATATCTGGATGCCATCGAGAGACGCGCGAACAGTGCCTGACAAATCATGGATACAACAGGGAGAAACCCCATGACCATCCAACGCCTTTCCGCCTTTGCCGGGATATGCGCTGCGACCACCCTCGGCATCGCTCCGCCCGCAAATGCCGAACCCGCCACATGGGAAATCGACCCCGAGCATACCGTCGTGGCCTTCACGGTGATGCATATCGATTTCGCAAAGGTTCTGGGCCGCTTTTCGGAAATCGAGGGCCGGTTCGTCTATGATCCGGAGACCCGCGAACTTGGTCAGGTGCGCGTCGAGATCGGGGCGCAAAGCGTCGACACGGATCACGCGGAACGCGACGGTCACGTGCGATCCGACGACTTTCTGGACACCGGCAATCATCCGACGATCAGATTTGCCGCCGATGGCGGCACGCCTCAATCCGAGACGCAGGGCACCGTTACCGGCGATCTGACGATCCGTGGGGTGACCCAGCCGGTGACGCTTGATGTGACGCTCAACAAGCGTGGCGATTATCCCTTCGGCCACGGCAAGGAAACGCTTGGCATTTCGGCCACCGCCGAGATCCAGCGCAGCGATTTCGGTATGACCTATGCCCTGCCCACCATGGTCGGCGACACGGTGGATATCATGCTGGAATTCGAAGCGCTCCGGGCGGATTGATCCACGGCCGGGCGCGTTGGCCCCTCAGGCCGGCGCGGTCTTTGCGGGAATGATCTGTTGGGCGATGCCGGCGAACAGCAGGTAGATACTGGTCACCACAAGCCCCCAATGCGCCCAGCTTTGGGGGTCGAAGTTCACCCATGCCGCCCAGCCTGCAAAGAATGTCCATGCCAAGGCCAACGGCAGGGATAGCCAGCGCCAGCGCTGCGTGCGCACCGGATGAATGAACCTGAGCGGCAGGAACATCGCCACCGACAGCAGCGCGACAAGCAACAGGATAAACCAGAAATCCGGCCGCACCGCGAACATCACGATCACCACCATGTTCCAGCATCCCGGAAAGCCGTGAAAGGATTTGTCCTTTGTTTTCATGCTGGTATCGGCGAAATACATGGCGCTTGCATAGGTGATCACGATGATCGCGACCCAGCCCGTCCAGCCCGGCAGCAGATCGGACGAGAACAGCGCGAAGGCCGGAATGAACACATATGTCAGGTAATCGATTATCAGGTCCAGAAGCTCGCCATCAAAGCGCGGCGCATATGTTCCCACATGATACTTGCGCGCAAGTGGCCCATCGACGCCATCCACCGCAAAGGCCACGACGAGCCACAGAAACATCAGTGCCCATTCGCGGTCGATGGCTGCCAGCATCGCCAGCATGGCAAAGACCGCACCGGTCGCGGTGAGCAGGTGAACGAGAAGGGCACATGCGTGTTTACTCATGCGCGCGTCAATGGCGCAAAGAAAAGGAATTTGCAAAGGGAAACCCGGCCCGGTTTGGGCGGAACGGGGCGCGGGCGCGTCATCGCCGGGTCAGTTCGAGACGCGCACCTCTTCCATCGGATAGGCGAGCATGTCTTGCGCCTCCCAGTTGACGTGGCAATCGTGACAGAACGCCTGGCTGATCCCCATCGTGTCGCCAGATCCGGTGATGGCGTCGTAGCGCCAATCGTCGGTGTCAGGAGATCCGCCCGCCTCCAGCTTGGTCATCAGAAAAAGCGGCCCGACTCTACCTTTGCCATCACTGACCCCAAGGCTTTCCTTGGCAAGAACGGATCCGGCCGGCATTTCGACGCCTTCGGAAGCGAACTTCAGGTACTCTTCGGCCGCCGTTGCATTCGCGAAGGTCTGCAACAGGCGTTCGCTATGCGCCCCCTGAACGGCGGGGCGGGTCGAGGTGACGGTCCAGTCGGGATAGGCGCTTGCGGCTGCGTGATCGTTCTTCGCATAAGCTTTGGCCATCGCCGCCTCCATGCAGTCGTAGAAGGCGGTGATTTCCTCGGCGCTCATGTCCCAGACGCTTTCGGTGTCGACCGCGCAGTCAGCCGCGGTTGCGGTGGTCGCGAATGTCAGGCTGGCGGCAAGCGTCGCGGCGGTGGCAAAGACTGGGCGGTAAATCATTGTGCATCTCCATGATTCTCACGGGGGACGATCGTCCCCTGCGACAGAAGATCGCATAGTCCCACCTCACTTTGACCCAACGATCATGTGAAGGCGCGCGGCCCCAGCAGGATGGCCGGTGAGCACTGCCGCGTGCTGTCGCGCTCACCCGACGTTCACGCGCGCGTCATCCCAAACTCAGAGGGTGACCGGCGTTACGAGATCGCGTTCCCGCGCCAGCCGGGCGGCGACAGACGCCACAGCCAGATCCTGCAGACCCACCCCGGTGCCGTCGAACAGCGTGATCTCGTCGGCATCGCTGCGCCCCCCATGCGTGCCGTTGATCACCGAACCGATGGGGGTGATGTCGGATTGGGCGATCAGCCCCTGTGCCACGGCATGCTGTGCCTCGCCGATGCTGACCGATTGCGCGATCTCGTCTGTAAAGACCGACGCCTTGGCAAACAGTTCCGGGTCCACCTCCTGCTTGCCCTTGGTGTCGGTGCCCATGCAGGCGATATGCGTGCCCGGCTTGACCCAGTCGGCCATCAGAAGCGGCTGATGCGCGCTGGTGATCGTGATGATCACATCCGCCTGCGCGGCAAGATCGATCTGGCTGACCGCCTCGAAGGCAAGCCCGCACTCGGTGGCGACCGCTTCGAGACGCGGCAGCATGTCGGGATGCGGGTTCCACGCCACCAGCTTCTCGAAATCGCGCTGCTCGGCGGCGGCGCGCACCTGAAAGGCGGATTGATGGCCCGCCCCGATCATCCCCAGCACCTTCGAATCGCGGCGCGCGAGATGTGCGATGGATATGGCCGAGGAGGCCGCCGTGCGCAGCGCCGTCAGGTAATTGCCGGCGACAAGTGCCGATAGCTTGCCGGTATCCGGGTCGAAGAGGCAGACCGTGGATTGATGATTGGTCAGCCCCTTGTCCGCATTGCCCGGCCAGAAGCCTCCGGCCTTGAGGCCGAGTGTCAGGCCCGCCCGGTCGAACCCGCCCTTGAACCCGTAAAGCGCGTCGGCATGGCCGATCGCCTCGCGCACCACGGGAAAGTTATAGGCGTCGCCCGTGGCCATCGCGCCGAATACTTCGCTGACCGCTGCGAAGGCGTCGGCGCGGCTGATGACCTGCTCACAGATGTCTTCGCCAACGATCACAATGCCTTCGTGTTTCACTTGGATGTCCATTCTTTCGCCCTTCAATACGCACGGCCGCGTGCGGAGACCGGCCAGACAGTCTCGACCTTGCCGTTTCGCACGCCGACATACCAGTCATGGACGTTGCAGGTCGGGTCGCAATGGCCGGGCACGAGGCGCAGCTTGTCATTGACCTTCAGCACGCCGTCGGGATCGGCCACGACACCATGCTCGTCCGAGCACTTGACGTATTCCACATCGTCGCGCCCGAAGATCACAGGCAGGCCGCTATCGACGGATTGCGCCTTGAGCCCGGCATCGACGATGGCCTTTTCGGGTTTGGCATGGCTCATGACCGATGTCAGGATGAACAGTGCGTTTTCCCATTCGCCCTGATCGATGCGCTTGCCGTCCTTGTCGAGGATGCGCCCGTAATCGGCATCCATGAAGGCATAGGATCCGCATTGCAGCTCGTTATAGACGCCTGAATTGCCCTCGAAATAATAGCTGCCGGTGCCGCCGCCGCCGACGATGTCGCATTCGATGCCTTCGGCTTTCAGCGCCTCGACGGCATCGCGCACCTGCGCCACGGCCAGATCGATCTTGGCCTTGCGATCCTCGTACTTGTCCATGTGCTGCATCGCGCCCTGATAGGCCTGCAGCCCGGCGAATTTCAGCCCCGGGGCCGCGTCGATCGCCTTGGCGATCTCCACCACCTCGGGCGTGGTGGTCACGCCGCAGCGGCCCGCACCACAATCGATTTCCACCAGACACTCGATCTGCGTGCCGTGCCTTTGCGCGGCCTCCGACAGATCGGCGATATTGGCCAGATCATCGACACAGCAGATCGCGCGCGCGCCCAGTTTGGGCATCCGCGCAAGCCGGTCGATCTTGGCAGGGTCTCGGACCTGGTTGCTCACCAGCACATCCTTGATGCCGCCGCGCGCAAAGACCTCGGCCTCGCTCACCTTCTGGCAGCAGACGCCGCAGGCCCCGCCGAGGCGTTCCTGCAGCAGCGCCACATCGACGGATTTGTGCATCTTGCCATGCACGCGGTGACGCATGCCGTGGGCCTTGGCCCATTCGCCCATCTTTACGATGTTGCGCTCCAGCGCATCGAGGTCGAGCACCAGACACGGGGTCTGGATGTCCGCCTCGTCCATGCCGGGCAGGGCGGGGATGTCGAAGCCGACCTCGTATTGATCGAATGTCACGGGCTTGTTCATCTGTCTGTCTCCTCACTTGATCCAGGGCAGGGTGTCGAGATCGACATTGCCACCGGTGATGATGACGCCGACACGTTTGCCGGCAAAGATTTTCGGGTTCTTGAGGATCGTGGCCAGCGGTACGGCGCAGCTTGCCTCGATCACGATCTTCATGCGCGCCCATGTCAGCCGCATCGCGTCGATGATCTCCTGCTCGCTGGCGGTCAGGATATCGGTGACATCATGCGACACGAAATGCCATGTGTTCTCCTTGAGCGGCACCTTGAGACCGTCGGCGATGGTCACCGGCGCGTCATCGGCGATGATATGGCCCGCCTTGAAACTGCGATAGGCATCGTCGGCCTGTTCGGGCTCGGCCGCGTAGATCTTAACCTGCGGTGCGATATGCGACAGTGTCAGGCAGGTGCCCGAAATCATTCCGCCCCCGCCGATGGGGGCGATCACCGCATCGAGGTTTTCGGTCTGCTCCATCAATTCTGCAGAACAGGTGGCCTGTCCGGCGATCACCCGCAGGTCGTTATAGGGATGGACAAAATCCGCGCCGGTCTCCTGCTGCACGCCGGCGAACACCTCTTCACGGCTGCTGGTCGAGGGCTCGCATTCGGTAATGATCCCGCCATAGCCGCGCACCGCGTCCTTCTTGGCCTGCGGGGCGGTGCGGGGCATCACCACGTGGCAGGGAATGCCGCGCCGCCCGGCGGCGTAGCTGAGCGACAGCGCGTGGTTGCCGCTCGAATGCGTGGC
>JAWLFT010000074.1:0-15849 GCA_041685435.1 Roseovarius sp.
TCATGGCCCGTTCAGGCTGTTGACAGAGATTAAGGCATGTCCGGCCGGCATGTCAGACAATGAGAGTCAGGGGATTGCGCAGCCATTCGCAGCCATTCGTCGTGGCAGGACATGTGTGGAGGAACGTCATGAACACTGAAGTCAAAAACATTTTTGTTGTCGGGCTGGAGCCCTTCAACCTGAGATTTCTGCGCAATGTCCGAAATGCGGACAGTTATGCTTTCCATGAATTGCTGACTTATGACGAAATCGCCGGGGCGCGTCGATTCGACATGGAAGCGCTGCTGGACAAGGCCCGCGGGATACTGCGGGCCTTTCCCGGTGAGGTTCATGCCATCGTCGGCTACTGGGATTTTCCCGGCGTGCTGATGATGCCGATCCTGCGAGCGGAATTCGGCCTGCGCGGTCCCAGCCTCGAAAGCGTGCTGATGTGCGAGCACAAGTATCTCAGCCGTGTGGAGCAGAAACGGATCGTTCCCGATCAGGTCCCCGAGTTTGCCCTGGTCGATCCCTTCGACGAGGCGATCGAAGATGGAATCGAGCTCGATTATCCCTACTGGATCAAGCCGGTGAAGGCGCATTCCTCGATACTGGGCTTCCACATCGACACGCTTGATGATCTGCGGCGCGCGCTGCCGCTCATACGCGAGAAGATCGACCGCTTCTCCGAACCCCTCGACGTGATCCTCGGCTATGCCGATCTGCCCGAGGACGTCCCTCATGTCCATGGCGCCCATTGCATCGCCGAGGAAATCATCTCGAAGGGGTATCAATGCACGCTTGAGGGGTATGTCTTCGAGGGCGATGTGGAAGTCTACGGGATCGTCGATTCGCACCGGGGTTCCAACAACTCGAGCATGGAACGCTACGAGTACCCGTCGGCCCTGCCAGAACCGGTGAAGGCCCGCATGCGCCACTCGGCGCGTCTGATTCTGGAGGATGTCGGATTCGACAACAGCCCTTTCAACATGGAGTTCTATTATCACGAGGAGCAGGACAGCCTGTCGCTGCTCGAGATCAATGCCCGTATCTCGAAATCGCACAGCCCGATCTTCGACAAGGTCGAGGGCGTGCCGCACAAGGAGGTGATGATCGACGTGGCGCTCGGCCGACGCCCGGATTATCCCGCCCGGCGCGGCAGGTTCCGCTATGCCGCCAAGTTCATGCCCCGCCTTTACGGAGAACACGACGACGCGATTGTCACGCACGCGCCGGACGAGGACCAGATCCGCGCCATCGCCGAACGCTTTCCCGGCGCTGACATCAACCTGCACGTGCGCGAGGGGATGCGCATGGCCGACCTGGGCGCCGACCACTGCGATTCCTACAGCTATCAGTTGGCCGACATTTTCATGGGCGCCAACACTCGTGCGGCGCTGGACGAGGATTTCACCGCGGTGATGAAAGCCCTCGATATCCGCATCGATGGTGAAAGGGCCGGAATCTAAATGACCGAAAAGTTGCAGATACGCACCGATTTCCCCCACAGCGTGCGGCACGAGGAAAACATCTGGATCCCCATGCGCGACGGTACGCGGCTTGCGGCACGCCTCTGGCTGCCGGAGGATGCTGCGGCCAATCCTGTCCCTGCAGTGCTGGAATACATACCCTATCGCAAGCGTGACATGACGCGGCACCGCGATTGCGTGATGCATGCCTATGTGGCCGGTCATGGGTATGCCTGCCTGCGGGTCGACCTTCGCGGCAGCGGCGATTCCGAGGGCGTCCTGACCGATGAATATACCCCCCTCGAACTGCAGGACGGATGCGACATCCTCGAATGGATCGCCAGGCAGCCATGGTGCAGTGGAAAAGTCGGGATGATCGGCATTTCCTGGGGTGGGTTCAACGGCTTGCAGATTGCCGGACTGCAACCCCCGGCACTGGGCGCGGTGATCAGCCTGAGTTCCACGGATGATCGTTATGGCGACGACATACATCATATGGGCGGCTGCCTTCTGGGCGATAATCTGTCATGGGCCTCGGTGATGTTTTCCTACAACTCGTTACCGCCCGATCCAGAGATCGTCGGGGATCGCTGGCGGGACATGTGGCACGAGCGGCTCGAGGGCAGCGGGTTGTGGCTGAAGAAATGGTTGCGCCATCAGCGTCGGGACAGCTACTGGCGTCACGGCTCGATCCTCGAAGATTACGCCGCGGTGAAATGCCCTGTGATGGCGGTGAGCGGCTGGGCCGATGGCTATTCCAATGCCGTGTTTCGCCTGATGGAAAACCTGCATGTACCGCGCATGGGGCTGATCGGCCCATGGAGCCACAAATACCCGCATATCGGAGAGCCCGGACCCGCCATCGGCTTTCTTCAGGAAGCGGTGCGCTGGTGGGACCACTGGCTCAAGGGCATCGACCGCGGGTTGGATGACGAGCCGATGCTGCGTGTGTGGATGCAGGATTCCGTGCCGCCGACGACCAGCTACCGCCACCGTCCGGGGCGTTGGGTGGGCGAGGCGTCGTGGCCGTCATCGAATGTGACGACGCGCCGTCTGGCGCTTGGGCACCGGCGACTCCTGCAAGCCGGCGCGCCCGCTGAAGATGTCGCGCTGCGCATCCGCTCGCCGCTGACCATGGGTCTCTTTGCCGGCAAGTGGTGTTCCTATGCCGCCGGGCCGGACCTGGCCCATGACCAGCGCGAGGAGGATGGAGGCGCGCTGGTGTTCGACAGCGACCCTCTGGAAGAGCCGTTGGAGATTCTCGGCTCCCCCAAGCTCGAACTGGAGCTTTCAGCGGATCAGCCGTTGGGCATGGTCGTCGTGCGGCTGTCGGATATCGCCGAGGACGACAAGATCACCCGGGTCACCTATGGGATGCTCAATCTGACGCACCGCAATTCGCGCGAGCATCCCGAAAGGCTTGTTCCGGGCAAGCGCTACTCCATACCGGTATCGCTGAACGGCGTGGCGCACAGCTTCCCCAAGGGGCACAGCCTTCGTATTGCGATCTCGACCTCGTACTGGCCGCTGGCCTGGCTGCCCCCCGCGCCGGTGACCCTGATGATCCATTCAGCCGGCAGTTGCCTCGAACTTCCGGTGCGCCCGCCCAAGGCCGACGATGCGCAACTTCGCCCGTTCGGCTTGCCGGAAGGCGCGACGCCCGCGCCGCGCCTGCAACTCTCGCAAGGCGAGCATAACTGGTTCGTGCATCGCGATCTGGCCAGCGATGTCTCGACGCTCCAGGTCATCAACGACAACGGCACCGTCCATCTGGAGGATATCGACCTGACCGTCGAGAACCGTGCGTTGGAGTGGTACAGCACACGCGCGGACGATTTTCTGTCGAGCCGGGGCGAGACCCGGCTGGAGCGTGCATTGCGGCGTGGCGACTGGTCGGTCCGGACGAGCGCCCACACCGTGCTTACCTCATCCGAGACGGAGTTTCGCATCACCGCCGATCTGGATGCATACGAGGGCGAAAAGCGGGTGTTTTGCCGCAGCTGGGATGTCAAGATTCCACGTGATTTCGTCTGACGCCGGTCTGGATCGAGACAAAACACGAGAGACCGCGCAACTGGTGCGTCACGGGCGGGTAGAGACATGAATGACCGTCGTCCATGCCCCTGCGCGCGGTCCGCGCGGTCCGTCGGGAGGTCGATCTGGTGATCCTCGGCGCGCCGGTCCGGGCAGCCGCACAGGCACCGGCGGTTCACGCGTATATCGACAGGTACCGCACGGCCCCGGATCGCGTGGCATTCCTTTATAGACAGGGCGAGTTTGGGGCGACGGCGACCCTCGCGCGGATGCACCGCCGGTCGGGCCACCCGCCGCCGGCAGCCAGCGCAGGCAAACGAGGCCGAGATCGGTTGCGAGACCCCGGAGAACGAGACTGGCGCCGTTCTGTCCGGCCTGCGGGAGGATGCGCGGCGCGTCTGATCGTGCAGCGCCCTTTCATTCATCAGCCGTGCTGACGGCCTCGAAGCCCGAGACGACATCCATCAGTTCGCGGGTAATCGTCTCCTGCCGCTTGATACGGTAAGCCTGCGTCAGCTCCTCGCGCCGCTCCTCGATATTGCGCTCGGCGCCCTGCATCGCCGCCAGCCGCGTCGCGTGCTCGCTGGCCAGCGCCTCTGCCAGCGCGCGGTAGAGACCGACAAAAAGCTGTTGCTTTACCAGCCACGACAAGAGCGCGGGCGGTGCCATGCGTAAAAACGGCAGGCCCCGCCCGGGCCAGGGTGCGTCAAGCAACGATTTCAGATGGGCGTCCGGCAGCGGAAGCAACTGTCGTTCGACCGGTTGCGCCAGAAGGCGACCCTCCCGTCGATTGTGCACGACACGGATGTGGCCGACATCGCCCTCGCGCTGCCAGCGGTCGCTCTGGACGATCACCGATTGGACCAAATCCGACAGGCCGCCCACCGATCCGGGCAGGGTGAAGACCGTATCGACGCGTCGGTTCTCGGACTCCAGCCTTGCGGCGGCGCGCACGCCGAGCACGGCCAGCAGGGTGTCCGGTCCCTGGATCCGGTCGCGGGCAAAGCGCGTGATCGTCGCGTTGTAGCGCCCGCAAAGTCCACGCTCGGAGCCGATGACGATCAGCGCCGCACGCGAGGACCCCTCCACGCCGGTCCTTGGCAGCGGCAAGCCGCGTGCGCGGCGGTCATGCAGCACGGCGGCCAAGCCAAGCTCGATCGTGCGCTCGTAATCTGCAAGCGCATCCTCGGCGCGCTCGAATTGGCGGATGCTGGCGGCCGAGAGCGCTTTCATCGTGCGCACGAGGGACTGGATGTCGGCGGTTGTGTCCAGCGCGTCCGAAAGGGATTCAAGTGTCTGCATCGCCGCTCTCGCCATCTGTGCCGTCCAGCGCCGCGCGCATCGCGTCGATCAGCGCCGTGCGGGTTTCCTTGGTCAGTTCGTCCCCCGCCTCGATGGCGTCGCAGATATCCGGCATCCGATCACGTGCGGCGCGCTGCACGGTCGCTTCCGCGTTGGCGACCTCTTCCGGGGGGAGATCATCGAAAAGCCCCTCGGTCGCGGCCAGCAGCGCCGCGATCTGTTCGGGCACGGCAAGGTGATGCTGTTCGCGCTGCTTGAGCACCTCGCGCACCCGCAGGCCGCGTGTCAGCTTGCGCCGGGTCTCGTCATCCATCTGCGTGCCGAAGCGCGCAAAGGTTTCCAGCTCTTCGAACTGGGAATACATCAGACGCAGGTTGCCTGCGACAGCCCTGAACGCCGGAAGCTGTACCTTGCCCCCGACCCGGCTGACCGAGGCGCCGATGTCAATGGACGGCAGCTGACCCTTTTCGAACAGATCGGGCGACAGGTAGATCTGCCCGTCGGTGATCGAGATCAGGTTCGTCGGGATAAAGGCCGAGATGTTCTGCGCCTGCGTCTCGATCACCGGCAGGGCGGTCAGCGATCCGCCGCCATGCGCCTTTCGCAGATGCGTGGCGCGTTCCAGCAACCGCGAATGGATATAGAAGATGTCGCCTGGATAGGCCTCGCGCCCGGGCGGACGCCGCAGGAGCAGCGACAATTCGCGATAGGCGCGCGCATGCCGGGTGAGATCGTCATGCACGATCAGCACATCGCGCCCCTGGGCCATGAAATGCTCGGCCATGCTGGTGGCGGCATAGGGGGCCACGAATTGCAGCCCCGGCGCGTCCTGACTGCTGGCCACAACGACGATGGTGCGGCGCATCGCGTCATGATTGCGCAGGCTGCGCAGGACCCGCGCCACCGCCGAGGCGCGTTGCCCGATCGCACAATAGATCGAGATCACGCCGGTGTCTTCCTGGTTGAGAATGGCATCGACGGCGATGGCGGTCTTGCCCGTCTGACGGTCGCCGAGGATCAGTTCGCGCTGGCCGCGCCCGATGGGGATCGCGGCATCGACGGCCTTGATCCCGGTCTGCAGCGGCACGTTGACCGGATCACGGTGCATGATCGGCGGAGCGATGCGTTCCACGGGCATCCGTTCCGCGGCCTCGACGGGCTCACCCGAATCGAGCGGCCGCCCCAGCGGATCGACGACCCGGCCCAGCAGCGCGTCGCCCACCGGCACATCCACGACCCGGCCCGTCCGGTGCAGCCGGTCACCGGGTCTCAGGCGCCCGGTATCGCCCAGAACGATGACGCCGACCCTGTCCTCGCGCAGGTTCGAGGCGATCCCCGCCAGCCCCCCTTTGAACAGGACCAGTTCATCGGCGCGCAGATCGGTGAATCCCACCACCTGCGCCACGCCGTTGCCCACCGACAGGACATGCGCGACCTCGGTGACATCCATGCGGAAAGCGACCTTTTCGAGCGCCGCGTCCAGCGGATCGAACAACGTGTCCTGAAGTGTCTCGAGCATGTTTTGCGTGCCTCTTGTCACTAAGTCGCGGTGTTCTCGCGTCTGGTCGGGCCAGCGGCGTCCAGAAGATCGTCAAGTGCGCGGTTCAAGCGCTCGAGATGCCGGGCGGCCGACCATTCCACAGTCTGTTCGCCGATGCTCAGGCGAAGTCCCAGAAAAATCTCCCCGGCTTCGCGGTACTCCACCTCGATGTCGGTCTCGAACTTCTCGTGGATCGCGCGGGTGATTTGTCGGCGGGCCGCCGCGTCAAGCGCGGCCGCGCTCTCCACCAGCGCCGGGCCGTCCGCGCTATCGGCGGCGGCCGTCATCTTCTTGCGTGTCTCCATGTCCAGATCCTCGAGCTTTTCGACGAAGCCCTGCGCAATGTGTGTGCCCACCCGGTCGGAACTGAACTCGGCCAGCAGCCGGCCCGCGATCTCCAACACCTTGTGCCCGGCCTTGCGCTGCAACTCCCGGGCAAAATCGGCGCGTTCTTGCTCGAGCGTTTCAATCCACCTCTTGCGTTTTCGCTCGACCTCCTCGCGGATCTCCTGCTCAAGCCGCTGCCGGAGCTCATCGGCTTCGGCGCGCGCCTCGTCGAGCATCTCCTGCCTTGAGTGCTCGAGCTCTTCACGCTTTTTGCGAAGGATCTCGGCCTCTTCCTCGGCCTTCTTGCGACGGGTCCTGGCATCCGCGAGCCGCTCTTCGATCCGCTCCTCCCGCCGTGCCATCGCATTGGTAATCGGGCGGTAAAGGAATTTCTGCAACAGCCAGACGAGTACAAGGAAGTTGGTGATCTGCGCGGCGACGGTCAGCCAGTCGATCTGCATGGATCAGCCCCCGCCGCCCAGAGCCGCCACATCGACGAAAGGGTTCGCGAAGAGCAGGATCATCGACACGACGAAGCAGTAGATCGCCGTGGATTCGATCATCGCGAGGCTGACGAAGAGCGTTCGGGTGATGGTATCCGAGGCATCGGGTTGTTGCGCAAGGGCCTGCAGCGCCTGTGCCGCCGCCCGCCCCTCGCCCAAGGCCGGCCCGATCGCACCGATTGCGATGGTCAGGCCGGCCGTGACGATCGAGACTGCGGCGATCACTGTTGCAGGGTCCATGGTCAGTCTCCTTTTGTGTTTTCGTGATTGTCCCGAGGGCCGGTCCCGGGCCGGGACTGGCTGGCGGAGGCGATATAGACCATCGCCAGAATGGCAAATATGTAAGCCTGGATCAGGCCGGTGAGCAGGCCGAGCAGTTGCATCAGGACCGGGAAGAAGAACGGGGCCACGCTGATCAGGATGCCGACGATCACCGTTCCGCTCATCACGTTGCCATAAAGCCGGACCGCCAGCGCAATCGTGCGCGACACCATTCCGATGATATTGAAGGGCAGCATCAACGGGGTCGGCTGAACATAGGATTTCAGATAGCCGCCAAGCCCGCGGCGGGTGATCGAAAAGAGCGGCACCGCGATCAGCACGCATATCGCCAGTGCCGCGGTTGTGGACAGCGACCCGGTCGGCGGCTGGTATCCGGGAAGGATGGTGAGCAGATTGGCCATCGCGATGAACAGGAACAGCGTGCCGATGAATGGCAGGTAACGCGCCGGATCCGCCGCGCCTATGTCGTCGATCTGATCGCGGATCGTGGTGACCACGACCTCCAGCATGACCTGCCAGCGCGATACGGTCTCGCCCTCGCTCAGCCGGGCGGTGATGGCCCATGACACCAGAACCAGCAGCGCCATGACACCCCATGTGAACACGATCGTGGCATTGAGCCCCAGCCCCCGCCATTCGTAAAGAATCCACGTGTCGGGACTTATTTCCATGGAAGATTCTCCGGACGGGCGGCTTTTGCCATTCGGGTGGCGAACACACGGATTGCGATGAACCCCAGCAGGGCGAAAGCGATGTGAGCGGCCGTGGCGCCGGTCCGGACAGCCAGCCACAGGACCCCTACGAGCAAACCCGCCCGAAGCAGTCCCATCGCCGCGAACAGCCAGACGCTTTGACCCGAGGCAAGCACGCGCACCGCGCCCCATAGCACGCCCAGGTAAAGAAGGCCGAACGCGCCCCCGGTCAGCAGGGACAGGATGGCCGGACCGAACCCCTCAGTCATCGCGCCCCTCGCGTCGCACCCAGAACCACGCGTTGAGCGCGCCCAGAACGGCGCCCGCCAGAAGCAGCGCCAGCGTCCAGGATATGTCGCCTTGCCAGCGCGCATCGATCCAGCGACCCAGCGCGATTCCGACGATGATCGGCACCGCCACGGCCCATCCGACAAGCCCGAACATGCCCAGCCCGAACCACGGGCTTTTCCTGCGCCGTTTTCTGGCCTCTTGCATTCGGGTGGCCTTGTGCGTGATGGTCTCGGATTCGTCGTCGGGGTCCTGTGTCACTGATCCACTCCCTGCAGTTCGCGGAATCGGCGGACCATATGCGCCTCGAGCCGCGCCAGCGCTGAGCGCGCCTCGCGCTCCGCTTCGGTGTGGCGTCGGAACTCGGCTTCGACGCGCTCGCGCAGCTCTCCGAGATTGTCGCTTTCGATCGCATCGCGTACGGCCACCATCACCACCGGTCCGTTTTTCACCAGTGTTCCGGCATGCACGCCCACGAAGTGTTCGCCACTGTCCTCGGTCTCGTAGACCAGAACCCCGGCCACCAGTTGCGTGACATGATCCATGTGCCGCGGCAGGATGCCGAACGCCCCGTCAGAGGCCTCGGCCACGATCCGGCAGACATCATCATGCCGAATGACCTGTTCCGGGGTGATGATCCTAAGTTCCATTCGTATCCCCCTTGGGTTCAAGATCGTCCACAGTGCCGATCATGTAGAAATCGCCCTCGGCGCGGCCGCCGAATTCACCATCGAGAATGCGCGCGCAGCTCTTGACCGTGTCTTCCAGCGCCACAAGGACTCCCCTGGTGCCGGTCATGGCCTCGGTGGTAAAGAAAGGCTGGGTCAGGAAGCGCTCCAGCTGGCGCGCCTGACGCACCGTGGCGCGGTCCTTTTCCGACAGCTCCTCGAGCCCCAGCATCGCGATGATGTCCTTGAGGTCATCGTATTCGGCCAGCGTGTTGCGCACCGCACGCGCGACGCGGTAATGCTCGTCGCTGACCGTGCCGGGGGTCAGCATCCGGGAAAAAGACTGCAGCGGGTCGATGGCGGGATAGAGCCCTTCGGACGCCTTCTTGCGTGACAGCATGATCGACGCCGACAGATGCGAAAAGGTATGCGTTGCTGCAGGATCGGTGAAATCATCGGCCGGCACGTAAACAGCCTGTATCGAGGTCATCGCGGCACGGTCGGTCGAACAGATCCGCTCTTCAAGCTCGGCCAGTTCGGTGCCGAGCGTCGGCTGGTACCCCACCCGGCTCGGCATCCGCCCCAAGAGTCCGGACACTTCCGAGCCCGCCTGCACGAAGCGAAAGATGTTGTCGATCAACACCAGCACGTCGCGGTGCTCTTCGTCTCGGAAATGCTCAGCCATGGTCAGCGCGGCATGGCCAACACGAAAGCGCACGCCGGGGCTTTCGTTCATCTGGCCGAACACCATCACCGTGTTGTCCAGAACGCCGGCCTCACCCATCTCGCGATAAAGCTCCTCCGCCTCGCGCGAGCGTTCTCCGATGCCGCAGAACAGACAGACCCCTTCATATGCTGCGACCATGTTGTGGATCATCTCGGTTATCAAAACCGTCTTGCCCACGCCCGCACCGCCGAAGAGTCCGGCCTTGCCGCCGCGTTCAAGCGGGCTGAGCAGGTCGATTGCCTTGATCCCGGTCTCGAAGATATCGCCTTCGACCCGGCGCTCCGACAGCGGCACCGGATCGCGCAGTATGGGCCAGCGGGCGACATCTTCCAGCGGATCCCGCTCGTCGATGGTCTCGCCGAACAGGTTGAACATCCGCCCCAGCACCGCCTCTCCGACGGGCACCTCGATGGGGCCGCCCGTGTCCCGCACCGCAAGTCCCAACCGGAGATCTCCGGTAGGGTTCATGACCAGCCCTCGCGCGATGTCGTGGGCCGGCAGGCCGGACACCTCGATGGTGATTTCCGGATCGCTCAGCGTGACGAGACGCGATGCGATCATCGGCAGGCCATGCTCGAAGCGGATATCGGCAATGCCGCCTTCGATGGCAATGATATGGCCCAAGGCCTTGTCGTGAACTGGCATGTGCCGCCCCTCGCCAACTGTGTCATCAGGGTTATGCAAGGTTGACCGCGTTGACCTTGATCCAAGTTAATCGCTCGCTTCGCAGTCAGCGGCGTCACACCGGCGCTCGACGGAAATCCACTTGTCGCGGCACGAGGCCTCGGATGCTGTCGGGTCTTTGCAGCTGCATGGAGGCGCGCGCATGTCCGACACATCCCACAAGGTGTTTCAAAGCGTGGCCTCGATCGTCTTTGATCAGGCCGAAAACCGGCTGCACCCGATCAAGGCGGTGCTCGTCGCCAGGTTGAGGGCCTGACGCGAAGCTGGTGATGATCGCCTTCGGGGGCAAACGCGCTTTTGCGCCGGGATCAGAGCCTGTTGCAGTATCCACCCGCCATTACGACCGACCCATCGCGGCAGGGGCGGACGCGCTTGCGACCTTTTTGATATCAGCCTCGTTTATCCCAGTCATGGCGCATGTTTGGGTTCTGTTTCGTCATTCGCTCGATCATGGCGAATGTTCGGGAATATCTTGCCGGTCCTGTTCCGCTTAAAACCTGTCCGTGCAGGGTTCACGAGGTCAAGCCATCCCCTCGGGCGCAGGAAGCAACATCGATGACGTCAGGAATGTGGAACAGACGCCCTTTGCGTCTTGATGCAGGTTAAGGCGTGACCGCATCGAGAAATGGCATCCTTCCAGTCGCATCCTGCCTCAAGGCCTCCGAGATATCTGAAGGAAACAAAATGAGCGGCAGCATGGCTCAAGTACATATGGAGCGCCATGTCGCTTCGCCGAGCGGGGAGCAGCTGAAAATGATTAAGGTCGCGGATGTGGTTAGTGACCTGACCCTGCTCCAGGACACGCCTGCTTCTCGGGATGTCTGGAAAGAGCGGCCTGGTGCATCGGACACAAGAGGGGCACAGGCGCGCAGCGGAGGCAACTGCTCTGGGTTTTCAAGACCCGGACGCGTGCTCCTTGCAGGTCGGACGGCTTTTGTGAAGCCTTCAATGTCACTGCAAATCCCTTGCCGTCCGAATGAGCGTCTCTGGAGGACTTTCAAACACCCTGTGGCAGGCCAACAGCCGTTGCAAACAAAACGAGGATGATCGGTCAATGCAGACCCCTGTCGAAATCGTATCCAAGCATGTCGACCTTACGGATGAAACGAGGGCGCTGATCTTGGAAAAGGCCGCCCGGATGGAAAAATTCCATGATGGCATCACCAGTTGCCATGTCTATGTCCGGGCCCCGCACAAAAGCCAGAAAACGGGCAATCTGTACGAGGTCACGATCGAGGTGCGTGTACCGGGCCGGGAACTGGTCGTGCGACGGCACCAGGATGACCAGCCCGAGCGCACGCATCTGAAAGTTGCGATCCGGGACGCTTTCGCCGCGATGGAACAGGAATTGAAAAACGCCGCGCGCAAGCTGAAGGGCGACGTCAAGCATCACGACGGGCCATTACAGGGCAAGATCGCCGAGATCCGTCACGATGACGGCTATGGTCAGATCATCGCGACCGACCACCGGTTGATCTATTTCCATGAAAACAGTGTCGTGGACGACGACTTCGCCGATCTGACACAGGGTGACCCGGTGGAACTGGTCGTGCAGACCGACGAAAGCGCGATCGGGCCGCAGGCGAGCACGGTCCGCAGAATCGGCGCATTGGAATATGATCCCTCACCGTGAGGGGTCGCGCCCCATAGCTTGCCGCGTTTTCGGGATGGAACCGAGGCTGACGGGGCATTTCAGAAAAACGTTCCCGATTCCTTCGCCGATTGAACCGAGCGGGTGGAGATGCCCAAGGCAGATGGCACCGTCACGCATGTCCGCTTGACAGAGTGACCACGGCGGCGACCTTTGTCTATCTGGCGGATCAGGGCCGCATCACACCGCATCTGGCACTGCCCCGGAGCGATGCGCCGCGCAAACCCGACCGGATGGTGTTCGCCCTCGACCCATCGGACGAAGAGGCCGCCAAGGCACACCCGGCACCTGCCACCACCGAACGCCGGAACGTCAGGCGAGGCGACAAGGGGCTGCAAGGGGCTGATAGACACCTTTCGCACGGCTCACGACCGCACGGCCGTTGCGCCTTATGCCGTCACGACCCGCCCCGGCGCGCCGGTGGCGTCCCCCGACTGGAAGGGCGTCTCGCGAAAATCCTGCATCCCTCGCGAATGACCGCTGAAAGGCCTCGTCCCTTGAGCTTCACTTGAACCGCGACATGGCGTTTTTGAAAGCCTCGGTCGTGCTGTCCCACATCTTGTCAAATCCTGATTTCATGTCGTCCCAAGCGTCGTCGCTGGCCTCGCGCATCTCTTTCACCTTGGCTTCGGCCTCGTCACGCTTGCTGCGCATCTCTTCCAGTTGCTTTTCATATTCGATCTTCGTATCGGCCTCGGCCTCGTCGATCTTGGCTTTCATCTTGTCGATCTCGGCGTTCCATTCGTCGATCTTGGCCTTGGCCTTTTCGATATACTCTTCGCGATCGGACATTCGTCATCTCCTTCTGCTATGGGTTGGGCAACCGTTGAGGCTGGACCCTATGCCGAAACTGCACCTGCCGAATTGATCTGAGTTAATGACCGTCGGCGTTTCTGACATCCATGGTAGCGTGCGAAATTGTGGAAAGTCCAGCGATGTCAGAGATACACGATATGACGCTACCGGTCGGAGCCCCCGCCCGCGAGAATGACGAAGTCCGCAAGGTTCTCTGGACGGGCGACAATACCCAGCTTGTGCTGATGGCGTTGCGCGAGAGCGGAGAGATCGCCGGGGCGCGGCATGAAGCGCACGACCCGGTGCTGTATTTCGGGCCCGGATCCGGCGTGGCGAAAACCGGCGACGTGGCGACCGACGTGACCGATGGCGATGTCGGCATCGTGCCTTCGGGCGCGTGCCAAGACTTCCGAAATACCGGCACGGGCATGCGGAAACCGTTCACGACCTACAGCCCGTCCGAGAATGATCCCGGCACCGAGCCTGCCACCAGATCCGAGACGGAGACGGACAGGTGAACCCGTGAAAGTCGATACCGTCATCTTGGGCGCGGGCAGCGCCGGGCTGTCTGCGCTGCGCGAGGTGCGCCGCTACACCGATGACTTCCTGCTGGTCAACGATGGCCATTGGGGCACCACCTGTGCTGCCGTGGGCTGCATGCCGTCAAAGGCGCTGATCGAGGCCGCGAACGCGTTTCACCGGCGCGGAGCGCTTGACGAATTCGGCATCCGTGGCGCCGATGATCTGCGCGCCGACATTCCAGCGGTGCTGGCACGGGTGCGCAAGATGCGCGACCAGTTCGTGAAAGGACCGGAATCGGTTCCTGAAAAACTTGGCGATCGTGCCGTGTCGGGGCGTGCGCGGCTTGTCGGCCCAGGACGGGTGGCGGTGAACGACGACGAGATCGAGGCGCGGGCGATCATCCTCGCACCGGGGAGCCGCCCGGTGGTGCCGGGGCCGTGGCACGAATTCGGCGACCGCATCCTGACCACCGACACGCTATTCGAACAGTCGGACCTGCAGCGACACGTCGCCGTGATCGGTATGGGCGCGGTCGGGGTGGAGATCGCCCAGGCCCTCGCCCGTCTGGGGCTTGAGGTGGCCGGGTTCGACGCGGTCGAGGGTCTGGCCGGGATTGATGACGCCGAGGTGCTGGCGGCGTTTCGCCCGCTGATCGAGGCCGATGTCAACCTGCATCTGGGCGCCGATGCCGAACTGGAGGATATCGGCTCGGCGATCCGCGTGACCGGCGCGGGCGGGTCTTTCGAGGCCGACGCGGTGCTGGCCGCAATCGGGCGGCGGCCCAATATCGACGATCTGGGGCTGGACACGCTGGGTGTGGCCCTCGACGACACCGGCCTGCCCGAAATCGACCCCTGCACCCTGCGCATCGGGGATCATCAGGTGTTTCTGGCCGGTGATGCCAATGGCTATCGCGCACTGCTGCACGAGGCGGCGGATGAGGGGCACATCGCCGGCCGCATGGCCGCGCCGGATGCCAGCTACGACAGTTTGTGCCGACGCACGCCCTTGTCGATCGTGTTCTCGTCGCCACAAGTGGCGCGCGTCGGACCGGCGCTGTCTGATCTGCAGGGCAAGACCATTGCCACAGGCAGTGTCGATTTCTCGAAACAGGGCCGTGCGCGTATGGCCCAGACGAACGCCGGTCTGTTGCGCATTCATGCAGCGCGCGACACGGGGCGCATTTTGGCGGCCGAGATGTGCGCGCCCGCGGCCGAGCATCTGGCCCATCTGCTTGCGCTCGCGGTCGAGCAACGCCTGACTGCGGCCGACATGCTGGCGATGCCGTTCTACCATCCCGTGCTCGAAGAGGGCGTGCGCAGCGCCCTGCGGGATGTGGCGCAAGAGCTGCCCGAAGTTGGCGGATCCGACCTCTCGCGCTGCAAAGCGATCGGACACGAGGCGCTGGACTGACGGGTGCCATGACCGCAATGGCATAATGTCCCGATCATGGATGAACCCCCGAAATCTTTCAACGATCCGGGCGGGCACTGGCCGTTCTGCTTCTTTGCAAGCTCCAAGAGGGCATCACGAAAGGGACAGTGTTGCGGTGGCAGACCAAGGCCCGGACGCAGGGCAAATTCATGCGAGATGACGATGCTGATCCCGAGGCCTGGACGGCGCGGAACAAGTTTGCGGCGATGACCGCTGAGCCATTGCGTCGCCACTGGCAGGATGTGGGACTTTTGGTGTTTCTCGCCCATTCCACGGATGCGCATGTCTTCGATCATCCGCTGACGCAGCGGGGTTGCTCTCTCCTCCGTCATGGGAACCTCCTGTCTGATGATTGAGAAGACCCCAATCGTCAGACAGGTCGGCCGGATCGCAAAGTGCGCGCCGTTATGGGCGGCTCACCCCATCAGCCAAATGTGCGAATGCCGCGGAGATGCCGTAACAGGGCCGGCCCCGACTGGCATCGTTGTGCGTTGAATGATCGTTTGGTGTGATGTGTCGTTGCCCTTGGCACGCTGTGCGGCGTGTCGACGGGATCGTGCCGAGAAGCGCGTCCCAAGATTTTGGACAACGAAAGGGCAACGACATGGAATTGTATGTCGGACTGGATGTCTCTCTCGCAAGCACCGCGGTCTGCGCGGTGTCCGGGCAGGGCAAGATCGTGATGGAAGCGACGGCGGCCAGCGAACCGGAAGAGCTTGTGGCAGCACTGAAAGCGATGCCGCGAGGGGTTGTTGCGGTGGGCCTGGAAGCTGGTCCTCTCTCGCAATGGCTGTACCGCTTCCTGAACGATGCAGGTTTTGCCACGGTCCTGATGGAGACGCGGCAAGTGAAAGGCGCGTTGAAGGCGATGCCCATCAAGACTGACCGGCGGGATGCTGAAGGGATCGCCCGGCTTCTGCAGATGGGGTGGTTCAGGTCGGTCCACTGCAAG
>JAWLFT010000143.1:0-3790 GCA_041685435.1 Roseovarius sp.
ATCATGTCGTGCGGAAGGTCGTAGTAACGACCGATTTCATCGTCGCTCAGCCCGTAATCGACCATCACAGCAAGTGCCTCTGCCGACATCGGACCAAGTGCTTCGAGGATGCAATAGGCGTCTTCCATCGTTAACGCGGGCGATCGTTTTTCGAATGTCGAACGATGTTTCATGGCTCCTCCAAGTCACGGTCCAAGTCTGAACAAGGATCATGACCCGCGCATTGACCGCGATTAATGAGATCTGTGAACCGATCGGCCAAGCTTGGTTCCGCAGATGCGACCCGAGCATGTCAAGGCAAACAGAAGACAAGGGCATCAACCGTGCTGGTCAGGAAAATCATGTCCTCACCGGCAATCAGGGCGAGACCCGAAATGTCTTCGAATTCTGAATGCGTGTTCAGCACCGGAAAGCCTCCTCGATCGGTACTGAGCCCAGCAAAGCAGCGATGTCGGTGCGGAAAAAGATGTCAGAAAGAGAAAACCGGATGTCCAGGCTCAAGGGGGTCGAAGTCCTCGCGGGATCCGACAAGGGAGTCGGGGATGCGGCGCAAAAGGCGGTGACACGGGCCACGCGGTCGGTGCGCAACGTCACGTCTGTCTGCATCAAGGACATGAATGCCGCCGGCGAGAATGGCCAGATTACCAGCTACGGGGAGACCGCCAGGATCAGCTGCCTGCTTGACGGAACTGACGCCGGTCAAACCGGTTTCAATTCCTCGCATCTCATCCGCCCCGGCAGGTGCCGGGACGGATTTCGTTCGGCTCACGCTTGTGCGCGGGACGCAAAGCTCAGCACCGTCTGCCCAATCACCAGCGGAACAAGGCTGCCCACCAGAACCAGCATCCATCCCGACAGGTCCAGTGGCGCCACCCCTAGCAACGTCGTCAGGCCGGGCAGCGATGCGGCGGCAGCGACCAACACGAAAGACAAGGCAATCGCGGACCAGACCCAGCGGTTCTGCACGACGGAGTTGCGGATCAGGCCGGTGCCCGCGTCGCGCATGTTGAAAACGTGCCAGAGCCGCGCTAGTGCGAAGGTGAGGAAGCCGATCGTCACGGCGGCGTCCTCGCCCAGATCCTGCCACAGCGCGATAAAGAACACCGACAGGACCGACCCTGCGATCAGCGCACCCCAGAGGCCCGTGACGATCCAGTGCCGCCGTGTCAGAACGGGTTCCTTCGCGTCGCGCGGGCGGCGGTCCATGATGTCTGCGGGGCTGCCCCCGACGCCGAGAGCCAGTGCCGGAAAGACGTCGAGCACGAGATTGATGAACAGGATCTGAAGCGGCAAGAGCGGTAGCGGAGCGCCGATCACGGCGCAGAGGCCGACCGCCAGAACCTCACCCAGATTTCCGGACAGAAGATAGACGATGAAGCGGCGGATGTTCTCGAAGATCGTGCGCCCCTGTTCGATCGCCACGATGATCGTGGGAAAGGCATCATCCTTGAGCACGATATCGGCCGCCTCACGAGCGACATCGGTGCCGCGCTGCCCCATGGCAATGCCCACATCGGCCTTCTTGAGAGCCGGCGCGTCGTTCACGCCGTCGCCCGTCATCGCCACCACGGCCCCCGTGTCCTGCCAGTGCCGGATCAAGTCCAGCTTTTGCTCGGGCGAAACGCGGGCAAAGACCTGATACTCAAGCAGGCGCTCTTGCTTGGTCTCGCCCTGATCGCCGTCCGCCTGCGGCAGGTCGTTGCCCACGATGGCCCGGGGCTCATCCGCCAGACCCACATCCCGCGCGATCGCCGTCGCGGTGAGCGGCTGGTCACCTGTGACCATGATGACCGCGATACCGGCCCTGTGACACTGGTCTATGGCCTGTGCCACGTCGTTGCGGGGGGGATCGGCCAAACCGACAAGACCCAGCAGGGTCAACTCGCCATATGGGGAGGTGTCGGAACTGTCCACCTGCCGTTCCCCAAATGCAAGCACGCGATACCCCTGCCCCGCGAGCGCGTCGACGCGCTCTGCCCATTCGTCTCGCCCCCGATCCGACAGCGTCGCGGCCTCGCCCTCGCTGGTGGCGACATGTGTCGCAATCTCCAGAACGGCTTCGGGTGCGCCCTTGACGGCCACGCGGTAGCCGTTTTCAGCCTTGTGAAAGGTCGCCATCATCTTCGTGTCAGCGTCAAAGCTCTCTTCGCGTTCCTCGGGTTGCTCTTCGAGAAGCTGATCGCGACTGATGTCCACTGCGGCGGCCGCGTGCAGCAGGGCTATTTCCATCGGGTCGCCGGTGCCTTCGGAACGCTCGCCTGCATCCGCGCCCTCCGGGTCCGCATCCGGCTTGCCGCCTCGGGTGTCCTTGTCCAGTTCGGCATTGGTGCACAGGACCGCCACTTCGAGCAGTCGACAGGCCAGCGCCGGCGGGGCGTCCGGCCGCTCATCGTTTGCCCAGGAGATATCCTCGTCGTCATCCGGCAATGCCAGCCGCGCCACCCGCATCCGGTTCTGGGTCAACGTTCCCGTCTTGTCGGCAAAGATCACGCTGGTCGATCCGAGTGTCTCGACCGCCGCCAGCCGTTCCACCAGCGCATTGCGCTGCGCCATCCGCCACATGCCGCGCGCCAGCGCCACCGTGGCCACGATCGGCAGACCTTCGGGAACGGCGGCCACGGCAAGCGCCACCGCGGTCTCGAGCATCGGCACGATGTCCCGCCCGCCCAGCACGCCCAGAAAAGCCACGACCGCCGCGACGAGCAAGGTCAGCACGACAAGATTGCGCCCGAGCCGGTCCAGCCGCTTCTCGAGTGGGCTTGCCTCCTGTTCGGCCTCGGTGGTCATTCGGGCGATGCTGCCAAGTTCGGTCTTCATCCCGGTCTTGACCACCACGCCTGTGCCGCTGCCATCCGTGACCGCCGTGCCCTTGAAGGCCATCGAGGCGCGTTCGGCCAGCGGTGCGTCCTTGTCCACCGCTTGCGATGTCTTGGTGACCGGAACGGATTCGCCTGTCAGTGCCGACTCGTCACAGGTCAGCCCATTCGATTCGATCAGCCGCAGATCCGCCGTCACCACATCGCCTGCCTCAAGCAACACGATGTCACCCGGCACGAGGGTCTCTGCATCGACTGTGGCGCTCTGCCCGCCGCGCCGCACCCGCGTCTGTACCGTTCCGAGGCTGCGCAAGGCCTCCATCGAGCGAACGGCCTTCCATTCGGTGAAGAAGCCGATGACGGCATTGAGCAGGATCGCGGCGAGGATCGCGAGCATCTGCACGATCTCGTTCATCGCGAACGAGACGATAGCGGCAGCCGCAAGAATAGCGATCACGAGGCTCTTGAACTGGTCCGCCAGGATTCTCCAGGGACTTGCAGTTGCCACTTCGCTCAGGCGGTTACGGCCATGTTTTTTCTGCCGCCGCCGCAGCTCGCCGTCATCAAGGCCATTGTCCGGTTGGACAGAGAGATCTTCGAACACCTTCTCGACGTTACGGGAATGAATTGGCGTCATATTATACGTCCTGTTCCTGCCGGCAGCTTTCCACAGACCTGCGGAAACAGCAACCTGCTTGGGATGATGCGCCGCAGTGCTTCCGGCGCCCATCGTCTTGCGGAACCGTCCGAGCGCCGGCCGCGAAAGGCGGCACCGATGCAGATCACCGCGAGAAGGTCGGTCCAGACCAGTGAAAATCCTGCCCCTCCGGTAGAGCCCCGCCTGCGCAAAGCTGGTGAAACGCGTCGCGGGCGAGCGTTGCATCAGACTGCGCAGCGGCTCCGGCATCGCCCCGAGCGGCGTGACACCGGCGACAACAGGGATCTCGCTGACCGGATCCGAGGGCGGGCGGAGT
>JAWLFT010000075.1:0-15555 GCA_041685435.1 Roseovarius sp.
CGGGCGAAGCAGGCGTCGTAAACCGGCGCGAGGGCCATCGCGGCCTCCTGCAGGACGTCTTCATCGAGCGTGGTGGTCTTTTCGGTCACGTTGAAGTGCTGCTCGACGAAGCTGTAATCGGGATCGAGCCCGAGGAATGCGCTGAGCCGGTCCAGTTCCTCACGGCGGAACATCGTCTCGTAGACCCCGACATAGGTGTCCTCGGGCGCGAAGACCGCGTTCATCGCGGCAAGCGCATGGGGATAGTTGCCTTGCAGTCGCCCCTGCTCCGATCCGATATAGGCGCGCAGTACCTCGTCATCCGGCAGCGTGAAATCGACCCCCGGTGTGGTTCCACCGTTGCGCCGGAACATGCGGATCGCCGAAAGGCAGCGATCGACCGGATCGCGTATCAGAAGAACCGCCCTGGTGGTGATGCCGCGCCTTTCAAACCCGTCACGGATCCGCGCGAGCGTGTCCGTGGGCAGGGCGCTATGAGTGGGGGTCATGTCACCGGTCATCCGAATGCCGTCCCGGGCGAGAAGCCCTGCGAAATAATCGAAATACCGTTCGGGATTGCGCTGCATCGCGCGTCTCACGAGAACGGGCTCTCGCGGACGCCGCATGAGGCGGTTCAGCAGATCGCGTGCCTGCCGGCGGCGGCCGACCCTGCTGTGGCGCTTGTCGTATTTCGCGGATTCCGGAAAGGTCAGCGCGTTCCAGATGTGATATTCCTTGAGCAGGCCCGGATCCACCTCGGCCCTTTGCGAGATGTAGTGGTGCAGCCACGTCGTGCCCGCCTTCTGCGCGCCCAGCCCGAGCAGGAACACCGGCTGCGAAGTCTTGCTCATCTTTTTTTCTCCGGTTCCGGTGAGGCGTTTTCGGTGACGGTGCCGTCGCTGTCCGATCGCGTGACGGGCCTTGCAGGACCGTTCCGCGATCCGAGGCGAAACGCAAGGGGATCCGTGCCCAAGCGCCGGGGCCCTGTTGCCGCGCGGCACGGTCGCCCGCGTCTGTCGCGGCCTTTGCCCCGCGGGCCGGCGGTCGGGTCAGACGGGCGCGCCCGGGGGGCCTGCAGACCGAGGGATGGTCCCGGGTGTCGAGCGGGTACGGGGGACTGGTTGTGGCCTGAAGAGGACAGTCGGCAAAGCAGCGCCAGCGCATGTCCGCGGGCAGGCGACCCGACGGTCCTTCAGGGCACTTTATCCCGGCCAAACCGAAAAAGCCCCGATCGATGCGCCAGCTTTGACAAATCGCCTGTCCGGGGGGCGGACATGCGATGGCGCTGCGGCGCGATGCGCCGCGTATCGCGCCAGGAATCCAGCCCCGAACGTCCGCTTCAGGGCAAACGGCACTTGCTGACATGCAGTCCACAGGCATCGCAGGCCGGATCGCCGAAAACGCAATGCTGGAAAGGCACTGCCGCGAAAGGACTTTGTGTCGCGCGGGGGTGACCCGCGCCTGGATGCGCAGCCGAAACGCCCCCCTCCGCTCCCTCACTGGACGCAACGACGCACGCGCGGCGCCGGGCAGCTTGGGCCAAGGGCCCTGCCCTAGCGGTCCTCGGTCCCGGTGTCCGCAGTGCCCGCGGTGCCTCCGGTGGCCCCGGTATCCGCGCGGGTGTGGATGTCGTGGAACACCGACACGACCGCGTGCCGCACGTCGCGGGGCTGTTGCTCGATCGCCCGTGTGAGCGTGCGCAGTTCGCGGCGGGTCTGGTGCAGGTTGTCCAGAAGGGTCAGGACGACCGGCACGGCGTCGTCGGGCAGCGACATCTCCTTGCGCAGATCGCACAGAAGCCGGATGCGGGCGATGTCCAGCTCGTCGAAGACCGGGCCGGCCTCGCCCTGGGCCGGGCGCAGCCAGCCCTGCCGCACCCAGAGGCGCAGTTCCGGCAGGTTGACGCGCGCGACACGGGCGACAACGGCATGTTCATCGAAGCTCATGTTTTCCTCCGCAGCTCTTTTCGCGCATCGAAAGCGGCGTGATCGCGCCAGCGGCGCGCCAGATCCTCCATCTGGTCGTCAATCTTTTCGGGCAGGACGATCTTCAGGCGGACATACTGGTTGCCGGCCACCGTGCGGCCCTTGCGGATCCCCTTGCCCTTGAGCCGCAGCCGGTGGCCCGAGGACGCCCCCCTTGGGATGGTCATGGACACCTCGCCCGAGATCGTCGGCACGTCCACCTTGGCGCCGAGCACGGCCTCGTCGAAGGTGATCGGCAGCTCGATCTCGATATCGTCGCCGTCGCGGGTGAACACCGGATGCGGGCGCACGGCGATGGTCACCAGCGCGTCGCCCGGCGGCCCGTCGCCCAATCCCGGCCCGCCCTTGCCGCGCAGCCGCAGGGTCTGGCCGTCCTTCAGGCCGGCGGGGATGGTGATCTCGATGGTCTTGCCGTCGGGCATCGTCACGCTGCGCTTGGTGCCGCGCGCCGCGTCCAGAAAATCGACCTCGAGATGATAGCGGGTATCCGGCCCGCGGGCGTGAAACTCCTGCCGGAAGCCGCCGCCCCCGGCGCGGCGGCCGAAGAGATCGGAGAAGATGTCGGACGCGTCCTGAAACCCGCCCATGCCGGCCCCGGGATCGTAGCGGCGCCCGGCCTCCTGATCGGCATATTGGTGGTAGAACTGGCGTTCGGGGCGTTCGTGCCCGCTGGCGTCGATTTCGCCGGCATCATAGCGCCGGCGCATTTCGGGATCGCTCAGCAGGTCATTGGCCGCCGCGACCGCCTGGAACTGCGCTTTCTTGTCCTCGTCGCCGGGGTGCAGATCCGGATGCAGCTTCTTGGCAAGCTTGCGGTAGGCCTTCTTGATCTCGTCCTGCGTCGCCGTCTTCTTGACGCCCAGAACCTCGTACGGGTCTTTCGCCATACCCCCAACCTCTTCATGTATCAGCGTCCGCGATACTTCGGGACTACAGATCCGAAATGGGGAGTGCCTTGCCCTGGATCAATCTCGGCGTGCGGGTTGCGGCAAGAGACCGGCAGGACCGTCCCCGGCGATCACCGGGCCTATGATCGCCCTTCGAGATCCGCATCCATCCAGATCGGCAGATGGTCCGACGCGCGGCGGGCCTCGCCCTTGAGGACCACGCCCGTCTCCCGGCACCGGATCGCCGCGCCCAGCGCGAACCGGTCGAGCGGGGCCAGCAGGCGGCTGGCGTGGAAGCTGGGCCCCGGGGCGATCATCCGGAACCGGTCCCGGATCAGATCGAACCCGATGCGCGGCGACCATTCGTTCATGTCGCCGGCGATGATGGTGCGCGGCGCGCGCCCCGCGATCGTCTCGCGCAGATGGGCAAGCTGCAACTGTCGGCATCCCCGACGTAGACCCAGATGCGTGCCCACCACCGTGAGATCGCCCTCGGGTCCGCTGAGATCGGCGACCACGGCGCCGCGCGGCTCGATGCCCGGCAGGCTCAACCGTTCGGCATCACGGACCGTCCAGCCGTCCCGCAGCAAGAGCGCGTTGCCATGCCAGCCCGAGCTGGGACCGTCTATCACGGTCACGATCCGCAGGCCCGTATGGTCATAAAGCAGCGCATCGGGCAGGACCGCGGGCCGCGCGCCGAGGCGTCTGTCGGCCTCTTGCAGCGCGACCACATCGGCGTCGAGCCCGGCCAGCACGCGGATGATCCGGAACGGGTCGCGCTGCCAGTCCAGCCCGACCGCCTTGCGGATGTTGTAGCTGACGATCCGCATCACAGCACCGGCGCCATGAGACGCGCCACCCGCGCGGCGATCTGCACAAGATGCGGACGGTCGTCGAGATCGAAATCGATCCGGCGAGCGCTCGCGAAATCGGTGCGCAGCATGTCCTCTACATCTGCTGCGGCGCGCGCGCCCTCGACCACGACGGTCAGCTCGAAATTCAAGAGCCCCGACCGGATGTCGAGATTGATCGACCCGACCGAGGCCAGATCGTCATCCACCAGCGCCACCTTCTGATGCAGGAAGGCGGGCTGGTAGCTCCAGACCTCGCCGCCGGCGGCGCGCAGGTCGTCGTAATAGGCCATGGCCGCAAAATGCGTGAGGTAATGATCCGCCCGTGCCGGCACCAGCACCTTGAGATCGACCCCGCGCAGGGCGGCGAACCGCAGGGCGGTCAGCACATCGCGGTCGGGCACGAAATAGGGCGTGGCGATCCACAGGCGTTTCTGCGCCGCATGCGCCAGCGCGATGAAGAAGAGATTGCCGCCCGCGGTCTCTTCCGCCGGGGACGGGGCCAGCGCCACGGCTTTCAGCGGCCCCGGAAGATGCGTCGCGGCAATCACCGGATGGTCCAGATCCTCGTCGGTCGCCCAGCGCCAGTCGGAAATGAAATGCAGCGCCAGTTGCTTGACGACCGCCCCGTGAAACCGCGCGAAGGTGTCGCGCCAGGGCCCCACGGAGGACTTGCCGATATAGGCCTGCGACAGGTTGATGCCGCCGGTGAAGGCGACGGTGTCATCGACCACGACCAGCTTGCGGTGATTGCGGAAATTCAGCTGGAACGGCCCCAGCAGGCGTATCGGACCCTTGGTGCGGGCCAGCTGCACGCCCGCCTCGGAGAGCGAGCGCTTGAAGGCGCGCGGCAGCCCGAAGAACGGCAATTCGTCATGCAGCACGAACACCGAGACCCCGGCGCGGGCGCGCTCGATCAGGATGTCGCGAAATGCCTGCCCGACCTCGTCATCCGTGATGGTGTAGAACTGCACCATGATGCGCGAGGACGCCGCCCGCATCGCGCAGCCGAGCGCCTCGAAGGTCGCCTGACCGTCGATCAGCAGCGCCATGTCGTTGCCGTCGGTGGCCGGCAGGCGCGCGATCCGGCCGAACGCCGCCAGCCGCGAGGGCAGCGCGGGCTGCGTCAGATCCGCCTGCGCCTCGTCGAGCGACGCGGCATCCGAAAGCCGCCGGTTGCGGGCAAAGCGCTTGTAATCGGCATAGCCGAAGACAAGGTAGGCCAGCGTGCCGATCAGCGGCAGCAGGATGATGAGCAGAATCCACGCAACCGCCCCCTGAGGGGTGCGCGAGGTCAGAATCGCGCGATAGGCCGCCACAAACGACACCACACCGATGCCAAGCGCGATGATTGTGTTGATGATGGCTGAAAATTCGGTCACGGTCCTCTATCCTTGGCAGCATCCCATAGATTGCGTTTGTGGTCTGGAATACCAAGCCCTTTTTCACACCGATTTCATCCCGGGGGCCCTGCCCGTTTTCCGGGCGCAGCGGTGCGGCGCGGGTGATTTCCGTTTTGCACGGGCGGACCTGACCGGGTAGGCATGACAGCATGAAACACGTGTTTGAGAAGGTGGTCATGGTCCTCCAGCGCGCCGGTCTGCTCGGCGGGGTGTGGCTTGTTCTGACCGGTGCAGAGCCAAAGGGGCTTGCCGTGGGCGTGGTGGCCGTGCCGGTCGCAACGTGGCTGAGCCTTCGGCTGAGTCCGGCGCGGCGGCCGATTCGCGTGTGGCGCCTTGTGCTGCATCTGCCCTCCTTCGTGGCCGGGTCCGTGCTGGGCGGGCTCGATGTGGCGCGGCGCGCGCTTGCGGCGCACATGCCGCTCGACCCCGGCTGGGTGGACGCGCCGGCGCGGCTGCCCGATGGCGGGCGGGTCCTCATGGGCGCGGAGCTGTCGCTGATGCCCGGAACGCTTGCGGCGGGGATGCGCGGGGACCGGCTTCTGGTGCATCTGCTGGACACCCGGGCCGGGTTCGAGCGCGCCATCCCGCGGGAAGAGGCCGTCATCGCCGCGATGTTGCGCGAGGTCGGCCCGGCAGAGCGCGCGCGATGACACTGTGGCTGACATGCGTGGCGTTCGGCGTGCTGTGCAGTCTGGGTCTGGCGCTGGTGCGGGTCTGGATCGGCCCGGATCGCGCGGACCGGATGATGGCGGCGCAGCTTGCCGGCACCGGCGGCGTGGCCGTCCTGATCCTGATCGCGGCGCTGCAGGGCTGGGCGGGGCTCGACGTGGCGCTGATCCTCGCGCTGTCGGGCGCGTTGGCGGCCGTGGGGTTCGTCAAGGCCACAAGCCCGGATGGCGGGGGCGACCCCGAAGAGGAGGACACCGCCGGCGCGCCATCCGAGACGGGAGATCGCAATGCCGATACCTGACCATGCGACCCTTGCGACCTACGCGACCTATGCCTTTACCGGGGTCGGGCTGTTTTTCTTCATCGCGGGCACCGTCGGGATCCTGCGGTTTCCCGATGTGTTCAGCCGGCTGCATGCGCTGACCAAGGCCGACAATCTCGGGCTGGGCTTCATCACCTTGGGGGTCGCCTTTCAGGCCGACACGTGGCGCGACATCGCCGTGCTGGCCCTGATCTGGGCGCTGGCGCTTGTCGCCGCCGGGACGGTGTCGCAACTGATCGCGCGGGATGCGCTGGCCGAACGGGACGGGCGATGACGCTGCTGCTCGATGTCACGCTGTGCGCGTTCGTGCTGGGCATCGCGCTGGCGGCGGTGGCCGGGCACGGCGTGTTCCGGGCGGTCGTCTTTTTCATCGTATACGGCCTTCTGCTGTCGGTCGCCTGGGTACGGCTTGACGCGGTGAACGTGGCGCTGGCCGAGGCCGCGATCGGCGGCGGGCTGACTGGCGTGCTGCTGTTGACCACCTATGGCAAGCTGGCGCGGGATGGGGCCGAGGCCGGCGCGATGGGCGGCGGTTTCAATCTGCCCGTGGGGCTGATCTGTGCGGGGCTGTCCGGCGCGCTGGTCTGGGCGTGGTTCGCGCTGCCCCTGCCCGACGCTCCGGGGCCGCAAACGGCCGAGGCGCTGCCGCGCGCCGGGGCCGGCAATCCGGTGACGGCGGTGCTGCTCAATTTTCGCGCATGGGACACGCTGCTGGAAAGCGTCGTGCTGCTGACCGCGCTTATCGGGGTGTGGATCCTCGGCCGCGACGAGGACTGGCACGCGCGCCTCGGCCTGCCGCAGCACAGCCGGCCCGGCGGGGTCATGGCAGGCTTCGGGCGGGTGCTGCCGCCTGTGGGGTTCCTGGTCGGCGTCTACCTCGTCTATGTCGGCGCGGACCATCCCGGCGGCGCCTTTCAGGGCGGCACGGTGCTGGCCGCGGTCGGGCTTGTCGCCGCGCTGGCCGGGCAGATCCGGCCGCCGCGGATCTCCGACTGGCAGTGGCGGGCCGCGCTGGTGGTCGGGCCGCTGGTCTTCATCACCTCGGGGCTTGCGGGTGCCATGTTTTTCGGCGGTTTCCTGACCTTGCCGGCAGACATCGCCGCCGGTGCGATCTTCGCCATCGAGGCCGCACTTGCGGTCTCCATCGCGGTCACGCTGGCGCTGCTCGTGATCGGGCCGCCACAGGCCGGACATCGCGCATGACCGATCCGACGCTTTACGCCGTGACCGGTGCGGCGCTAGTGGGGATCGGATTTTACGGGCTGCTGTCCGCGCGCCACCTGCTGCGGCGCGTCATCGCCTTCAACGTGATCGGGTCCGGCCTGTTCGTGTTCTTCGGCGCGGCGGGCGCGCGCGGCGAGACCGTGGACCCGGTGCCGCAGGCCCTGATCATCACCGGCATCGTGGTGGCCCTGTCGGCCAGTGCGCTGGCGGTGGGGCTGATCGCGGCGCAGGCCCGCGCGAGGGCGCGCGCGACGCTGCCCGACGAGGACCGGGGCGGGGACGCATGACCGCATTTCTCGTGCTTCTGGTGGGGCCGCTCTGCGGGGCCCTTGCCGCCATCGCGCTGCCCGGTCGCGCGGCCCGCGCGGCCGCGGCGGCGACCATCGCCGCGACGCTGGTTGCCGCGGTCGGGCTGGCAGGCCAGGTCGTGGCGCAAGGTGTCCTTCGGCTGGAGCTTGGCGGATGGGCGCCGCCCCTCGGGATCGCGCTGGAGGCGGACGGGCTGGCTGCGGTGATGCTGGTCATGACCGCGCTGGTGATGACGGCGGTCGGGTTGACGGCACGCCATGCCCTTGCCCCCGACACCGCGGGCGCGCGGGCGGCTTTCGGGTTCTGGCCGCTGATGCTGCTGCTGTGGGCGGCGCTCAACGCGGTGTTCCTGTCGCGTGACCTCTTCAATCTTTATGTGGGGCTTGAGTTGCTCAGTCTTGCCGCGATCGGCCTTGTCGCGCTCGGCGGCACGGCGGCGGCGTTTGCGGCGGCGATCCGCTACATGATCTTCGCGCTGGTAGGCTCGCTGCTCTATCTGGCCGGCGTCATCCTGATCTACGCGGCGCATGGCACGCTCGACATGCACCTGCTTTCGGGCCTCGACCCGGCCGCGTCCGACGGGCTGGCGCTGGCGCTGATGACCGGCGGGCTGTTGGCCAAGACGGCGCTTTTCCCGTTCCATGTCTGGCTGCCGCCGGCGCATGGCAGCGCGCCCTCGCCGGCCTCGGCCGTGCTGTCGGCGCTGGTGCCGAAGGCGTCTTTCGTGATCCTGCTGCGGCTCTGGCTCGACGCGATGCCGGACCGCACCGGCGAGGCCGCGCTGACGCTGCTGGCGATGCTCGGCGCGGCGGCGGTGATCTGGGGCAGCGTCCGCGCCATCGCGCAGGTGCGGCTCAAGCTGATCGTGGCCTATTCCACGGTCGCGCAGATCGGATACCTGTTTGTGGTGTTCCCGCTGGCTGGCGGCGCGGCCGGCGATCTGCCATCGGCGTCGGGCGCGTGGAACGGGACGAGCATGCTGATCGTCAGTCACGCGCTTGCCAAGTCGGCGATGTTTCTGATCGCCGGCCAATGGATGAGCGTCGCCGGCAGCGACCGGCTGGCGGATCTGCGCGGGCTGGCGCTGCTGATGCCGATGAGCGCCGCGGCCTTCGCCATGGCCGCAGTCTCGCTGGCCGGACTGCCGCCATCGGGCGGGTTCACGGGCAAGTATCTGATCATGACGGCGGCTTTCGCGTCGGGGCAATGGGTCTGGGCGCTGGTCATGGCGGTCGGCGGGCTCCTCGCGGCGGTGTATCTCTACCGGCCGCTCGCGGTGCTTTTCGCGCGCACTGACGCGCCCGACCTCGCGGCCCTTTCGCGCGCAAGGCAGGTCGTGCCGCTGATCCTGGCCGGCGCGTCGATCGTGCTGGGCATCGCCTCTGCGGGGCTGTTCGAGATCCTGCCCGTCGGACGGCCCCAAGCGGCCGAGGAGGTGCTATGACCGCGATCCTGCCCGTCCTGCTGTTGCTGACCTCGCTGCTGCCGGCCACCATCACGTTCTTTCTGGATCAGGACCGCTTCCGGCTGCGCAACACGCTCAACCTTGGCGGCGCCATCGTCAAGGTCGGGCTGATCGTGATGATGCTGCTGGCCGTGGCAGGCGGGGCGAGCTACGAGACCAGCATCCCGCTTGCGCCCGGGCTGGTGGTGCTGTTGCAGATCGACACGCTCGCGCTCATGTTCGTGTCGCTTTCGGCCTTTTTATGGCTGCTGACCACGGTCTACGCCATCGCCTATTTCGGCCGAAAGCGCGAGCAGTCGCGCTTTTTCGGCTTTTTCGGCCTGTGCGTCGCCTCCACCACGGGGATCGCGCTGTCGGGGTCGCTGATCTCTTTCTTCATCTTCTTCGAGCTTCTGACGCTGACCACATGGCCGCTGGTGGCGCACAAGCAGGACCGCGCGTCGCTGCGGGCGGCGCGGATCTATCTCCTGTACGCCCTGCCCTGCAGCGTGGTGCTGCTGATCGCCATCGTCTGGCTGAAGGGCATCACCGGGCCGATCCTGTTCACCGATCCGCCCGACCTGTCGCAGGTCGATCCCGTCACTCTGAGGGTGATTTTCGCGATGTTCATCATCGGGGTCGGCATGAAGGCGGCCATCGTGCCGCTGCACGGCTGGCTGCCCGCGGCCATGGCCGCGCCGGCGCCGGTCTCGGCGCTTCTGCATGCCGTGGCGGTGGTCAAGGCCGGGGCGTTTGGCGTGATCCGTCTCGTTTACGACGTGTTCGGCGTGGAGCGCATGACCGCGCTGGGCCTCGGGCTGCCGCTGGCCGTGCTGGCCTCGGTGACGATCCTCTGGGGCTCGATCCGCGCGCTGCAGCAGACCGAGATCAAGAAGCGCCTCGCCTTCTCCACCGTGAGCCAGGTCAGCTACATCATCCTCGGCGCGGCGCTTGCCAGCCCCATGGGCCTGATCGGCGGGCTGGCGCATCTGGTGCATCAGGGGCTGATGAAGATCACGCTGTTCTTCTGCGCGGGGATCTATGACGAGCGCGCGGGCGTGCGCGCCATCGCCGGGCTGAACGGGCTTGGGCCGCGCATGCCGTGGACCTCGACCTGCTTTTCGCTGGCCGCGATCGGGATGATCGGGCTGCCGCCGCTGGCCGGGTTCGTGACCAAGATCTATCTCGGGCTGGGCAGCCTGCAGGCCGGCGCGCCATGGGTGCTGGCGGTGCTGGCGGCCTCGACACTGCTCAACGCGGCGTATTTCCTGCCGATGCTCTACCGGCTGTGGTTCGCGGATCCCGCACCGGAGGTGGCGGGCGACGAGGCCGCACCCGCGCTGGTGGCCCCCGCAGTGATCGCCGCAATGGGCGCGCTCGGGGCCGGGATGCTGGCCGCCTCCGGGGTGAGCCCGCTGGGCTGGGCCACGCTGATCGTCGAGCGGGAGGTTGCGCCATGATCCTCTGGACCGGGCCGCTGCTGCCGCTGGCAGCCCTTGTCTGGCCGCTTTTGCTGGCCGCGCTGACGGCGCTGCCGGGGCTGCGCGCACAAGGTGTGCGGCTGTTGCCGATCGCGCCGCTGCCGGCGCTGTGGCTGGCGCTCGCGGGGGCTGAGGAGGTGACGACGGCGCCCGATCTGCTGCTTGGCGTCACGCTCAGGTTGACCGAGGGCGGGCGGCTTTTGCTGGGGATGGCGGCGGCGCTCTGGTGTCTGGCGGGGCTGGCGGCACGACCGATGGCCGGCAAGCCGAACGCCGCGCTGTTCGCCGGGTTCTGGCTGCTGACGCTGACCGGCAATCTGGGCGTGTTTCTGGCGCGCGACATCGTCACCTTCTATGTCGCCTTCGCCGCCGTGTCGCTTGCCGCGTGGTTCCTGATCGTGCATGACCGGACCCCCAGGGCCCTGCATGCCGGGAGCGTCTATATCGTCATCGCGCTGGCCGGCGAGGTCGCGCTGCTGGTCGGGCTGATCCTGGGGGCCGATGCGGCGGGCAGCATGGTGATCGCGGAGGTGCGCGCGGTGCTCGACCCGCTGCCTCTGGCGCTGCTGGTCATCGGCTTTGGCATCAAGGCCGGTCTCGTGCCGCTGCATGTCTGGTTGCCGCTGGCGCATCCGGCCGCGCCGGTGCCGGCCTCGGCGGTGCTGTCGGGCGCCATCGTCAAGGCGGGGCTGTTCGGGCTGATCCTGTTCCTGCCCGAAGGGGCGTTCGGGCCGGTGCTGGTGGGCTTGGGCCTTGCCGGCGCGTTCGGGGCCGCGCTCTGGGGGCTGACGCAGGCAAACGCCAAGGTGGTGCTCGCGTATTCCACGATCAGCCAGATGGGCCTGATGATCGGCCTGATCGGCGCCGGCGGGGCCGCGCGCGAGGCCGTGCCCTATTTCGCCCTGCATCACGGCTTTGCCAAGGGCGCGCTGTTTCTGTGCGTCGGCGTGATGCTGGCCGCGGGCGCGCGGTGGCAGCGCCTTGCCTGTCTGACCGTCGCGGGCATCGTGGCCGCATCCGTCGCCGGCTTCCCGCTGACCGGCGGCGCGCTGGCCAAGGCCGCCGTGAAGGACGGGCTGCCCGAGATCGCCGTGACCGTGCTGAGCCTGACATCGGTCACCACGAGCCTGATCCTGATCTGGTTTCTCGTCACATTGTGCGGTCCGGAGGGATCCGGCGCGGCCTCGCGCTGGACGCCGCGCCTGATGGTGCCGGCACTCGCGGGCGTGCTGGCCCTTGCCGTCCCGTGGGGTCTGTGGCCGGTCTGGAGCGACCATGAGGCGGCGTATCTGCTGACACCCGCAACCATGTGGGACGCGCTCTGGCCGGTCGTCGCGGCCCTGCCTTTTGCGCTGGCGCGGCTGCTCTGGCACCGAAAATCGCGGCCTCTACGCGACATCCTGCGGGACATCGGCAGATGGCGCCCCGGATCGACCGGACTGTCCGAGGGGTTTGCCCCGGCGGCATGGGCGGCCCGTGGCGAAGCGCTATCGGCTGCGCTTCTGGGCGCGACGGGGCGGCTCGAAGGGGCGCTGATCCGGTGGCGGGTCAGCGGTCTTCTCATCCCGGTGGTGGTTCTGGCGATCTTCGCGCTGCTTGCCTGACGCCTGGTCCCCGGCCGCGAGAGATGTTGGCAGATGCGAAAACCGCAAGAGCACGATCCCGCCCTTGCGGCCCCGCACCGTGACTAAGATGTTGCAGCCGCGCGCCCGCGATGATCTGCTCTGAACCCAATCACTTCGGACCCCGGCGCCATGACAAATCCCCAGATCCTGATCTTCACGATCATCGCCGCGATGCTGCTGCTGTTCCTCTGGGGGCGGTTGCGGCACGATTTCGTGGCGCTGACCGCGCTGATGGCCTGCGTGATCGCCGGGCTGGTACCGGCGGATCAGGCGTTTGCCGGCTTCAGTCATCCGGCGGTGATCACCGTGGCCTGCGTGCTGATCCTCAGCCGCGGGTTGCAGGACACCGGCGCGGTGGACTGGTTCGCCCAGCGGATGATCCCGCGCAAGGCCGGCCGGCTGGTCAGCATGGCGACGCTGCTGGGGCTCGGCGCGGCGCTGTCGGGGTTCATGAACAACGTGGGGGCAATGGCGCTGTTGATGCCGATCGCCGTGAAGATGTCGCACAGGCTGGACCTCGCGCCGGGACAGGTGCTGATGCCGCTGGCCTTCGGCACCATCCTTGGCGGCATGATGACGCTGATCGGCACGCCGCCGAACCTGATCGTGTCGAGCTTTCGCAATGATACGGGGGCCGGGCATTTCGGCATGTTCGACTTTGCCCCGGTGGGTGTGGCGGTCGCGCTGGTCGGGGTGGTGTTCATCGTCCTTCTCGGCTGGCGGCTGGTGCCGGCGCGCGTGGGCTCGGGCGGGCACAGCTTCGATCCCGGCGCATACCTGACCGAGGTGCGGGTGCCCGACGACAGCAAGGCCGTGGGCCTGACCCTGCGCGGCTTCGAGACGGAACTGCGGGACAGCAACGCGCAGGTCGTCGGTCTCTTGCGCAACGACGTGCGGATGATGGCCCCGCATGGCGGACGCCGCATCAAGGCAGACGACGTTCTGGTGCTGGAGGCCGAGATCGACACCCTCGCCGAGGCGCTGGCGGTCTTCGGGATCCGGCTGGAGACCGGGAACGCGTCCGATGACGCGACCACCGACGCGGCCTCCGACGGCGCCTCCGACGGGGGCGGCGGCGCGCCCGAAGAAAAAAACTCCGACAAGACCGGTGCAGGCAAGCCGAGCGCGCGGACGCTCATCCTTGAAAAGCTGGGCGGCCGCCACGGAGGCGAGGCCAAGGACAATTCCGACAGCCGGTCGCGCAAGGATGACGATCTCGTCCTGCGCGAACTCGCCGTGCTGCCGGGATCGACCATCGGCGGCCAGTCCGCCAGCGATCTGCGGCTGCGCACCCGGTTCGGGCTGAACCTGCTGGCGGTCTCGCGCGAAGGCCGGCCGCCGCAGACCCGGCTGCGGCAGCTCAAGCTGAAAACCGGCGATCTTCTGCTGATGCACGGCCCGGCCGAGGCGCTGTTCGAGTTCGTCAACGAGACCGGCTGCGTCCCCCTGGGCGAGCGCGCCTTGCGGATGCCCGACCCTCGGCGCGCCATCTTTTCGGTGCTGATCCTGCTGGGCGCCATCGCGCTGGTGACCTCGGGTCTGTTGCCGGCGGCGGCAGCGTTCACGCTTGGCGTGGTCGCGACAATGGCGGCGCGGACCGTGCCGATGCGCCAGATCTATTCCAGCATCGACTGGCCGGTGATCGTGCTGCTGGCGGCCTTGATGCCGATCGCCGGCGCGATGCAGACCACCGACGCGGCGGATCTGTTGGCCAATTTCCTCGTCGCGACCATCGCGCAGGGCCATGCCATCGCGACCCTCATAGTGATCATGGTGACCACCATGATCCTGTCGAGCGTCATGAACAACGCCGCAACGGCGGCTGTCCTGTGCCCCATCGCGATCGGCATCGCGGCCGGTCTGAACGTGAACCCCGACAGCTTTCTGATGGCGGTGGCGATCGGCGCGTCCTGCGCGTTCCTGACGCCGATCGGGCACCAGAACGCCACGCTGATCCTGGGCACCGGGGGTTTTCGGTTCGGCGATTACTGGAAGCTGGGGCTGCCGCTCGAAGTGCTGGTGGTGGCGGTCAGCGTCCCGATCCTGCTGATCGTCTGGCCGCTGTGACCTGGCGCTTGTGGACTGGCCGCTGTGACCTGGCAGGCGGTTTCACCGGCTGGACCCGTCACGCTCAGCCCGACCAACACCCGCGCGACGATCTGCGGGATGGTGACCGGGGGTGACGAGACGCGGGGCCGGCCCGGGGTGACAGCGGTCCGGCCGCGCGCACCGCAAGGCGCATGGACGGGGGAGGCGTGGCTGCGATCCCCCGGTGTCGCATGTCGGAGACGCGCAAGATCGGCAAAAGATCATGCGCAACACGGTTCAATCGGCGTCCTGACCGTCGAGCATGAAGGTGATCTTGACGTTCAGCCGGTAGCTGGTGATCCTGTCATTCTCGACGGCGGCATTCATTTCCTTGATATAGACCGACTTGATGTTGCGCACCGAACTGGCGGCTTGCGTCACGGCCTTCTGTGCCGCGTCCTCGAAGCTCTTGTCGGATTCGGCAAGGACTTCGATCACTTTGAGCATGGACATCGTCGTACCTCCTTCTGGTTGCGTTTTCGCGCGGGCCGACGCCGTGCGCCGGTTAGACCGACCCTCGGGGCGGACCGCGCTGTCGTTTACACCGGTGTCGCGTGCTGGGTTCCGACGCCGGACGTGGCGCGGGGCTTGGACCTGCTCGGCTTGGCAGGTTTTGCCGCTTTGGCGTCTTGTGACGCGCCGCCGCCCTTTTCGGTCTCGCCTTTTGCGGTCTCGCCCTGTGCGGTCGCGGTCTGTGCGGTCGCGGTCTGGGTGATCTGCGTGCACAGCGCGACCCAGTCCTGCAGGTCCGCGCTGACGCGTTTGAACGAGCCACGCTGCCAGTCGGCCATGGCGCGCAAGGCCGCCGCCGGGTCGGTGCCTTGGGTCTTGCTTAGCGTCTGCAGCGCCTCAAGCCCGGTCTCGGCAGCTTCCTGCCGGCGCTCCAGCCAGTGCCGCGTGAAGGTCTCGGTCTGGCGGACCATCTCCTGTTGCACCGTCAGCAGCTGCTCGACCTGCGGCATCGCCGCCCCGTTCGGGTTGAAAAGCGCCTGCATCCGGCGCGTAAAATCCGTGATGTCCGTCTGCAGATGATCCTCTGCCATGGTTCCACTCCCTTCCTGGTGCATCCGTTCGCACCTGCCCGAAAATTGAACACGGGCCACCGGGTGCCGGCATTAACCCGCATCAAGCGGCCGCGGCAGACGCCGTCGGCTATGAAAAATCCGCTCGGGATGATAAGAGGTTATTAACGGAAGGGTGTTCATCGGTCCGGATCGGTCCCGTGCCAGGGGTCACGAGGCTGGTTCCGGGATCCGCACGCCGAGCAATCGTACCGGCCACCCGTTTG
>JAWLFT010000076.1:0-15386 GCA_041685435.1 Roseovarius sp.
CGACGGCCGTCGGGTAGCGCCTGCGGCATCGTTTCCGGCCCCCAGAGAGTTCGTCAACGTGCTTGAGTTTCATCATCATTACCATCGCATATGCCCCGTATGTGTCCCGTTTTGTGTCTCGGGATGGGCGCGAAGTGGCTAATATGCCTGAACAACAGGGCCTTCGACGGCCGATGATGGTGCGGTCGAGAAGACTCGAACTTCCACGGGTTTTATCCCACAGCGACCTCAACGCTGCGCGTCTACCAATTCCGCCACGACCGCACGTGATCAGACTTCGTGTCGTATAAGCAAACACTGCAGGATTGTGAAGGGGCAAAAACATTGCCCCCTGATGCTTTTCTCTGTCCTCCGCACTGTGCTGTTCACTCCAGCGCGAATGTGGGCAGGCTCGAGGCCGGTTGCACGGTTTCAGGCTCCTCCGTGCGGGCCTTTGCGCCCTGCGATCGAAACGCCGCCTTGCGGATCAGCGCGTTGCGCTCGGTGTTTCCCGGGGCAAAGACAGCCTCGGCGCCGTTATCCAGTGCGGTGATCGCCGAATCGTACCACGCAAGCGCCAGATCGGGGCGCCGCGTCGTGCCGAAACCCTCGTTGAGGTGATGCCCCATCAACTCGCCATAGGGCTCCGCGCCGAGCGCGGTCAGCAGAAGGGCCGAGCCGAGCGCGATGTTCATGTCGTCGATCCGGTAGCCCACCGACAGGCAGACCTTGGCGGTCCCCGCCAGTTGCGTCGGCGATTGCCCCGATTGCAGCACGAAGCCGCGCACGTCGCTGATGACCTCGTCCCGATCGCTCAGCGAGACCGCCGCCACGTGGTCGCGCATCGCGGGCCCGAAGCCGCGGCACTGCTCTTCCAACTGATCGGAGGTGACCTCCTTGAGCGAGGAGGCCATCGTCTCGCCCTCGGCGATCGCGTAGGTTCGTGCCATGCAGAACTGTTCGTTCAGCGCGAATCGCGGATCGTTAAGCGAGGCCTCGGTCACGAACCCGCCATTGGAATTGGTGACAAGGCTGACCTGATTGCAATGCGATGCCAATGACGGCCCCCCCCCGCCGGATGCCATGAAATTCGGCAGCGCGCTCTGTTGTGTCTCCTCCGGGTCCGGTGTGGGCGCGGGGGCAGATTCGGGAACCGCCGCCATCACCGGCGATTGCTCCTGTTGCTGTCCCGACTGCTGCTGCTCCGGCTGTTCTTGCTGAACCGCGGGGACTTGCGTCGCGGCATAGGTCGGCGCGCCCGCCGCCTCATCGCGGTAGGCGTGCAGCAGGCCGCGCGTGCCCGTGCCGTGCTGCGCGATCAGTTGCGATGTGGCGGCCCCGCTGCTTTGCGCCCGGTAATACGAGCTGATCAGGAACTGGCGCTCGTAATCGGCGAGATGTCCCGTCGCCGGATATCCCATATGCGCCTGAAACTGCGACGCGGCATTGCGCGTGTTGCGCCCGCGCACGCCATCGGGTGTGCCCGCCGGAAAGCCGAAATAGTTGAGCGCGCTCTGCTCCTCGCGGATCTGCTGACGGGCCACCGAATTGGAGGGCGCGCGATAGGTCCGGGTCGGGGCGGTGCGGGTCACCGTGGTGCGCTTGCGCTCCCGCGCCTTGGCGCTTTCATTGACGATGATGCCGCTGACGGCCCCGCCGACAAGGCCGCCCACCAGCCCGTCCTTGAAATCGGCGGTGGCGCGGCTGGCGGGCAGCGCCACCGTCGCGGCCAGCAGCGCCATGAGAATTTGTTTTGTAACCATGTGACATCTCCCTTAATTCAATGCAGAGCATGCGCGCATCGTATCACATTTTAATCCCGTCCCGCGCACCGAGTTCGCCCATGACACCGGAAACCTGCGTTGAAATCGATCAAAATGGCGTGGAATGGCATGTCTCCGCCAATCTCGTACCCTATCCAGAGGCGGTCGCGCTGATGGAGGACCGTGCCGCGCGAATCGCCGCGCACGAGGCGGCCGAGGCGATCTGGCTGCTGGAACACCCGCCGCTTTACACCGCCGGCACCTCCGCGCGGCCCGCCGACCTGACCCAGCCGGACCGGTTCCCGGTCTTCGAGACCCGGCGCGGCGGTCAGTATACCTATCACGGCCCGGGCCAGCGCGTGGTCTACGTGATGCTCGATGTGGGCCGGCGCGGCCGTGATGTGCGCCGTTTCGTCCAGCAGCTCGAGGCCTGGGTGATTGCCACCCTCGCAGAGTTCAACGTGACCGGCGAGGTGCGCGAGGGCCGCGTCGGCGTCTGGGTCGCGCGCGACGACAAGCCCCTGACCGCGGCAGGGCAGACCCCCGAGGACAAGATCGCCGCGATCGGCATCCGCCTGCGCCGATGGGTGAGCTTTCACGGCATTTCGATCAATGTCGAGCCGGAGCTAGGGCATTTTTCGGGCATCGTCCCCTGTGGCATTACCGAGCATGGCGTCACCAGCCTGGTCGATCTCGGTTTGCCGGTGACAATGGCCGATCTCGACGTGGCGCTCAGGCGAAGCTTCGACCCGGTCTTCGACCCCGCCTGAATCGACGCTCTCCGGCCGCAAGTGGGCTCGACAGCCTGGCGAGGTTGCAGGGTGTCATGCTTCGTGCACCCGGGGGCCCGCGAACGCAAGCCGAAGATGGCTGAACTTTGCTCGGCCCCGATGATCTTTGCTGCCGTTTGGGCGCACGGTGCCCTGGGGCGACATGCCTTGGGGCGAAATCGCCGATCCTGTCACAGCAGGCGGGTGTCTTGTCGGGCTTTGCCGAGGCGGCCCATGACGCGCGAAAGGGCACGACCGGCGGCTTGCTTCCTTGCAAAGCGTGATCCCGTCACGAAGGGCGGTTGGTTCGCGTGCGTCTCGCTCACCTGTCCGTTTTCAGCGGCGTTCGCGGCGCGGAGAGATCCTTCATCAACGTGTCGACGTCTCATATCGATCCGCCGGTGACGCGTGCCATACTGGATATAGCTCCCGATGTCATAGTCAGGTCGGTGGCGCGCAACGCTCACTTGATCGGATTGGTCCTGTTGTCCGGGCGCCTGGCGGCCGCAGGGGGCAGGTCAGAAACGCGTCTTACACCGGGTTCTGGGCTCCCGCGAAGAAGATCAACTGGCCGTCAGTATCGTAAATCGGCCTGATCCGCAGCCGGTTGAGGAAGGGTGAGCCATCCTTGCGGTAGTTCACAATATCGATCGTGAACCGGGTTTCCGCCCGCAAGCCGTGCCGGATCGCCTGAATGGCATCCTCGCTGGTCTCGGGGCCTTGCAGAAACCGGCAGTTATGCCCGAGCGCTTCTTCGGGGCTGTAGCCGGTCTGCGCCTCGAACTCGTCGCTGACAAAGATCATCGGGTTGTCGGGCAGTGATGGGTCCGAAAATACGACACTCATTTCCGTTTCATCCGCTTCGAGCAGATCCCGGAGCGCATCATCATCCATTTTCGTTTTGTTCGACTGCATCTTGCATTCCACTTGTGGGGTTTCGCGAAAGCGGCGGACCGGTCTGTCGCGCGCATCTTCCTTCAGTGGTCGCCAAGTGTAAATCAAGATCCGACATCTTCCCACCCAGAACCGGCCTGCGTCGTGTGGCGTCACATTCTGTCCTTGCGGGCCGCCCGGGCCCCGACACGCCCATGTCCGGCCCGGGCGGGATGGTCTTTCGGATCCCGTAAGATGAAAGGGCGTCGATATTGGCGGGATGTCGGTTTCTCTTTGTCGGTCGCGAGGATCCTTGCTAAACTCAACCAAAAGGCGAAGTGGGGCAGGATGACAACGATCACAGGGCAGACCGTGAGATTGATGCGAAGGGCAAGCCTGGCGCTTTCCGTCATGCTGGCCATATCAGGCTGCGCGACGGTCAGTGACCAGTTCGGTCAGGGCAAGTCCGCGCCCTCGTCCTTGCGTCTTGCCGAGAGCGCCGAATCTCAGGGCGATCACGAGACGGCGGCCACGCTTTATCGTCAGGAATTCTCCGCCGACCCGGACTCGATCGACGCGCTCCTCGGGCTTGGACGCAGCTACCGCAACCTTGGCCAGACCGGGCGGGGGGAAAAGGCGCTGCGCGAGGCCCTGTCCCGGCGTGGCAATGACCCAGATATCCTGCTGGAGCTTGGGCGCACGCAGCTTGCCGCGGGGCGCACCGACGCGGCGCTGGACACCTTGCAGCGCGCCCACGCCATCGCACCGCGCGACCTGCGCATCATCACCGCGCGCGGCATCGCGCTGGACCATCTCAGCCGCCACAGCGAGGCCCAGGTCGAATATCAGAAGGGTCTGAAAATCGACCCGACGGATTTCGCCCTGCTCAGCAATCTCGGACTGTCACGCGGCCTTTCGGGTGCGCCCGAGTCCGGTATCCAGATCCTTCGGGAACTGGTGCGCGACAGCGAGGCGACCGCGCGCACGCGCGGCAATCTGGCCTTGCTCTACGGCATTTCCGGGCGCGAACGCGAGGCGCGCGCGACGCTGTCGGTCGACCTTGATGATAGCGAGATCGACGATAACATCGCATATTATCGCAAATTGCGCGAAATGCTGAAGGCTGGTCGCGCGACCTGACACGCCGCCGGCGCGATGACCGGAAGCATGCCGGCACCGGGGGCCGGTATCGTGCCGCATCATGTCGCTTTGGGCCGCGCGGGGTTCCGTGTGACGCTGACGGATCAGGCGGTGCGACGCTTTTTGCGTCGTCCACGTCGATCCTGTTTCTGATATCGTGCGGCCTCCTCGGCGGCCCGATGTCCGGAACAGTCCGATCCGGGCACCCCCGACACGCACGCGTGCGACAATTGCCGCGTGCCGGCGTATGGATGTCGTTTTTCTCACATGATGCATCGCTGAGCGGTTGCGTTCCGCTGATACGGCTTGTTACCGTCGACAGACTGCAAGGATCGAGAGTTTGCGGGCAGCGCGGCCCGTGGAGGAGGCTCTGGGTTCATCATCAAGAAATCCAGGTCATCGGCCGCACCCTCAAGAACACGCGTCCATGAGATGCAGCCGGTACGACCTGGCCAAAAAACGAGGGAGGACCGGCTTTGGCCGATGAAACAACGAACCAGGGTATCCCCGAGCCCGAAGGGCATTCGGATATCGTCGAGACCGATTACGTGGTCGGTCAGGACAACATCAAGGCGAAGATCGGGCCGTTCGGCCTCGACATACACAATCCGGTTTTCATGATTTCGGGCCTGGTCGTGATCGCGTTCGTCGCTTATGCGCTGATCGCACCCGAGCAAGCCGGCGATTTCTTCGGATGGCTGCGCCCGGCCCTGACCAGTTCCTTTGACTGGTTCTTTATGCTTTCGGCCAATGTCTTCGTGCTGTTCAGCCTCTTTCTGATTGTCAGCCCCTGGGGCTCCGTCCGTCTGGGTGGCACCGAAGCGACCCCCGATTACAGCTATCCGGGCTGGTTCGCGATGCTATTCGCGGCCGGCATGGGCATCGGGCTCATGTTCTTCGGGGTGCTGGAGCCGACATATTATTTCGGCACGCCCTGGGGCGACGAGCCGCTTGGTGTCGTCAGGCCGTTTGACGAGAGCGGGGAACTGATCGGCGCCAATGTTGCGGAGGCACGCCGCATGGCTCTGGCCGCGACATCCTACCACTGGGCCCTGCATCCCTGGGCCATCTATGCGATCGTCGCGCTGGCATTGGCGCTCTTTTCCTACAACAAGGGATTGCCGCTCTCGATCCGCTCGGCCTTCTATCCGATCCTCGGGGAACGCGTCTGGGGCTGGTGGGGCCACACGATCGACACGCTGGCTGTGTTTGCCACGCTGTTCGGTCTGGCGACGTCCCTTGGAATTGGCGCGCAACAGGCCAACGCCGGTCTGACATACGTTTACGGCATTCCAAGCAACACGACCGTGCAGGTCATCCTGATCTGCGGCATCACGGCAATCGCCCTGATATCGGTGCTGCGCGGCCTCGACGGTGGTGTGAAGGTGCTGTCCGAAATCAACATGGTGCTCGCGCTGGGGCTCCTGCTTTTCGTCATGTTCACGGCGGGCGCGGTTGGGATCCTGAGCGAGTTCGTGACCGGCCTCGGGGCGTATGCCCAGGAGGTGATCCCGCTGTCCAACCCCTTCGGACGCGAGGATACCGGCTACATGCAGGGCTGGACGGCGTTCTACTGGGCCTGGTGGATCAGCTGGTCGCCCTTCGTCGGCATGTTCATTGCCCGCGTCAGCCGCGGCCGTACCGTGCGCGAGTTCATCACCTGTGTGCTGGTCATCCCCAGCGTGGTCTGCATCTTCTGGATGGCGGTGTTCGGCGGGGCGGCGATCAGTGATGTGATCGCGAACCCGGAGACCTCGGCGGTCAAGGCGAACGTGATCGACGCCTATTCGCCGGAGCTTTCGCTGTTCGCGATGCTCGACAGCTTGCCGCTTTCGGCGATCACCTCGACGCTCGGGATCGTTCTGGTCATCGTGTTCTTCGTGACCTCGTCGGACTCGGGAAGCCTCGTGATCGACACGATCACGGCGGGCGGCAAGATCGACGCGCCCGTGTCGCAGCGCGTTTTCTGGTGCACCTTCGAGGGTCTGGTCGCGATCTCTCTGCTGATCGGGGGCGGCCTGACCGCCTTGCAGGCCATGGTGATCTCGACGGGGCTGCCGTTCACGGTGATCCTTCTGTTGATATGCTATTGCATCATCAAGGGCCTGATGTCCGAAAAACGCTGATCCAGCGTGCCGGGCCTTGTGCCCCTGTGAAAGCCCCCCGCCGGTCGATCCGCGGGGGGCTTGACGTTGCGGTGGTGCAGCCCGGCCGAGATATTCCTGACCAATTTCATGCGGTTGCAGCCGCCAGACGCAGGGCCGCGTTGCGCAGACACTCTTTCACGCCAAGCCGCTTGCGGATGCGGCAAATGGCGCATTATGGCGTACGGATGTCGTTTTTCTGACCCGATCTACCGCTGGGCGGTTGCTTTCTGTTGACGCGGCTTGTTACGCTCGATGAACGACGTGGATCGGAACGCTGTGTCTGACGTTTCCCTTTGACAAGCCACAAGCCCGGTTCGAAAAAGCAAACGCCACTGCGGTCGTGATGTCTTGTTCTTGTCTTCGGCAAGGTCGGATATCCGGGATACCCGCCGGGCAATCTGACAAGGGAGGGCCTGCATGGCCGAAGAAACGGATATCCAGGGTATTCCCGCGCCCGAAGGGGTGTCGGATATGATCGAGACCGATTACCGGATCGGTCAGGACAACATCCAGCGAAAGATCGGCCCGTTCGGGCTTGATATCCACAATCCCGTCTTCATGATTTCCGGCCTCGCGGTCGTGCTGTTCGTGTTCTACGCCCTTGCGTTGCCCGATCAGGCCGCGTCCTCGTTCGAAGCGACGAAGGATTTCGTGATCGAGACCTTCGACTGGTTCTTTCTTGGTGCCGCCAATCTTCTGGTCCTTTTCTGTCTTTTGCTCATCGTGACGCCCTACGGATCCGTCCGGTTGGGTGGCACGGATGCAACGCCCGATTACGGCTATGTGGGCTGGTTCGCGATGCTGTTCGCCGCGGGCATGGGCATCGGGCTCTTGTTTTTCGGCGTGTCAGAGCCGCTGACGCATTTTGACACGGCCCTGGGCGGAACGTCGTCCGAAGATGGGGCCCGCACCGACTGGGCGCCCCTCGGAGCCGCTGACGGGGACGAGGCCGCGGCGCAAAGCCTCGGCATGGCGGCAACCATCCTGCACTGGGGCCTGCACCCCTGGGCGGTCTATTCTGTTGTGGCGCTCGCGCTCGCGCTTTTTTCGTACAACAAGGGCCTGCCCCTGACCCTGCGCTCGGCCTTCTACCCGATCCTCGGGGATCGCGTCTGGGGCTGGTGGGGCCATATCATCGACACGCTTGCGGTGTTTGCCACGCTGTTCGGCCTGGCCACATCGCTCGGCTTCGGCGCGGAGCAGGCGGCGGCCGGTCTGACATTCCTCTACGGCTCGGGTGATGCCGCCGAGGGCACGCGCAGTTTCCTCGGGATCACCTATGGCAATGAGGAGGACACCGGGGTCGAAAACGATCCGATGCTGCTGGTTCTGCTCATCTCCGGGATCACGGCCATCGCGCTTGTGTCGGTGGTGCGGGGTCTCGATGGCGGCGTGAAGCGCCTGTCGGAAATAAACATGGGCCTCGCGGCGATCCTGCTGGTCTTCGTGTTCTTCGTGGCAGGGCCGGTGTTCCTGATCACGTTCTTCTTCGACAGCATCTATGCCTATGCGGTGAACATCCTGCCGCTCAGCAATCCGGTGGGCCGCGAGGACACCAATTACAGCCAGGGCTGGACGACGTTCTACTGGGCGTGGTGGATTTCCTGGTCGCCCTTCGTCGGCATGTTCATCGCCCGCGTCAGCCGGGGCCGCACGGTGCGCGAATTCATCATCTGCGTGCTGCTGATCCCGACGACGGTCTGCGTCCTGTGGATGAGCGTCTTTGGCGGCGCCGCCCTCAACCAGGTTGTGGCCGAGGGGTATGAGGGTGCCAAGAACGCGGCGCTGGAACTCAAGCTGTTCTACGTGCTGGCAGAGTATCCGCTGTCGACGATCACCTCGACCATCGGGATCATACTCGTGATCGTGTTCTTCGTCACCTCGTCGGATTCCGGGTCGCTCGTGATCGACACGATCACGGCGGGCGGCAAGGTCGACGCGCCGGTGTCGCAGCGTGTGTTCTGGTGCATCTTCGAAGGCGCCGTCGCGATCGCCCTGCTGATCGGCGGTGGCCTCGCGTCGTTGCAGGCGGCGGTTATCTCGACCGGTCTGCCGTTCACGCTGGTGCTGCTGATCATGTGCTACGCGATCTGGAAGGGCCTCTCGACAGAGCAGCGCTGAGCGCGGCCGGACAGACCCAAAACCAGGTAAATCCCCCGGGTGTTGCACTCGGATCATTCCGGGATTTGGGGCATCGGTGTCGGGGTCATCCGCCAAGGATCTCGCGCACGGCGCGGCTGTAGCGGTCCCAGCTCATCGTTGCCTTGTTGCCGGCGACACCGTGATAATAGCTGCGCCCCGAGGTCGTGGGCAGCCCGGCCCAGATCCGCGAGAGGTTCAGCAGGAACGCGTCTTGGGTGATCTCGCCGCGCTGCACCCCGGCCAGACCGGCCTCGGCCAGCAGCAGATCGCCCAGCCGGTCCTGGACGGATGGGCTGAAGCGCGTGCCGGGCGCCAGATCCAGCGTCGCCGTCAGCCGGCGCAGGGTGGGCGGGATGAACTGATACCGACCGATGGCGTGGTGCTGTCCCGGCGTGGCGCGGGTCCATGCGTCGATTTCGTGCAGGGTCATTTGCGTCGGCGGTTTCGGTGGGCGGATGCGTGCACCATGCTGCACCGCATCGTAGCCTTCGCGCCCGGCCTCGGCCAGTGCGATCAGGTCGCGCAGGCGCGCCGCTGCGGAATTGCCGGTCAGCGGCGTGTTTGACGTGCGGTGCGGTGCCGGGGCGAACAGGCCCTCATCGCTGGTGCCGGCAAAAAGACTGGCGCTTTTGACGGTCGCATCCGTCTGTGGCGCGATCAGCGGCTGTCTTGCGCTGTCAAACAGCGGCGCGCGATCCCGGAACAGGCCGGTGGGGGCGGGGTCGGCCATGCCGGCCAGCCCGCCGGCGAGCGTCAGGCAGATCGCCGCCGCCATTCGGATCAGAAAATGCGCCGTTCTGGTGCTCATCATGCGGGCACCTTGCCGCAAAACCGTTGAGAAACCCTTGCGCCGCGTCGCAACTGCGATAAGAAACCGCCATGTCCGATATCAGATCCCTCTTTGTCACGCGCCTCTATCGCGCAGCCTTGGCCGAGCATGCCCCCGCCATCGACCAGCGCGAGCTGGCCGCGTCGTGCTATTCCATTGCCGAGGATGACGAGGCCGGGCAGGACTGGTGCGAGACCGAAGGCTATCCGGGATATACCTCCTACGCATCGCTGACGGATCTGCCGTGGCGCTTTCCGATATTTGCGGACCTCGTGACCGTGCTGGATGCGCATGTTGCGGATTTCGCACGGGATCTGGCGTTCGACCTCGACGGGCGCGCGCTGAAGCTTGAAGATATCTGGATAAACATCCTGCCCGAGGGTGGCAGCCATGGCAGCCATATCCATCCGCATTCGGTGATTTCCGGCACGACCTATGTGGCGATGCCCGAAGGGACCAGCGCGCTGAAGCTGGAAGACCCGCGATCGGCGCGGATGATGGTCGCGCCCACGCGGCTCAGGGATGCGCGCGAGGACATGCGCACCTTCGTCTACGTCAAACCGCAGGTGGGTGATGTGCTCATGTGGGAATCGTGGCTGCGCCACGAGGTGCCGATGAACCAGTCCGAGGATGATCGGATCAGCGTGAGCTTCAATTACAGCTGGGGCTGAACGGGTTTGTCGCCGTCTCTTGGAGAAATTCACAAGATCCTGGGCTTTCGGCAATTGGCTCTTGCGTTTCGGTGCGCTTTCGTGCATACGCACAGAGCTAACGTTATTCTATTTCGACGATCTGTCTCCTCTTACGGCGGTCAGTACCTCGATCCAGACCGACCACGCCGCGACTGCCGCACTTCCGCGGGCAGAACTAACTAGGAGACTACACGATGGCTAATGGCACCGTGAAATGGTTCAATTCCACCAAAGGCTTCGGCTTTATCGCACCTGACGGCGGCGGCAAGGACGTTTTCGTCCATATTTCCGCTGTCGAGCGTGCGGGCCTGACCGGCCTTGCAGACGACCAGAAAGTGACGTTCGACGTCGAAGCTGGTCGCGATGGCCGCGAGAGCGCAGCGAACCTGCAGCTCGCCTAAATCGAACTGATCCGTATTTGAGGCGGCCCCGGGGAGACCCGGGGCCGCTTTCGTATCAAGTCCCGTGATCGGGGCGCGGACAGAGAAAGCTCAGGTTTCGCTTGCCCTGTGCCGTCACCTCTTCTATAGAGCGCCAATCCACGGGGCTCCCGATCCAGGGATTCGCGTGTTTTGCACATCATCCACCGGGCATCTGGTGACCCTGAGGCAACCGTCAGGGGCCAGCCGGTGTTTCGAGAAAGGACAAGGCGATGGACGCCAGCGAATTGCGTAACAAGACCCCGGACCAGCTCCGGGATGACCTGACCAATCTGAAAAAGCAGCAGTTCAACCTGCGATTTCAGGCGGCGACAAGCCAGCTCGAAAACCCCGCCCAGATGCGTCAGGCCCGCCGCGATGCGGCCCGGGTCAAGACCATCCTGAACGAAAAAGCCCGCGCGGCGGCAGAGTAAGGAGCCCCTGAGATGCCCAAACGAATTCTTCAAGGTGTCGTGACCTCTGACGCCAACGCGCAGACCATCACCGTCTCTGTCGAGCGTCGCCTGAAGCACCCGGTGCTGCAAAAGACGATCCGCCGGACCAAGAAATACCGCGCGCATGATGCGAACAACACCTACAAGGCCGGCGATGCCGTTCGGATCATAGAATGCGCGCCATACTCGAAAACCAAACGCTGGGAGGTGCTGGAAGCCTAGGCCGACAGCACAGACAGCATTGACGAAACCCTGGGGACACGGCGCAGCATACGCCCCCCATAGGTCGGGAGACACAAAATGATCCAGATGCAGACCAATCTGGATGTAGCTGACAACTCTGGCGCGCGCCGGGTTCAGTGCATCAAGGTTCTGGGGGGTTCCAAGCGTAAATACGCGTCCGTTGGCGACATCATCGTCGTCTCGGTCAAGGAAGCCATCCCGCGCGGTCGCGTGAAGAAGGGCGACGTCCGCAAGGCCGTCGTCGTGCGCACCGCCAAGGAGGTCCGTCGCGAAGACGGCACCGCCATCAGCTTCGACCGCAACGCCGCCGTCATCCTGAACAACGCGGGAGAGCCCTTGGGCACGCGTATCTTCGGGCCAGTGGTGCGCGAGCTCCGGTCCAAGAGCTTCATGAAAATCATCTCGCTCGCCCCGGAGGTGCTGTGAAATGGCCGCCAAATTGAAAAAAGGCGACAGCGTTATCGTCCTTGCCGGCAAGGACAAGGGCCAGAAGGGCACGATCGCCAGCGTCGATCCCAAGGCCGGCAAGGCTGTGGTCGAGGGCGTCAACATGGCTGTTCGCCACACCAAGCAAAGCCAGCAGACCCAAGGGGGGCGCATCCCCAAGGCGATGCCCATAGACCTGAGCAATCTTGCCCTGGTCGACAAGAACGGCAAACCCACCCGCGTCGGCTTTCGTATAGAGGGCGACAAGAAGGTGCGGTTCGCCAAGACCACGGGGGACGTGATCGATGCTTGATACTGCTACCTACATCCCGCGCCTGCGCACGCAGTACCGCGACGTCATCAAGCCTGCCTTGCGCGAAGAGTTCGGCTATACCAACGATCTGCAGGTTCCGCGTGTGGACAAGATCGTCCTGAACATCGGTGCCGGCGCCGAGGCCGTGCGCGATTCCAAGAAGGCCAAGGCGGCTCAGGACGATTTGAGCACCATCGCCGGGCAGCGCGCCGTGATCACCAAGGCGCGCAACTCCATCGCCGGCTTCCGGCTGCGCGAGGGCATGCCCGTGGGCGCCAAGGTGACGCTGCGCGGTGACCGCATGTATGACTTCCTGGACCGCCTGATCACCATCGCCATGCCGCGTATCCGCGACTTTCGCGGCATCTCGGGCAAATCCTTCGACGGGCACGGCAATTATGCCATGGGTCTCAAGGAACATATCGTCTTCCCCGAAATCAACTTCGACAAGGTCGACGAAGTCTGGGGAATGGACATCATCATCACAACCACGGCGAAGACCGACGCTGAAGCACGCAGCCTGTTGAAGAACTTCAACATGCCGTTCAACAGCTGAGCCGGGGGAAGGATTACATCATGGCCAAGAAAGCAATGATCGAGCGCGAGAAGAAGCGTCAGAAGATGGTGGACCGTTTCGCCAAGAAACGCGCCGCGCTCAAGGCGATCATCAAAGACCAGGACAAGCCGATGGAAGAGCGTTTTCGCGCCTCGCTGAAGCTTGCGGAACTGCCGCGCAACAGCTCGGCCACACGGCTGCACAACCGCTGCCAGCTGACCGGGCGTCCGCATGCCTATTACCGCAAGCTGAAGATCAGCCGCATCGCGCTGCGTGATCTCGGCTCTGCCGGGCAGTTGCCCGGCGTCGTGAAATCGAGCTGGTGAGGGGGGCAGAGATATGAACGATCCTATCGGCGATATGCTCACCCGGATCCGCAACGGGCAGATGCGTGGCAAGTCCACGATCATCACCCCCACCTCGAAGCTGCGCGTGCGCGTCCTCGATGTGCTGCAATCCGAAGGCTACATACGCGGCTACGAGATGGTGACGGGTGTCAACGGCCACCCCAGCATCGAGGTCAGCCTCAAGTATTACGAGGGCGCGCCCGTCATTCGCGAAATGAGCCGGGTCTCGACCCCGGGCCGTCGCGTCTACATGGGCGTCAATGACATCCCGCAGGTCCGCAAGGGTCTGGGCGTGTCGATTGTTTCCACCTCAAAGGGTGTGATGTCGGATTCAGCTGCGCGCGCCGCCAATGTCGGCGGCGAAGTGCTCTGCACGGTATTCTAAGGAGCCCCGGATATGTCTCGAATCGGAAAACAACCCGTGGCCCTGCCGGATGGCGTCACCGCCAGCATGTCGGGCCAGACCATCGAGGTGAAGGGGCCGAAGGACACCAAGTCCTTCACCTTCAGCGACGATGTCACCATCGACATCGCGGACGACCAGATCAAGGTGACGCCGCGCGGCCTCTCCAAGCGGGCGCGTCAGCAATGGGGCATGACCCGCACGGTCATCGCCAACCTCGTCCACGGTGCCACCAAGACCTTCAAGCAGGAAATGGAGATCCGCGGCGTCGGCTACCGGGCCCAGTTGCAGGGCAACGCGGTCAAGCTGAACCTCGGGTTCAGCCACGATGTCGAGTTTCCCATCCCTGACGGGGTGACGGTTACCGTCCCGAAGCCCACCGAGGTGGTGATCGAGGGCACCGACAAGCAGCTTGTCGGGCAGGTCGCGGCCAATATGCGTGACTGGCGGCGCCCCGAACCGTACAAGGGCAAGGGCATCCGCTACAAGGGCGAGTATCTGCTCTTGAAAGAAGGCAAGAAGAAGTAAGGACGCGACAGATGGCATACAGTAAAAGAAAGCTGTTCCAGAAGCGCCGCATGCGCGTTCGGAACAAACTTCGCAAGGTCAATGCCGGGCGCCCGCGCCTGAGTGTTCACCGCTCCAACAAGAATATCAGCGTGCAGCTGATCGACGATGTCCGGGGGATCACCCTCGCCGCCGCCTCGACACTTGAAAAGGATTTCGGGCTGGTCGGTCAGTGCAATGTCGAGGCCGCATCGAAGATCGGCACCGCGATTGCCGAGCGCGCGCAAAAGGCGGGCGTGACCGAGGCGTATTTCGATCGCGGCGGGTTCCTGTTTCACGGCCGCATCAAGGCCGTGGCGGATGCCGCGCGCGAAGCCGGCCTGAAGATTTAAGGAGACGATAGAATGGCAAGAGAAGACAACCGCCGCGGAGGTCGCGGACGCGACGAAACGCCGGAATTCGCCGATCGTCTCGTGGCGATCAACCGGGTCAGCAAGACCGTCAAGGGTGGCAAGCGCTTCGGGTTCGCGGCGCTTGTCGTCGTGGGCGATCAGAAGGGGCGCGTCGGCTTTGGCAAGGGCAAGGCCAAGGAAGTCCCCGAGGCGATCCGCAAGGCCAACGAGGCAGCGAAACGCGCAATGATCCGCGTGCCGCTGCGCGAGGGTCGGACGCTGCACCATGACGGCAGCGGCCACGCGGGCGCGGGCAAGATCATCATGCGCAGCGCGCCGCAGGGCACCGGCATCATCGCCGGCGGTCCGATGCGCGCGGTGTTCGAGATGCTGGGCGTGCAGGATGTGGTCGCGAAATCGACCGGGTCGCAGAACCCCTATGCGATGATCCATGCGACGCTCGACGCGCTGAAATTCCAGACCAGCCCGCGGATGGTGGCACAGCGTCGTGGCAAGAAGGTCGCCGATATCCTGAAAAAGGGCGACGAAGCCCCGGCTGCGGCTCCTGCCGAACAGGCCGAAGCGTAAGGACCCGGACAGATGTCAAAAACCATCGTCGTCAAGCAGGTGGGCTCGCCCATCCGTCGCCCCGAAAAACAACGCCAGACCCTGATCGGTCTGGGCCTCAACAAGATGCACAAGACCCGCGAGCTGGAAGACACGCCCGCGGTGCGCGGGATGATCGCCAGGATCTCGCACATGGTGCAGATCGTCGAAGAAAAGGGTTGACCGCCGTTTTATTCACATAAAACGGTCCGGAAACTTTCGAAGTTTCCGGCGCCCCGGAAAAAAACGCCCCGGCCCGCAAGGGCCGGGGCGTTTCGCGTTACACTAATACGCGCGCCTATGGTCCCGGTGCCGGGTGGGGCGGGGATGTGGTAGAGTGTCGCAGCCGCTAGGTGGCGGCGCATGACCATAGCAGGAAGGAGA
>JAWLFT010000009.1:0-3401 GCA_041685435.1 Roseovarius sp.
ATCATATGCCATATCGCTCACCTCGATCCCGCCGCGCCACCACCGATTGGCTCCGGTGCTGCGCAGTCTGCTGGCGCAGGATCCGGCCCCGCACCGCGTGATGCTGTGCCTGCCGCGGTCCCCTGCGCGGTTCGACCCGGCGCCGCTGCCCGACCTGCCCGAGGGTGTCGAGGTCATGGTGTCCGACCGCGATGAGGGACCCGCGACCAAGGTGTTGCCCGCCGCGCGTGCGCTGGCCGGGGCGCAGGCGGGCCGGACCGGTCGGCTGATCTATTGCGATGATGACTGGATCATGCCGCAGGGCTGGGCGGCGCGGCTTCTGGCTGCGGGCGAGGCGTCCGAGGCCGTCGCGGGCGCCGGGTTCGACGTGGACCGCCTCAAACGCCACAGCCACCGCGCCCCCGACGCGGGCTTGCGCGATATCGCACAGGGCTTTGCGGGCGTGTCGATCCGGCCCGAGTGGCTGGCGGGGCCGGGCCTCGCCCCGCCGCCCGAGGCCTGGCCGGTGGATGACATCTGGGTGTCGGCGCAGCTTGCGCGACAGCAGATCCCGATCCGCCTTGCGCACACGGCGCGCGACGGCATGCGGCTGGCCTATGAGGACGCGCACGCGCTGCAGGACGCCGATATCGGCAACAAAAAGCGCCACGCGGCCAATCTGGCCTGCGTGGCGCATGTCACCTTGCGCTACGGCCTGTGGCCGCCGCGCGCCTGATCTGTTTTCAGTGAACCGTGACCGGCTCCAGATTGTTCTGACGGGCCACCTGAAAGGCAAGGTTGCGGTTGTCCACCAGCGCGAGGCGTTCGCCCTCTTCGCTGTGCACCGCGTAAAGCGTCGTCAGATCCCCGACCTGCTGGCGCACGTCTTCCGGCAGGTCCGCCACATCGACGGGCCGGACATAGACGATGGCTCTTTCCTGGGTGTCTCCGAATTCATAACGTTCCTCCATGATCGCGTACCCCTTTCTCAGTCTGACCTTTTGATCCTGATTTTCTGCACCGCGAGTTCGGGCTGGGCGCGGGTGAGATCGACATGCAGCAATCCGTTTTCCATGATTGCCTCGCCCACTTCGACGCCATCTGCCAGCACGAAAGAGCGCTGGAACTGGCGTGCGGCAATACCGCGATGCAGGTAGATGCGGTCGCCCGCGTCGTCAAGCTGACGTCCGCGAATGACAAGCTGCCGGTCCTCGACGGTGATCGACAGATCTCGCTCGGCAAACCCGGCCACGGCCAGCGTGATCCGGTAGGAATTGGGCGATGTCTGCTCGATATTGAACGGCGGGTAGCCGTCATTGCCCGATTTCGCGCTGCGTTCCAGCATCCGTTCGAGCTGTTCGAACCCCAACATGTAGGGGTGCGATCCCAGAGTGTGTTTTGTCATCGACATGTCCTTGAGCTAAGCGACCGTCCTTTGTGCAAGGCCCCGTTGTGGCGACCCTTGCTTGGAATATGGGTGCCGGGGGTCCTCTCCGCAAGGGCTTTGCGAATGGCGCGCGATGGCGTACATTTCATGTCCCGAGCCCAAAAGACGAATCGTGCGCCATGAACGCTTACAGTGATCTTTCGATGAAAACCGACGAAGTGCTGCGCGTGGAGCTCGAGGAGTTCCGGCGCGAGCATGGCGATCTCGACGCGGCCATCCGCGCCCTGCAGGAGCGCGCCACCGCCGATCAGCTGACCCTGCAACGGCTCAAGAAGAAAAAGCTCTGGCTGCGCGACATGATCGCGCGGATCGAGGATCGGCTGTATCCGGACATCATTGCGTGACCCCTGCGGGTCGGTGTAAGGCCCAGCCCAGATCAGGGCCAGATCAGGGAGCGCGGCATGACGGGTGCGAGGATCGGGATCATCATGGGCAGCCAGTCGGACTGGGCCACCATGCGCGAGGCGGCCGCGGTGCTCGACGAGCTGGACGTGGCTTTCGAGGCGCGGATCGTCTCGGCGCACCGCACGCCCGACCGGCTGTGGGAGTATGGCCGCACGGCCGTGGATCGCGGGTTGCAGGTGATCATCGCCGGCGCCGGCGGGGCGGCGCATCTGCCGGGCATGATGGCCTCCAAGACGCGCCTGCCGGTGATCGGCGTCCCGGTGCAAAGCCGCGCGCTGTCGGGTCTCGACAGCCTCTATTCGATCGTGCAGATGCCGCGCGGATACCCCGTGGCGACCATGGCCATCGGTGCGCCCGGCGCTGCCAATGCCGGGCTGATGGCCGCCGCGATCCTTGCCAATTCCGACGCGGGCCTCGCGCAGCGCCTCTGCGACTGGCGCGCGGCGCTGTCGGCGTCCATCCCCGAAGAGCCGACCGATGACTGATCCCCTCACGCCCGGCGCGACGCTTGGCATCCTTGGCGGCGGTCAGCTTGGTCGCATGCTGTCGGTCGCAGCCTCCCGCCTCGGCCTCAGGACCTGCATCTTCGAACCGGGCGGCGATTGCCCGGCCAGCCATGTGGCGAACTTCCATTTCAAGGCGGAGTATTCCGACGAGGACGCGCTGCGCCGCTTCGCAGAGGCCGTCGATGTCATCACCTTTGAATTCGAGAACATCCCCCCCGAGGCGCTCGATCTGCTGGAGCGTCTCACACCCGTGCGCCCCGGGCGTCGCGTCCTGCGGGTCAGTCAGGACCGGCTGACCGAAAAGGCGTTCCTGTCAGAGCTTGGCCTTGCGGTCGCGCCCTTCGCCGCCGTCGATGATGCGGTGGACCTTGCCGAGGCGATTGGCGAGATCGGTCTGCCCGCGATCCTCAAGACCCGGCGTCTGGGCTATGACGGCAAGGGTCAGGTGCGGATCGACACCGCGATACAGGCCGAGGCGGCGCTTGCGGCCATGCAGGGCGCGCCGGCGATCCTCGAACGGGTCATCGAGTTCAGCCATGAGGTCTCGGTGATCGCGGCGCGGGGGGCCGCCGGCGACGTGGCCTGTTATGACCCCGGCGAGAACATCCACGAGGCCGGCATCCTGCGCACCACCAAGGTGCCTTCCCGCCTCGGCGTTGCACAGCGCACCGATGCGGTGCTGCTGGCCGGGCAGATCCTCAACAGGCTGCGCTATATCGGCGTCATGGGGGTGGAGCTTTTCGTGACGCCGGGCGGCCTGATCGTCAACGAGATCGCGCCGCGCGTGCACAATTCCGGCCACTGGACGCAGGCCGGCTGCGCCATCGACCAGTTCGAGCAGCATGTCCGCGCCGTGGCGGGCTGGCCGCTTGGCGACGGGGCGCGGCACGCCGATGTGGTGATGGAGAACCTGATCGGCGACGACATGGACCGCCTGCCGGAGATCCTGCGCGATCCGGCTGCGGCCCTGCATCTCTACGGCAAGGCCGAGGTCAGGCCGGGCCGCAAGATGGGCCATGTGAACCGCGTGACGGGCCATCCGGGGTAGGACGAGGTGTGCAGCC
>JAWLFT010000009.1:3501-51516 GCA_041685435.1 Roseovarius sp.
GCGGACAGGCGATGGCGCTGCGGCGCTTTGCGCCGCGTATCGCGCCAGGCGCGTAGCCCCGATGCAAGCCCCTTTGCATTCCCTCATCGCCCCGCTACCTCACGACGCATGCCAGACCTGCCCGCCCCGCTCGATCAATGGTTCACCGCCCGCGGCTGGCAGTTGCACCCGCATCAGGCCGACATGCTGGCCCATGCCGGCGACCCCGCCACGTTGCTCATCGCGCCCACGGGCGGCGGCAAGACGCTCGCCGGGTTCCTGCCGACCTTGGCCGATCTGGCCACCAGCGACCATGCCGGGCTGCACACGCTCTATATCTCGCCGCTGAAGGCGCTCGCGGCCGATATCCGCCGCAACCTCACCACGCCGGTCACCGAGATGGGGCTCGATCTGCGGATCGAGGACCGCACCGGCGACACCTCCTCTCATACCAAACGCCGCCAGCGCGCCGACCCGCCGCATATCCTGCTGACCACGCCCGAAAGCCTCGCGCTGCTGATCTCCTACGAGGACGCGCCGCGCATCTTTCGGGGCCTCAGGCGCGTCGTGGTGGACGAGATCCACGCGCTGGCCGAATCGAAACGCGGCGACCAGCTGATGCTGGCGCTCAGCCGGCTGCAGGCGATCTGCCCTGGCCTGCGCCGCGTCGGGCTGTCGGCCACGGTCGAGGATCCCCTGGCGCTGGCGCGGTTTCTGGGTCAGAGGGGGCCGCCTCCCACCATCCTCGACGCCGATCCCGGCCCCGATCCCGATATCGCCATGCTGGAGACGGAGCAGGCCCCGCCATGGGCCGGCGGCGGCGCCGCTTACGCGATTCCGGCGGTGCTCGATCAGGTGCGGCAGCACAGGACCACGCTCATTTTCCACAACACCCGCGCGCAGGCCGAGATCTTCTTTCGCAACCTGTGGCTGGCCAATGAGGATGCGCTGCCCATCGGCATCCATCACGGCAGCCTTGACCGCGACCAGCGGATGCGCGTCGAGGCGGCGATGGTGCGCGGCGATCTGCGCGCCATCGTCTGCACCGGCAGCCTCGATCTCGGGCTCGACTGGGGCGATGTGGATCTGGTCATTCAGGTTGGCGCGCCGAAGAACGTCAAACGCCTCGTGCAGCGCATCGGCCGCGCCAATCACCGCTACAACGCGCCCTCCAAGGCGCTTCTGGTGCCCGCCAACCGCTTCGAGGTGGTCGAATGTCAGGCCGCCCTTCAGGCGGTGCGCGCCCGCGATCTCGACGGCGCGCCGCGCGGGCCGGGCCCGCGCGACGTGCTCTGCCAGCATGTCCTGATTCGCGCCTGCGCGGGGCCATTCGCGCCGGATGATCTTTTTGCCGAGGTCGCAGGCTGTGGCGCCTACGCGACGCTGACGCGGGCGCAGTTCGATGCCTGTCTGGAGTTCTGCGCGACCGGCGGCTACGCGCTGCGGGCCTACGATCAGTGGCAGCGGCTGAAGCAGCGCCCCGATGGCCTCTGGCAGTTGCGCGATCCGCGCAGCGCCCGGCTGATCCGGATGAATATCGGCACCATTCAGGACACCGACACGCTCAAGGTGCGCATGAAGCGCGGCCGCGGCGGCACACCGCTTGGCGAGATCGAGGAGGGGTTTGCCGCCACGCTAAGCCCCGGTGACACGTTCCTGATGGGCGGGCAGGTCGTGCGGTTCGAATCGTTGCGCGAGATGGTCGTCGAAGTCAGCCGCGACCCGGGCCGCACGCCGAAGATCGCCACCTACATGGGCACCAAATTCGCCAATTCCACGCAGCTGTCCGAGCGCATCCTCGCGATCCTCAACCAGCCCGACTGGCCCGATCTGCCGCCTTGGATCCGCGACTGGCTGCAGCTGCAGCGCGAGATCTCGCAGATGCCGCAAGCCGGCCGGTTGCTCATCGAAAGCTTCCCGCATGAGGGGCGAGAGCATGTTTGCGTCTACGGCTTTGCCGGGCGCAACGCGATGCAGACCCTCGGCCTGCTGGTCACCAAGCGGATGGAGGAGACGGGGCTCGCGCCCCTGGGATTTGTCGCCACCGATTATGCCACGCTGATCTGGGGGCTGGAGCCGCTGACCGATGCCGCTCCGCTGTTCGAGCGGCAGGCGCTGCGCCAGGGGCTCGAAAGCTGGCTTATGTCCAACGCGGTGATGAAGCGGACGTTCCGCGCCTCGGCCACCATCGCTGGGCTGATCCAGCGCAACACACCCGCCGCGCGCAAGAACGGCCGGCAGGCGACGTTTTCGTCGGACATCCTCTATGACACGCTGGTGAAATACGATCCCGATCATTTGCTGCTGGAGATCACCCGCGCCGAGGCGATGCGCGGGCTGGTGGATTTCGGCCGCGTCGAGGAGATGCTGAAGCGTGTCGCGGGCCGCATCACCCTGCGCCGGCTGGCCCGCGTCAGCCCTCTGGCCGCGCCGCTGTTCCTCGAGGCCGGGCGCATGCCGGTCGAGGGCTCCGCGCAAGAGCGCCTTCTGGCCGAGGAAAGCGCGCGGCTGATGGAAGCGGCGGGGCTCGACGCGATCGACGCGGCGGGATGACCTCCGTAACACGGTTTCCACCGCTCGACACGACATGTCCGTTCTGGTGGGTGGCAGCGGACTGTTGGCGCGGGCTGCAAGCCCGGGCCGCGCCCGACCCTCCCCCGGAGGACGCATTGGCGATGTCTCACGCCGCGTTGACGCTGTCTGGGCTGTCGGGTGCGACGCAAGATCAAGCGGTGTGATGCGCCCAGCCAGGGTCGGGGCGCGGCCCTCGGTCTCAGACCCCACCGGGTATCGAATCCCCTTGCCAATCTCCTCGCCCCGCGCCACCACCCGCGCCATGAATGGCTACGATTTCACGCTCGCCGGCGCGGCACTCACGGCGCTGCCGTCGGGCGCGCTCTATTGGGGCGCGCAGGATCTTATCTGCGTGTCGGACCTGCACCTTGGCAAGGCCGAACGCCGCGCCCGGCGCGGCGAGGCCCCCCTGCCGCCCTACGAGACGCGCGATACGCTCAGCCGGCTGGAGGCCGATCTGCACCGCACGCGCGCCACGACCGTGATCTGCCTTGGCGACAGTTTCGACGACACCGCCGCGGCCCACGCCCTGCCGGAGGACGCCCGGCTGTGGATCGCGACGCTGCAGGCGGGGCGGCGCTGGATCTGGATCGAGGGCAACCACGATCCCGGCCCGGTCGACATGGGCGGCGCTCACCGCGCCGATCTGGGGCTGTCGCCGCTGACCTTCCGCCATATCGCACAGCCGGACCGGACCGGCGCCGCGGGCGAGATATCCGGGCATTACCACCCCAAGGCCCGGCTGCGGATGCGCGGGCGTAGCCTTGCCCGCCCGGCCTTCCTGATCGACGCGGCCCGCGTGATCCTGCCCGCCTACGGCACCTATACCGGCGGGCTCCACAGCGATGTCGCGGTGCTGTCGGACCTGATGCAGACCGGCGCGCTGGCGGTGCTGACCGGACCAGTGACCCATGCGGTGCCGATGCCACGCCACCGGAACGCCGCGCGATGACGAGATGCGCCGTGACAAGCGGAAACTCTGGACACCCGGCCCGAAAATCTGTGTTATAAAGACACAAGATGCGCATGTGCGCGCCATGACAGCAATACCGGAGGTTCCCATGACCCTTGCCGAACAGGCCGAAGTCACCCTGCCGCAACAACCCGCCATTCTGGAACGATCGGATCTGAAGGCGGCCCTCGCCGCCGGATGGGCCGATTTCAAGGCCATGCCGATCTACGGGCTGTTTTTCGCGCTGTTCTATCTGCTGGGCGGGATGGCGCTTTATTTCGGGATGATCGCCAATGGCCAGCTTGTCTGGTTCATCGCCATCGCCGCCGGCTTCCCGCTGTTCGCGCCCTTCGCGTCCATCGGCATCTGCGAGGTCAGCCGCCGCCGCGAGGCCGGTATGCCCATCGGCTGGGGCAGTGTGCTGACCGCGCTCAAGGGGCGCGGCAACGGCCAGCTGGCGCTGATGGCGGTCACGGTGCTGATCATCTTCGGCTTCTGGGTGATCATCGCGCGCGGCATGTTCGCGATCTTCTTCTCGCAGGGCCGAATCGCCGAAGAGACCTTGGGCATGCTGCTGACCCCCACGGGCCTCGCGATGATGGCGGCGGGCACCGTCGTCGGGCTGCTGATCGCGCTGGCCCTGTTCACGGTCACCGTCACCAGCCTTCCGATGCTGCTGGATCGTGACGTGGATTTCGTCACCGCGATGATCACCAGCACCGAGGTCGTGCGCATCAACCGCGAGGTCATGCTGCAATGGGCGGCGTTCATCGCCGTGACGCTCTTCGTGGCGATGATCCCGATCTTTGTCGGCCTGCTCATCGCGCTGCCGGTGCTGGGCCATGCCACATGGCACCTCTACCGCCGGGCGCTGCCCCACGCCAAGGGCTGAAGACACGTCACTCGCGGGCGAGGCGCGCCGCGCGTCCGCCCCGGCGCTTTTTCAAGCTTCCGGCACGGTCGGGCAGGGCGGCCATCACGTCGCGCCGCTCAACGGCGCTCATCTTCGACCAGCGCGTGATCTCGTCGATGGAGCGCAGGCACCCGGTGCAGATGCGTTCCTCGGGATGCACGACGCAGATCTTGATGCAGGGGCTCTCGATCTCGTCGCGCGCCCATGGTGTGGCCGTGTCATCCGTCATGCTCTGCCCTCATGTGCCTCATCCGGTCCAGCACCCCTTGCAGGATATAGCTTGCCGCCACGCTGTCGATCACCTCTGCGCGACGCTTTCGCGACGCATCCGCCTCCAGCAGCGCGCGCTCGGCGGCCACCGTCGACAGACGCTCGTCCCAGAAGCCGATGGGCAAGTCCGTCAGCCGCTCCAGATTGCGCGCAAAGGCGCGGGTCGACTGGCAGCGCGGGCCCTCGCTGCCATCCATGTTGCGCGGCAGCCCAAGGATCAGCCCGCCCACCTCGCGCGCCGCGGCGATCTCCAGCAGCCGTGCGGCATCCAGCGTAAACTTGCGCCGCTGCACCGTCTCATGCGGGCTCGCCACCGACCACATCCGGTCCGACAGCGCCACACCGATGGTTTTCGTCCCCAGATCAAGGCCCATCACCGACCGCATCGGTGGCAGCGCATCGACGAAATCGGGGATCTCGCCGCAGATCACTCCGCCACGCCCGCGCGTTCGGCCGCGGCGCGCACCGTGGCCAGCCGCTCGGGGCTGTCGGCAAAGACCGTTTGCGCCTCGCCCCAGATCCGGCCGGCCTGTTCGGCCTCGCCCAGAACGCCGTAGGCGTTGATCAGCCGCGCCCAGTCGTCGGCCGTGCCGCCCTCTGTTGCCAGCCGGTCCGACAGCCGCGCGACCATGCCCCGGATCATCTCGCGCTGCGCCTCGGGATCCATGTCCTCGGCGGCCTCGATATCGCCGGCGGACGGCCCCGCCGCGTCTGGTGCGGCCTCGCGCGGCGGCAGCTCGTAGCGCACCCCGGCGCGCGAGGCGAGTTCCTCGATCCCCGACCGGATCGGATCCACCCAGGGCGCGTCCGGCCGGCTTTCGGCCAGCAGGTCGCGCCACAGCCGGAAGGCGGCATCGGGCCGGTCCACCTGCGCCATGTAGACGCCGAGATAGAACCGCGCCATCGGCATGGTCCCGTCGCGGTCCAGCGCCGCGCGCAGCGCCTTTTCGGCATCGGCCGAGACATAGCCGCTGGTCGCGTTGATCATCAGTTCGGCCAGCATGGCGTAATCCTCGGCGGTGGCGTCCTCGCCCTTGGCCTCGATCAGTTGCGCCTGCGCCCTGCGCGCGGCCTCCATGTTGCCAAGCGCGGCCTCGCTGCGCACCAGAAAGCGCAGCCCGCGCCGGTCCTCCGGGCGCTCTGCCACCGTCTCGCGCAGCTGCTCCACCAGCGCCATGTACTCCTCGTCGGTGCCTTGGGGCAGGCCCGGATCGCGTGGTGCGAACTGCGCCTCGGCGGCGTCCTGATCCAGCCGCTCGGCGCGCGCGGTCTCGGATTCGGCCAGCCTCGAGGCCATCGGCAGATCGCGGTAGCCCGGCGCGCCGATCCACGCATAAAGCGCCACACCCCCGCCGCTGATCGCCGCCACCAGCACGATGGCGGCCACCATGCCAAGGCCGCGCGGCTGCCCGCCACTCTCGCCACCGCGCCGCAGCTGCGCATCGGCGGCAAGCACCTTGCGCGAGATCTCGGCGCGCAGCCGCTCGGCATCCTCGGATCCCAGCAGACCGCGCGCCGCGTCGCGATCGACCTCGGCCAGCTGGTCGCGGTACACCCGCAGATCGTAGGCTGCGGGTGGCGCATCACCCACCCGCCCGCGCAACAGCGTCAGCGCCAGCACGACCCCGACCCCGATCGACAGCACCGCCACGATGATCCAGAACGTCATGATCTCTCCCTGTCTCTGCAGTGTATGTAACCGCGCAATGGCGCGGAAAAAAGAGGCTTTTGCGCCCCGGCCCCGCCGCGACCCCGACCGATCCCCCGCAGCCCCCCTGCCACGATGTCGCAATGTCGCGATTGGCACGCAAATCGCCGCGCCGGGTAATCAATCGCCGGGCGGTCTGGCGCATTACAGGCGCAGGGATCCGCCGCTTGCGAATCCACACCGCCCGGAGCGTGCCCATGAAACATTATTCCGCCTTCGCCATCGCCCGAGAGGCCCTGCGCCACCATACCGGCTGGGACCGTGCCTGGGCCTCGCCCGAGCCCAGGAAGAGATACGACGTCGTCATCATCGGCGCCGGCGGGCACGGCCTCGCCACGGCCTATTACCTCGGCAAGAATTTCGGCATCACCAATGTCGCGATCCTTGAAAAGGGCTGGCTCGGCGGCGGCAATACCGGGCGCAACACCACGATCATCCGCTCCAACTACCTGCAGGATCCCTCGGCGGCGATCTACGAGAAATCGCGCGGCCTCTACGAGACGCTGTCACAGGATCTCAACTACAACATCATGTATTCGCCGCGCGGCGTGATCATGCTGGCGCAGACCGAACACGAGGTGCGCGGCTACACCCGCACAGCCCACGCAAACGCGCTGCAGGGCGTACAGACCGAATTCATCTCGCCCAAGCGCGTCAAGGAGATCGTGCCGATCATCAATCTCGACGGGCCGCGCTACCCGGTGCTCGGCGGGCTGTGGCAGGCCCGCGCGGGCACCGCCCGCCACGACGCCGTGGCGTGGGGCTATGCGCGCGCCTGCTCGGCGATGGGCATGCACATCCTCCAGAAATGCGAGGTCACCGGGATCACCCGTGACGCCGGCGACAGCGGCCGCGTCACCGGCGTCAGCACCAATCGCGGCGACATCGGCTGCGACAGGCTGGGCATCGCCGTGGCGGGCCATTCGGGGCATCTCGCCGAGATGGCCGGCTTCCGCCTGCCGATCGAGAGCGTGGCCCTTCAGGCGCTGGTCTCCGAGCCGATCAAGCCCTGCATGGATTGCGTCGTGATGGCCAACACCGTGCACGGCTACATGTCGCAATCCGACAAGGGCGAGATGGTCATCGGCGGCGGCGCCGACGGCTACAACAACTACACGCAGCGCGGCTCCTTTCACCATATCGAGGAAACCGTCCGCGCGCTGGTGGAAACCTTCCCGATGGTCGCCCGCCTCAAGATGCTGCGCCAGTGGGGCGGCATCGTGGACATGACCGGCGACCGCTCGCCGATCCTCAGCAAAACCCCCGTCGAGGGCGTGTTCATCAATTGCGGCTGGGGCACTGGCGGCTTCAAGGCGATCCCCGGCTCCGGCTGGGGCTTTGCAGAGCTGATGGCCAGGGGCCACTCGCCGCTCTGCGACCAGTTCGGCCTCGACCGTTTCTACCAGGGCCGCTTCGTCGACGAGTCCGTCGCCGCCGGGGTGGCGCATTGACGGGGTTTCTCCTGGCCCGAAATATCCCGGGGGAGTCGCCCGCAGGGCGACGGAGGCAGCGCCCCCGACCCACACCGCGACGGAGGCACCCATGCTGATCCTCACCTGCCCCTGCTGCGGCGTCACCGCAGAGGAAACCGAATTCCACCAGGGCGGCGAGGCGCATCTCGTGCGCTCGGGGCCCGAGGCGTCCGACGACGACTTCCACGCCTACATGTTCGCCAAGGAAAACCCCAAGGGCGTCCATTTCGAGCGGTGGCGCCACATCTATGGCTGCGGCAAATGGTTCCATGCGGCCCGCGACACCCTGACGCTGGAAATCTACGGCACCTACCCGGCCCAGACATACGAGCCGCCGCAGCCCATCCGCGACCGGATCACCGCCAAACGCCCCGGCTGGACATGGCGGCAGTTCGCATGACGCTTCATCTTGCCGCAAATACTCACCCGCCACGCCCGCCACGCGCCCGAAGGGTCCGCCCATGAGCACACGCCTCGCCACATCCGGCCGCCATCTCGACCGCAGCCGCACGCTGGACTTCACCTTCAATGGCCAGCGCTTCAAGGGCCATCCCGGCGACACGCTGGCCTCGGCGCTTCTGGCCAATGGCCAGATGCTGCTGGGGCGGTCGTTCAAGTATCACCGCCCGCGCGGCCTGGTGGCCTCTGGCGCCGAGGAACCCAACGCGCTGGTGCATCTCGGGACCGGCCCCCGGATGGAGCCCAATCAGCGCGTCACCACCACGGAGCTGTTCGACGGCCTCACCTGCACCTCGCAGAACCACTGGCCCAGCCTCGATTTCGACGTGGGCGCGGTCAACAGCTATCTTTCGCGCTTCCTGCCGGCGGGCTTCTACTACAAGACCTTCCTGCGGCCGCGCGCCTTCTGGAAACATGTCTACGAGCCGTTCATCCGCCGCTCGGCAGGTCTCGGGAAAGCCCCCGAGGCGGGCGACCCCGACCGCTACGAGCATTTCTACTTCTTCTGCGATGTCGCCGTCATCGGCGGCGGCGTGGCCGGGCTGCAATCGGCGCTCACCGCCGCGCGTTCGGGCGCAAAGGTCCTGCTGATCGAGCAGACCGCGCATTGGGGCGGCCGCACGCCGATCGAGGGCGGCGAGATCGACGGCCAGTCCGCCGAGGCCTGGACCCGCGCCACGCTGGACGCGTTGCGCGCCATGCCCAACGTCACGCTGCGTCCCCGCTGCATGGGCGCGGGCATCTACGATCACGGCTACCTGCTGGGCTACGAGCGGCTCAGCGATCACGCGCCCGGCGCGGCCGGCCCGCGCCACCGCCTCTGGCGGATCCGCGCGGGGCAGATCATCACCGCGACAGGCGCCATCGAACGCCCCATCAGCTTTGCCGGCAACGACATCCCCGGCGTCATGCTGGCCTCGGCGATCCGCGATTATGCCGTGGATTACGGCGTCTCGGTGGGCGACCGCACGGTGGTGGTCACCAACAATGACGACGCCTACCGCACGGCCATCACCCTGAAAAGGCTCGGCCTCGACATCCCCGCGATCCTCGACGCGCGCCAGGCCGGTGGCGGCGCGCTCGCCGACGAGGCCCGCAGCCTCGGCATCCGCGTGGAGAACGGCAAGGGCATCGCAAAGGTGAAAGGCGGCAAGCGCGTCACCGGCGTGGCGATCTGCGCGCAGGCCGGCGAGGGCTCGGTTCTCGACGAGATCGCCTGCGACGCGGTCGCCATGTCGGGTGGGTGGTCGCCGGTCGTGCATCTCTGGTCGCATTGCGGGGGCAAGCTGATCTGGGACGAGGCGAACGCGCATTTCCGCCCCGACCCCGACCACCCGCCGCGCGGGGCCGAAGGCGAGGCGTTCGTGATCGCCTCCGGTGCCGCCAACGGCGCCTCGGATCTCGCCAGCGTCCTGGCCGACGCGCATGCCGCAGGCCAGGCCGCCGCGCGCGCCATGGGGTACGAGGCAGGCGGCACCGCCCCCGCCGCCAGCCAGTCCAACGAGGCCCTGATGGAGCCTGTCTGGCTCATGCCCCAAGGTGCCAGGATCGAATTGCGGATGAAGGCGTGGCTCGACTTCCAGAACGACGTCAAGGTCTCGGACGTGCAGCTTGCCGCTCAGGAAGGCTACGAGAGCGTCGAACACGCCAAGCGCTACACCACGCTCGGCATGGCGACCGATCAGGGCAAGCTCAGCAATATCAACGGGCTGGCGATCCTGTCGGATGCCTTGGGCCAGCCGATCCCGCAGACCGGCACCACCACCTTTCGCCCGCCCTACACGCCGATCTCGCTGTCGGTGATCGCCGGAGAGGCCACAGGCGCCAATTTCCAGCCGATCCGCAAGACGCCGCTTCACGACTGGCACGCGGCACATGGTGCGGATTTCGAACCCGTGGGCCACTGGCGCCGCCCCTATTGCTTCCCGCAAGCCGAGGAAAACCGCCAGACCGCCGTTGCCCGCGAGATCCGCCAGACGCGGGCCAGCCTCGCGCTGATCGACGCCTCGACGCTTGGCAAGATCCTCGTCAAGGGGCCGGATGCGGGCCGCTTCATGGACATGCTCTACACCAACATGATGTCGACCCTGAAGCCGGGCCGCTGCCGCTACGGGCTGATGTGCTCGGAGAACGGCTTTCTGATGGATGACGGCGTCGTCGCGCGCCTCGACGAGCAGACGTATCTCTGCCACACCACCACCGGCGGGGCCGAGCGTGTGCATGCCCATATGGAGGACTGGCTGCAATGCGACTGGTGGGACTGGCAGGTCTACACCGCCAACGTGACCGAGCAATATGCCCAAATCGGCGTCGCCGGCCCCAATGCGCGCAAGGTTCTGGAAAAGCTGACAGATGACGATATCGGCGCCGACGCGCTGAGTTTCATGGGCTGGACGGACATCACCGTCGCCGGCATCCCGGCCCGCGTCTTCCGCATCTCGTTCGCCGGCGAGCTGTCGTTCGAACTTGCCGTTCCGGCCAGCCATGGCCGCACCCTCTGGGATGCGCTGATGGAGGCGGGCGCGGACTATGATGTCTGCCCCTACGGCACCGAGGCAATGCACGTGATGCGCGCCGAGAAGGGCTTCATCATGATCGGCGACGAGACCGACGGCACCGTCATCCCGCAGGATCTCGGGCTCGACTGGGCGATCTCGAAGAAAAAGAACGACTACCTGGGCAAACGCGCGCAGGCACGCTCCCACATGGCCGACCCCGAGCGCTGGAAACTGGTCGGGCTTGAAACGCTCGATGGCGTGGTGCTGCCCGACGGCGCCTATGCCACGGCCGAAGGCCACAACGCCAATGGCCAGCGCCGCGTGCAGGGCCGCGTCACCTCGACCTATCATTCGCCCACGCTGGGGCGCGGCATCGCCATGGGGCTGGTGCATCGCGGCCCCGAGCGCATGGGCGAGGTGCTGGAGTTTCCGCGCGTCGATGGCGGCATCGTCAAGGCCCGCATCGTCGATCCCGTTTTCTACGACAAGGAAGGCAGGAAACTGAATGCCTGAGCCTGTAACCGCCCTTCAGGGCGCCCGTTTTGATGGCCTCGCCACGATCCGCGATGCCGGCCCCACCGGCATGATCACCCTGCGCGGCGATCTGGCCTCGGACGGGGTCCGCGACGCCGTGCATCGGGCTGTGGGCCTTGAGCTGCCTGATCAGCGTCAGGCGCTGATGGGCGACGGCACCGCCGCGCTCTGGATGGCGCCGGACGAGCTGCTGCTGATCTGCCCCTACACCGAGGTGGCCGGGCGTCTCGCGACACTCGAGGACGCCTTGATGCGCGAGCACCATCTCGCGGTCAACGTCTCGGATGCGCGCTGCCATCTGCATGTCACGGGCGAGGGCGCGCGCGAGACGCTGGCCAAGCTTTGCCCGGTGGACCTGTCGCCCGAGGCCTTCACCCCCGGCATGCTCCGGCGCACCCGCATGGCCCAGATCGCGGCGGCCTTCTGGCTGGACGACGGCGGCACGTTCCACCTGATCTGCTTTCGCTCGGTCAGCGACTATGCCTTCAACATTCTGAAAACCGCCGCGAGCCCCGGCGGCGAGGTCGGCGTCTACGCCTGATGCGAGAGTCCCCGCAATGACGCGACGTCCGGCCGTCGCGCCAGCGACGCCACGCGCCCGCCCGCCCCATGGCGGGTGCGCGTTCGCGCCCACCCGGTCGGGCGCGTGCCGTCTTGTTCAAGGGTGCACCATCCATTGACACGTGATCCCCCGACACGTGGCGACCGCGCGCCCCGGGCAGGCGCAGCGCGTCCTGCCGAAAGCCTGACGGAAAAACCCCGGCCTGCGGGGTTGACCTTTCGACGATCCGGCCACCATGTAATGAACGCGTGATTTCCACTTCAACGAACAGGGGGAACCCAATGGCTTTCGAACTTCCCGATCTTCCGTATTCGCATGACGCGCTTGCCGCGCACGGCATGAGCCGCGAAACGCTGGAATATCACCACGACATTCACCACAAGGCCTATGTCGACAACGGAAACAAGGCGATTTCCGGCACCGAATGGGAAAACAAGCCCGTCGAGGAGATCATCAAGGGCACCTACGATCCCAAGGCGGTGGCCCAGTCGGGCATCTTCAACAACGCCTCGCAATACTGGAACCACAACCAGTTCTGGGAAATGATGGCGCCGGGCGGCACCAAGATGCCGGGCGAGGTTGAAAAGGCGATCAACGACGTGTTCGGCGGGTTCGATCAGTTCAAGGAACAGTTCGCCGCTGCCGGTGTCGGTCAGTTCGGCTCCGGCTGGGCGTGGCTGGTCAAGGACACCGATGGCAGCGTCAAGATCACCAAGACCGAGAATGGCGTGAACCCGCTCTGCTTCGGGCAGACGGCGCTTCTGGGCTGCGACGTGTGGGAGCATTCCTACTACATCGACTACCGCAACAAGCGCCCCGCCTATATCCAGAACTTCCTCGACAATCTGGTGAACTGGGAAAACGTCGCGTCGCGCATGTGACGCCGAACCCGGACGCAGGCCCGAAACGCCCTGTCGGCACCGTCCGGCAGGGCTTTTTCATGGGGCGTGTCCTGATCCCGGTCAAGACAGGAGCGCCCCGCAGCGGCTAGACTGGGGACTGCAAGAAAGGAGAATCAAGATATGGCCGTATTGACACATGGCACATGGGTGCTGATCGCGAACGGGGAAAAGGCGCTTTTCCTGCGCAACAGCATCGATGCCATCTCGCCCGCGCTGGACGTGGTGCGCAAGAACGAGCAGGAAAACCCGTCAAATTACGACCAGGCCGCCAATCGCCCCGGGCGCAAGCATGACAAGGCCGCCGGCCAGCGATCGGCGATGGAGGACACCGACTGGCATCAACTGGCCAAGGAACGCTTCGCGCATGATCTGGCCGACCTCCTCTACAAATACGCGCATCGCGGGGATTTCGACCGCATCGTGCTGGTGGCCGCGCCGCATGTTCTGGGCGACCTGCGCGATCACCTGCACAAGGAGGTCCAGGACAAGGTCGTGGCCGAGGTCGACAAGGATCTGTCCAACCATCCGATCGACAAGGTCGAGAAGATGCTCAAGGCCGAGCTTGACCCCAGGCTCTGAGAGGCTCTGAGGCGCGCATTTCAGAGGTTGGCCGAAACTGCGCACCCACTGCGTACCCGAACCGCGTACGCAGTGGGCACCCTGTACGCCTTGTACGCTTTCGGCTTGCCCCGCCCGCCCGGACAGGGCAGCACGGAGTGATACCGGGGCAGGAAGGGCGGCAGACGCGATGCGCGAGGAAACCAAGGGCGTGATCGCGATGGTCGCCACCTGCACAGTCTGGGGGCTGTCGGGGATCTATTACAAGCTTCTGGAGCATATCCAGCCCATCGAGATCCTCGCGCATCGCACGCTCTGGTCCTGTGCGTTCTTTGCCTTCGTTCTGCTGCTGCAGGGAAGGATTTACGTTCTGGGTCAGTCGCTTGGTGCACGCCGGCAGCTTTTGTCCATCGCGCTTGCGGCGCTGATGATCTCGACCAACTGGTTCGTTTTCATCACCTCGATCCATACCGGGCGCGCGATGGAGGCGTCCTTGGGCTATTACATCTTTCCGCTCGTGGCGGTGCTTCTGGGGGCGATCGCCTTTCGCGAACGCCTGGGCCGCGCGCAGCTTTTCGCGGTGGCGCTCGCGCTCTGCGCGGTGGTCACGCTGACGGCGGGCCTTGGTGTGCCGCCCTGGATCGCGCTGGTTCTGGCCACCAGTTTCGGGCTATATGGTCTTGTAAAGAAAGGGCTTTCCGTCGGGCCTGTCGCCTCTGTCACGGCCGAGGTGCTGCTGCTGTCACCCATCGCGCTGACAGTATTGTGGTATTTTCACACCGGCGACGGCGGCGCTTTCGGCCGCAATTGGCAGGACAGCCTGCTGCTGATGTTCTCGGGCATCCTCACGGGCACGCCGCTGATCATGTTCAGCTACGCCACCAAGCGCATCACGCTGGCCACCGTGGGGCTGGTACAGTACCTGAACCCGAGCCTGCAATTCCTTGTGGCGACACTGATATTTCAGGAAATGTTCAGTTTCTGGCACGCCATCGCCTTTGCGATGATCTGGACGGCGCTGGCGATCTACACGACCGCCAGCCTGCATCAGGACAGGGCGGCGCGCAGGGCGATCCTCAAACCCTGAACGGTATCAACGGGTTGAACGAAGGACCGAAGGCTGTCATCGGCAAAGCCTTCGGCGATCACATGGCGGATCATCTCCATCAGCGGTGTCCAGTAACCGTGTGTGTTCAAGAGGAAAATGGGTTTTTCATGCAGGCCGAGCTGGCGCCATGTCAGAACCTCGAAAAACTCGTCGAGCGACCCCGCGCCACCGGGCAGCACGATGATCGCGTGGGAGTTCATGAACATCACCTTCTTGCGTTCATGCATCGTCTCGGTCACGACATATCGCGTCAGATCGCGCTTGCCCACTTCCATATCCACCAGATGCGCGGGGATCACGCCGAAGGTCTCGCCGCCCGCCATCTGTGCGGCGCGCGCCACAGCACCCATCAGCCCGACATCGCCCGCGCCATAGACCAGCCGCCACCCGTCCTCGGCCAACATCTGGCCGGTGTCGGTTGCAGCCTGCATATATGTGGGGCGATATCCGGGGCGTGCGCCACAAAAGACGCAGACGGAGCGGTGTGTCATCAGGCTCTCCATCGAAGGAAACAGGGCGGGTTGGGTGGTGATATCCGTCTTCCATGGCTCGGACAATGACCCAAAGGCCCGGCCGGCATGATGTCGCGGGCTGGTCATTCGGGTGTCCCGGGGCTATCTCGCTGGTGGGGCCAAGCGAAAGATCCAGCCAGACATGACCGACAGCACAGACACATTGCCACCGTCGCCCCGCAACGGATGGCTCACGATCCGCCATGTGGCGCCCTATCTGTGGCCGTCGGATCAGCCGTGGGTCCGGCATCGGGTGGTGGTCGCCGTGCTGCTTCTGGTCATGGCCAAGTTCATCGCGGTCGGCACTCCGTTCTTCTACAAGGCTGCGGTCGATACCCTGTCGGGCGAGACCATGGATGCCGCCTGGATGCTGGGGGCGGGCGCTGTCGGCCTGACCGTGGCCTATGGCATGGCGCGGCTGATGAATACCGGGTTCCAGCAATTGCGCGACGCGGTGTTCGCGCGGGTGGCACAGCGCGCGCTGCGGGCGCTCGCGCTGCAGACGTTCCAGCACATCCACGCGATGTCGATGCGCTATCACATGTCGCGCAAGACCGGCGGGCTCAGCCGGATCATCGAACGCGGCGTCAAGGGCGTGGACTTCCTGCTGCGGTTTCTTCTCTTCTCCATCGGGCCGCTGGTGCTGGAGCTTCTGCTGGTCGGCATCGTCCTGTGGACGCTCTTTGACATCTGGTATCTGGTGGTCGTCGCCGGGGTGATCGCGGCCTATACGTGGTTCACTTTCAAGGTCACGGAATGGCGCGTGCGGTTGCGCCGCGAGATGAACGATCAGGATACCGACGCCAACCAGAAGGCCATCGACAGCCTGCTGAACTACGAGACCGTCAAGTATTTCGGGGCCGAGTCGCGCGAGGCAATGCGCTATGATGCCGCGATGGCGGGATACGAGAAGGCTGCGCTGCAAACAGCACATTCGCTGGCCTTCCTGAATTTCGGGCAATCGCTGCTGATTACCGGCGGGCTGATCATCGTGATGGTGATGGCCGCCGTCGGTGTCCAGAACGGCAGCATGACCGTGGGCGATTTCGTCATGGTCAATGCCTACATGATCCAGATCACCATGCCGCTCAACTTTCTGGGCACGGTCTACCGGGAGATCCGGCAAGCGCTGGTGGACATGGGCGAAATGTTCGAGCTGCTGGAACGTGCGCCCGATGTGGCCGACAAGCCCGATGCGCACGATCTGAAGGTGACGGAGGCCGCGATCCGGATGGAGCATGTGACCTTCGGCTATGACGCGGATCATCCGATCCTGAAGGATGTCACGCTCGAGGTGAAGCCGGGTCAGACGCTCGCCGTGGTGGGGCCGTCCGGGGCGGGCAAATCGACGATCAGCCGGCTGCTCTTTCGGTTCTACGATGTGCAATCGGGGGCGATCTTTATCGACGGGCAGGATCTGCGCGATGTCACGCTCGACAGCCTGCATGACGCCATCGGCGTGGTGCCGCAGGACACGGTGCTGTTCAACGACACGATCGGTTACAACATCGCCTATGGGCGCGCAGGCGTCAGCCAGGCCGAGGTCGAGCAGGCCGCGCGCGACGCGCAGATCCACGACTTCATCAAAAGCCTGCCCGCCGGTTACGACACCCAGGTGGGCGAGCGCGGACTGAAGCTGTCGGGCGGCGAGAAACAGCGCGTCGGCATCGCGCGCACGCTTCTCAAGGATCCGCCCATCCTGCTGCTCGACGAGGCCACCAGCGCGCTTGACACCCAGACCGAAAGCGAGATTCAGGACGCTCTTGCACGCGCGGCCAAAGGGCGTACGGTGATCATGATCGCGCACCGCCTCTCGACGGTGGCCGGGGCCGACAGGATCGCCGTTCTGGACAAGGGTCGCGTGATCGAAGAGGGCACGCATATGGATCTGCTGGCGCGGCAGGGACGCTACGCGGCACTCTGGCATCGTCAGGTTTCGGGGCTCGACGAGGCGGTGGCCTGAGCCTGTCACCTCACGGTTACGTTCCGGGTCTATGTGTGCCCATATATGTCGCGGTATCTCGGGCTTGCCAGCCGCAAAACACGAGATATAGTGGCTCTCAAGGCAGGGTGAATACGGCCTTGCCGTCTGGAACCAGGGCCGTGAGAAAGGCATCGTGACGCATGGATGGTGATTTCAGAACTGACTTCGTGAGAGAGCCCGCGGCGCTGCGGCAATTCCCGGCTCTGGTCCTGAACGCGGATTATCGACCGCTGTCCTATTACCCCCTGTCGCTCTGGACGTGGCAGGAGGCGGTCAAGGCGGCGTGGTCCAACCGCGTCGATATCGTCGCCGAATACGACACCTGGGTGCACAGCCCGAGTACCGAGATACGAATACCCTCGGTGATTGTTCTCAGAGACTATGTCAAACCCCAAAAGCGCGTGGCCTTCACGCGCTTTAATTTATTTCTGAGAGATGAGTTCAGCTGTCAGTATTGCGGATCGAAACGCGATCTGACCTTCGATCACGTGGTCCCACGCGCCCGGGGCGGTGTGACAAGCTGGGAAAACGTGGTGGCCGCCTGCAGCCCCTGCAATCTGCGCAAGGGTGCGCGCAGTCTGCGCAAGGCCGGGATGAGCCTTTTGAAGCCGCCATCGGCCCCCGGGGCCGAGCAGTTGCGCAACATGGGTCGCAAGTTCCCGCCAAACCATCTGCATGAAAGCTGGGTCGACTTCCTCTACTGGGATGCCGAGCTGGAAGCGTGAGCGGCACCGCGACACACGGGCATGATCCGCCCGGGCAGGCACCGGTGCGACATTGCCCATTAAGACATTGCCCACGAAAAAGGCACCCGCCGAGGGGTGCCTTTTTGCAGCGTGTGACGCTGTGGATCAGGCCTGCGTGTTGCCGGCCGGTTTGGGCTGTGCCGGGCGGAGCTCCTGCTGGCGGGTCTCTTGCCGTTTTGCCTCGGGTTGCTTCGGGGCGGGGTGTGGCTGTTGCGCCTGCGCCTGCGCCGGCTTGCCCGCTGACAGCGGATCGTCCTGACGTTGCACCGAACCTTCGAAATGCGCACCGCTTTCGATGGCGATGGTCTTGTGGATGATGTCGCCCTCGACCCGTGCTGTCGAGGTCAGCCGGACCTTCAGCCCGCGCACACGCCCCACGATGCGCCCGTTGATCACCACGTCGTCGGCGATCACCTCGCCCTTGACGGTCGCGCCTTCGCCGATGGTCAGAAGATGCGCGCGAATGTCGCCTTCGATCGTGCCTTCGACCTGAATGTCCCCGGTTGTCTTGAGATTGCCGGTGACGTTGAGGTCGGAGGAGAGCACCGACGCGGGCGGCTTGACCTTGGGGGCCTGCGTCTTGAACTCACCCGCGCCGCTGTCGGACTGCGCCTGCCGCGTCTCCGATGTGGCCGGTTTCGGCTCGGACGGTTTCTGCGCGGGTTCGTTGATCTTGCTCTTAGAAAACATTTTTCGCTGCCTTGATGTAGGTCATTGGATTTATGGCCCTTTGGTCCACGCGGATCTCATAATGCAGATGAGTGCCGGTGGATCGTCCAGTATTCCCCATATCACCAATTCTGTCCCCGCGCGAGACCCTTTGTCCCGGCTTCACACGGATTCGCGACATGTGCGCATAGCGTGTCTCGATGCCGAAGGCGTGCTCGATCTTGACCAGACGGCCATAGCCCGACAGCCAGCCCGCATGGCTGACCACGCCATCGGCTGTGGCAAGGATCGGCGTGCCATGGGCGCCGGCGAAATCGGTGCCCTTGTGCATGCGCCCCCATCTCTGGCCGAACCCGGATGTCAGGCGTACCCCTTCGTTGACCGGCATGGCAAAGGGGGCCTTCTCGGCGGCCATGCGGTAGAGGTTCAACTCGTCCAGCCGACCGAGGATGCGGTTGGCGCGCTCTGCCTCTGGCGACAGCGTGGCCTCGCCCCGGGTGGAGAAGGCCGCGGGCAATGACGGGCCACCCTGCCCGGAATAGGCCCCCCGCACGGTGTCGAGCAGGCGGTCGGTATCCAGGCCGGCCTTGCGGAACATCTCGTCAAGCGGCTCGACCGAGATCGCCACGGCCTCTTCGAGCTGTCGGAAGATATCGTCGTTGCGCTCGCGCAGCAGCCGCAACTCATGGGCGACGTCATCGGCGCGGCCAAGCGCCGCCTGCGCATCGGCGATGGTCTTGTCGCGGGCCTCTGCCGTGTCGTCGAGAGCGGCTGACAGGAAATCGACCGTTTCGTCCCTTGCGTCGGTATCGCGCTGATCCGGTGCCGCGCCGTTGCCCTCGTCAAGCTCGCCCGCCAGCCGCTCTGCCTCGCGGGTCGCGGCCTCGCGCTCGGTCATGGTCCGGCGCAGCGTCGCCTGGATGACCTCGATACCGGTCTCCAGCTCGCGCCGCCGCGTCTCGGATTCCAGAAGGCCGGACTGCATCGCCGAGATCCGTTCCAGCGCATAGCTGAAGCGGTCCTGCGCGGTGCGGGCCTCGCGGGCGCGCGCGTCCCGCTCGCTCGCAAGGTCATTGAGCCGCGTCTCGTAGGTCTGCAGATCGCGCTTTGCCTGTTCGCGGAAATTCCCCGCGCCGATCGCATCCATCACGAGGATCGACGTGGCGATGATGGCCCAGGCGACGATGGCGATGGAGCCGCCGCCCGCGACAAGCTGTGTGACCGGGCCCAGCCGGATGAACCGTGTGTCGGTGTCGGAGCGCAGGAAAACCCGTCTTTCGGGCACGTGACGCTCCAGGGTGCCGTGCAGTGAATTGCGCAGTCGTTTTATCACGCTGTCTCTATGCCCCATGTTCCTTATGCCGCGCGCAGGTGTTGCCTTCACCATCGCGTGATCTTCGTCAACGCTTAGAGATTGAGTAAAAGAACAGCAACAATTTCGACCCGCGCCCGTATCCAATCAGGCCATTTCCCGCCGGATTGGCGGAAAATCGCCGACATTTGCAGACAGAATCCGGTCAAAACCGTTATGTCAAAGGAAACGCGTGACGCGGAGGTTTGTTCCACGCATGTCGCGACGCGGTATGTTCTGGTCATTTCGCGCCATCCAGGACCCGACAAAGCCCCGGCGCGATAGGGGCGCGCCGGGGCAGGGGGCGTCTCGACCCTGCCGCTTACAGTGCGCGCACCGCTTCCAGGACCTCTTCGGCATGGCCCGGAACCTTGACCTTGCGCCACACCCGCGCGATGCGCCCGGCACCGTCGATCAGGAAGGTCGACCGCTCGATCCCGAAGAATTTCTTGCCATACATGTTCTTTTCGGTCCAGACCCCATAGGCCTCGCAAGTCTCGTCGTCGGCATCCGACAGAAGCGGCACGGTCAGGTCGTGCTTGTCGCGAAACTTCTCGTGGCTGGCGACGCTGTCCTTCGAGATGCCGATTACCGTGGCGCCGGCCGCGTCGAACTCGGATTTCAACCCGGAAAAGGCGATGGCTTCCTTGGTGCAGCCCGACGTGTCGTCGCGCGGATAAAAGAACAGCACCACCGGTCCGGGGCGCAGATCGGACAGGCTCACACGGTCGCCGCCGTCGCGCGGCAGAGTGAAATCGGGGGCTGTTTCGGATGTCTCGGGCATTGTCGGTCCTCGTGCTGCTGAAATGCGAGTTTCATCTTAGCGGGCGACAGGCGATAATAAAGGCCAGAGGCAGAGACGGGGCGCGCAAAGCGTCCGGACGAATGGCATGAGCGAGCGCCCGACATCAGTGCAAGACCCAGCAGGGGAACCGTCGGCGCGCGGTCGTCCGCGACGCCCGATCTCGCAGACGCGGCGCGCGCTGCATCATCTTGGCCAGTTCTGTTTCGGCTGCGCTGTGCTGGGGCTTGCCGTGGCGCTGATCGGCGTCGCGGTGCTGGCCTCTGGTGTCAACGCGCCGGGCTGGATCGCTGCGGATCTCGCGCAGCGGATCAATCGCGATCTTGCGGGGCAGGAGGTGCGCTTTCAGGATATCGGGCTGCGCCTCGACCCGACGATGGCACCGCGCGTCACGCTGCGCGGCGTGTCCCTGCGGAGTGACGACGGGCAGCCGCTGGTCGATCTGTCGGCGCTCGACATCACCCTGTCGCGCAAAGGGCTTCTGCAGGGCGCGGTGCGGCCCGCGAAGGTGCGGCTCGATGGCGGGCGGCTTGTCTTGCGGCGCCAGACATCCGGCGCGCTGTCGATTGCCTTTCAGGGCACGACGGATCTGCAGGGCACCGTCCCCGAGCAGATCGGCGCGCTTCTGTCACGGCCACGGTTTTCGGCCCTGCGCGAGGTGACCGCGCAAAACCTGCACCTGCGCTACGAGGATGCGCGCGCCGGGCGCGCGTGGTCAGCCGATGGCGGGCAGGCGCGGCTGGACCGCGACGGCGATGCGGTGACCCTGCGCGGCAATGTGACGGTGCTCGGCGCGCGCGATTATGCCACCCTGATCGAGGTGAATTACGAGGGCGCGGTTGGCAGCGCGGCGGCCGAGTTCGGCTTTCGGTTCGAGGACATGCCCGCCCGCGACATCGCCACGCAGTCGCCGGCGCTGGTCTGGCTCTCGGCGCTCGACGCGCCGATTTCCGGCGCGCTGCGAGCGTCTGTGGATGCGGCGGGGCGGCTCGGGCCGGTCAACGCGACGCTGCAGATCGGCGCGGGGGCGCTTCAGCCCACGCCCGACACCACGCCGATCCCGTTCGAGGCGGCACGCAGCTATTTCACCTACGCCCCCGACGCGCAGGAGATCCGGTTCAGCGAATTGTCCGTCGAAAGCAGCTGGGGCCGCGCGCGCTCCGAGGGCACGGCGCGGCTCGTCGGGACACAAGATGGCTGGCCGCAGGAATTGCAGGCGCAGATCGCGTTCGACGAGATCGTGGCCGATCCCGCCGATCTCTATCCCGGTCCGGTCGATTTCGAGGGGGCGGCGATGGATTTCCGTCTGCGCCTCGACCCGTTCGATCTGTCGATCGGCGCGGCGCATCTGGCCGATCAGGGACAGATGCTGCGCCTTGCCGGCGATATCCGCGCCAGCCGCTCTGGCTGGGCGCTGTCGATCGAGGGGGGCATGGACGCGCTCGCGCCCGAACGCCTGCTCGCGCTCTGGCCGCGCAAGACAACGCCCGGCACGCGCAACTGGATCGCCGAAAACGTGGACGGGGGCGGGTTGCACGACATCCAGCTTGCGTTGCGCGCCGAGGCCGGGGCGCCGCCGGAGGTGTTTCTCGGCTTCGCGTTCGAGGATCTCAAGACGGTTTACATGCGCGACATGCCTCCGATCGAGGCCGCGTCCGGCCACGCCTCGATCTCCGACAACCGCTTTGCGCTTTACGTCGACAAGGGCCATGTGGAGGCCACGCAAGGCGGCCGCGTCGATATCGCGGGCAGCACCTTCGCGATCCCCGACATCCGCGTCAAACGTGGTCCCGCGCAGGCCAGCCTCACGACCCGCGGCTCGATCACTGCGGCGCTGTCGCTGCTCGACGCGCCGCCTTTCCGATTTCTGACAAAGGCCGGTCAGCCGGTGACGCTCGCCGATGGGACCGCCGGGCTGGAAGGGCAACTCGACTTTCCGCTGAAACAAAAGCTTGCGCCCGAAGAGGTCGCCTTCGATGTCGCGGGGGACCTGCGCGATCTGCGCTCCGAGACGCTGATCGAGGGGCGTGTGCTTGCGGCGCAAAACCTGCGCCTCGATGCCTCCAACCGCCGGATCGAGATCGGCGGCACGGCCCGCGTCGATGATGTTGCCTTGCGCGGCACATGGTCCATGCCGCTCGGGCCCGAGACCGGCGGCGCAAGCCGCGTGCAGGGCCGGATCGCGCTGTCGCCCGAGACGGCCAGGGCGGCGGGTCTCGACCTGCCGCCCGGCAGCCTGTCGGGATCCGCCCCTGGCGAGATCGAGATCGACTTTGCCCGCGACACACCCGCGCGCTTTGCGCTGAGCTCGGATCTGGCGGGGCTCGGCCTGCGCCTGCCGCAGCTTGGCTGGACACTCGGCAAGACGCAGACCGGGCAGATCGAGGTGACGGGCAGCCTTGGGCCGGTGCCGCGCATCGACGCGCTGAGCATCAAAGCCCCCGGTTTGCAGGCGCGCGGATCGGTCACGCTGGAGGCCGGCGGCGGGCTGCAACGCGCCGAGTTCTCGCGCGTCGAGATCGGCGACTGGCTGCGCGCGCCGGTCACGCTGATCGGGCGCGGCGCGGGCGCGGTGCCGCGCATCGAGGTGTCGGCCGGGCGCGTCGATCTGCGCGCGACCTCGCTGTTCGGCGATGGCGACGGCGCGCCACAGGGCGGGCCGGTGACCTTGCGGCTGGACGAGCTGCGGGTGACGGACACTCTCTCTCTTGCGCCCTTCACGGCGGATCTGGATCTGACGAACGACGCCCGGGGCCGCGTTTCCGGGCGATTGAACGGCGCTGCCCCGATCCGGGGGGATGTCGTGCCGATGGACGGCCGCACGGCGTTTCGCATCCGCAGCGATGACGCGGGCGGGCTGCTGGCTGCGGCGGGCCTGCTGCGGCAGTCGCGAGATGGCACGCTGGATCTGAGCCTGACCCCCGCGCCAGAGCCGGGCAGCTATGACGGCGTGCTCGAAATCAGCAGCCTGCGCGTCAAGGACGCCCCGGCGCTTGCCGCGCTTCTGAACACGATCAGCGTGGTCGGCCTGCTGGAACAGCTCGACGGTCAGGGTCTGCATTTCTCCTCCATCGACGCGCGGTTCCGGCTGACGCCCACGCGGCTGGCGCTGCTGGAGGGCAGCGCCGTGGGCGCTTCTGTCGGGCTGTCGATGGACGGGTATTACGATCTCGTGCGCGGGCAGTTGGACATGCAGGGCGTGATCTCGCCGGTTTATGTTCTCAACGCCATCGGCCAGCTCTTTACCCGGCGGGGCGAGGGGCTTATCGGGTTCAATTACACGCTCAGGGGGCCGGCAATGACCCCGCGAGTGGCGGTCAATCCGCTCTCGGCGCTGACGCCGGGCTTTCTGCGCGAGATGTTCCGCAGACCCGCTCCGCGCATTGAAGGGGACGGCTAGCCGGTAGTGGCGCGCGACAGGGTGCCGGAGGCGTCGCGTGACGAGACCCGATCAAACGACTGAAGGACCAGATGAAGCTCAGCGATTTCGATTTCGACCTGCCCGAGGCGCTGATCGCCACGCGGCCCGCGCGGCCTCGGCGCGCCGCGCGCCTTCTGGTGGCCGAGGGCGACCGGATCACCGACGCGACGGTGGCCGATCTGGGGCAGTGGCTGCGCCCCGGCGACCGGCTGGTGCTCAACGACACACGCGTCATTCCCGCGCGGCTGACCGGATACCGGCACCGCGACGGCGCGCAAGGTGCGACAGCCGCACGGATCGAGGTCACCTTGCTGGAGCCGCAGGCGGACGGCACATGGTCGGCGCTCGTCAAGCCGCTCAGGAAGATCACCGAGGCCGAAGAGATCGTGTTTTCCGACGCGCTCTCGGCCGTGCTCGAAGCAAAGGATGCAGGGCAGGGGCGGCTGCGCTTCAACCTGTCGGGCGATGATTTCGACGCGGCACTTGAGGCGGCCGGCGCCATGCCCCTGCCGCCCTATATCGCCGCGCGCCGCGCTGCCGATGAACGCGACCGCGAGGATTACCAGACCGTCTGGGCGCGCGTCTCGGGCGCGGTGGCGGCCCCCACCGCATCGCTGCATTTCGACGACGCCCTGTTGCGCGGGCTGCAGGACATGGGCGTGACCCTCAGCTACGTCACGCTGCATGTCGGCGCGGGCACCTTCCTGCCGGTCAAGGTCGAGGATGTGACGACACACCGCATGCATGCCGAATGGGGCGAGGTCGGCGCGCAGGCCGCCGCCGAGATCACCGCCACCCGCCGCGCGGGCGGGCGCATCATCCCCGTCGGCACCACGGCGCTGCGCCTGATCGAGACGGCGGCGCGCGACACCGGCGAGATCGCGGCCTGGACGGGCGACACCGACATCTTCATCTATCCCGGTTTCGAGTTCCGGATCGCCGACGCGCTGATGACCAATTTCCACCTGCCGAAATCGACGCTGATGATGCTGGTCTCCGCCCTCATGGGCGCGCAGAGGATCAGGCGGATCTACGCCCATGCCGTGGCGCAACGCTACCGTTTCTTCTCTTACGGGGACGCTTCGCTATTGCTCCCGACCCCTGCAAATGACACCCGGACACACCGCGCGACAGACTGAGTCGCGAATGGCGCAGACTGGTCATCCCGAGACGTGCATGGTCCCGGGCATTCGCGTGGAGAACATAAATGTTAAAGGTATTTTCAGGCGCCTGGGCGCTGTTGCTGGGCATGATGCTGCTGCAGGTCGGCAACGGCATGCAGGGCACCCTGCTGGGCATTCGCGGCGTGATCGAAGGGTTCTCGACGCTCCAGTTGTCGGTCATCATGTCGTGCTATTTCGTCGGGTTCCTGTTCGGGTCGCGCACGGCCCCGCACATGATCCGGCGGGTCGGGCATGTGCGGGTCTTCGCGGCCCTCGGCTCGATGATCTCGGCGGTGATGATCCTTTACCCGACGGTCACCGATCCCTGGGCGTGGTCGGTGGGCCGGGTGGTGATCGGGTTCTGTTTCTCGGGCGTCTTCGTGACCGCCGAAAGCTGGCTCAACAATTCGGCCACCAACGGGACGCGCGGCAAGGCGCTGTCGCTTTACATGATCGTGCAGATGGTGGGGCTCGTCTCGGCGCAGGCGCTGATCGTGCTGGCCGACCCGGCGGGTTATGTCCTTTTCGTGATCCCCTGCGTGCTCGTCTCGCTCGCCTTCGCGCCTATCCTTCTGTCGGTCAGCCCCACGCCGGCGTTCAATACCACCAAGCCGCTGTCGCTGCTGCAGATCCTGAAGATCTCGCCACTGGGCTGTGTCGGCATGCTGCTGACCGGGGGCGTGTTCGCGGCGCAATTCGGCATGGCGGCGATCTATGGCTCGCAGGCCGGGCTCAGCGTCGGGCAGATCTCGATCTTTGTGGCGTCGTTCTACGTCGCGGCCCTGGTGGCGCAATATCCGCTTGGCTGGCTGTCGGACCGGATGGACCGCCGCGTGCTGATCGCGATCGTGTCGCTGGTCACCGGCGTCGGCGCGGTCATCGGCATGCTTCTGGGCGAGACGTTCTGGTTCCTGCTGCTGGCGGCCGTGCTGATCGGCGGATCGTCGAACCCGCTCTATTCGCTGCTGATCGCCTATACCAATGACTTTCTGGAGCGGGACGACATGGCGGCCGCTGCGGGCGGCATGCTGTTCATCAACGGGGTCGGCGCGATTGCCGGGCCGCTGATGCTGGGCTGGATGATGGGCCTCATGGGGCCTGGGGGGTTCTTCTTCTACATCGCGATCCTGATGTTCGCGATGGTGATCTACGCGATTTATCGCATGACGCAACGCGCGACACCCGAGGCGACGCTGTCGGACGGATATGCGCCGGTGACGCGGTCTGCGTCACCGGTCTTGGTGGAATTTGCGCAAGAAACCGCCATCGACGCGGCACAAAACGAGAAACCTGCGTGATTTTAAGCGTTTATAACTGTCCTGAATTAATATTTTACTATGACAAACGCATGAACCCGCGTTAGCGTGAAATCAACGACACACGGGGAGATGAGGAGTATCCCATGGTATCGCCCGAGGAAGTTCTCGAGTTCTGGTTGGACGAGGTCGGTCCCGACAACTGGTACAAGTCGTCCGAAGACCTCGACCGGACGGTGCGGGACCGTTTCGAGGCGACCTGGGAGAACGCGCGCGCCGGGGCCTGCAGTCTCTGGCTGACCTATCCCAACGGCACGCTGGCCTATATCATCCTGACCGATCAGTTCCCGCGCAACATGTTCCGGGGCGAGGCGCGGGCCTTCGCGACCGACCCCGCCGCGCTGGCCGCCGCCAAGGTGGCGATCAACCGGGGATGGGACATGAAGATCGACGAGCCGGCGCGGCAATTGTTCTACCTTCCGCTCATGCATTCCGAGAATCTCTCCGATCAGGATCGCTGCGTGCGGCTGATCTGCGAGCGCCTGCCCGATCACGGCGCCGAGAACATGCACCATGCCCGCGCGCATCGCGAGGTGATCCGCCGCTTCGGCCGCTTCCCGTATCGCAACGCGGCGCTCGGCCGGGCCTCCAACACGGCAGAGCGCGCGTTCGAGGCCGAGGGCGGCTACGGCGCGATCCTGCGCGAGGTGATGGAAGCCGCGTGATTTCTGCCCCCGCGTTGTCGTGGCGTCCGGCTTGGTCTAGCATCCGAGCGAGCGTCAAAACGGGGAGGACAGCGCGGTGAAGGATTTTGACATGATCGTCATCGGGGCCGGGCCGGGCGGCTATGTCGCGGCCATCCGGGCAGCGCAGCTCGGGTTGAACGTGGCGATCGTCGAGCGCGAGCATATGGGCGGCATCTGCCTGAACTGGGGCTGCATTCCGACCAAGACGATGCTGCGCTCCGCCGAAGTGTTCCACCTCATGCACCGCGCGTCCGAATTCGGGCTGACGGCGACCGGCATCGATTTCGACCTCGACGCGGTGATAAAGCGCTCGCGCAAGGTGGCCGGGCAGCTCAGTTCCGGCGTTTCGCATCTGATGAAGAAGAACCGGATCACGGTAATCATGGGTGAGGCCACCCTGCCCACCAGGGGCCGCGTCAGCGTCACGACAAAGACCGGAACCGAGGAGCTGGCAGCGACAAACATCGTGCTGGCCACCGGTGCGCGCGCGCGCGAACTGCCCGGGCTGGAGGCCGATGGCGATCTGGTCTGGACCTACAAGCACGCGCTGCGGCCGCCGCGCATGCCGAAAAAGCTGCTGGTCATCGGCTCGGGCGCGATCGGGATCGAGTTTGCCAGCTTTTACAACACCCTCGGCACCGAGACGACCGTGGTCGAGGTGCAGGACCGTATCCTGCCGGTCGAGGACGCCGAGATTTCCGCCTTCGCGAAGAAATCCTTCGAGGCGCAGAAGATGACCATCAAGACGGGCGCAACGGTCAAGCAGCTCGATCGCGGCAAGGGCCGCGTCACCGCGCATATCGAGTCGGGCGGCAAGATGGAAAAGCACGATTTCGATACGGTCATATCTGCCGTGGGCATCACCGCCAATACCGAAGGTCTCGGGCTGGAGGACCTCGGGGTCAGGATGGACCGCAGTTTCGTGGTGACGGATGCGTATTGCCGCAGCGGCGTCGATGGCCTGTACGTGATCGGCGACGCCACCAACGGCCCGTGGCTTGCGCACAAGGCCAGCCACGAGGGCGTGATGGTGGCCGAGCTGATCGCCGGCGGCGCGCCGCATGCCGTGGATCCCGACAGCATCGCCGGCTGCACCTATTGCCAGCCGCAGATCGCCAGCGTTGGCCTGACCGAAGCGCAGGCGCGCGACGCGGGCCTTGATATCCGGGTGGGCCGCTTTCCGTTCATCGGCAACGGCAAGGCCATCGCGCTCGGCGAGACCGAGGGCATGATCAAGACGGTGTTCGATGCGGGCACAGGCGCGCTACTGGGGGCGCACATGATCGGGGCCGAGGTGACGGAACTGATCCAGGGCTACGTGGTGGGCCGTCAGCTCGAGACCACCGAAGAGGATCTGATGCAGGCCGTCTTCCCGCATCCCACGCTCAGCGAGATGATGCACGAATCGGTGCTCGACGCCTATGGCCGTGTGATCCACATGTAAGGCCGCCTCACGCCCCCTTGAAGTTCACCTCGCCCTCATGCTCCAGCGCACGGGTGCGCGCCGGTGCCTGGGTCGGGCAATCGTCGCGCAGGCGTTGCGAGCGCAGCCGCCCGTACTGGCCGATCCCGACGGCCAGCAGGATGATCGCGCCGCCGGGGATCAGCCCGGGTCCGGGATCCTCGCCCAGAAGCACCATGGCGATCAGGATCGCGGCCAGCGGCGAAAATGAGGTGGCCAGCGATACGTCACCCGACCGCGCGTTCTTCAGCGCGAGCGCCCAGGCGAACTGCCCGCAGATCACCACGATCAGCGCGTAGATCCAGACCCATTGCCAGACCAGCGGGTGGAACACGTCCTGAAAATGCATCGGCCCGAAAAGGTAGATGGCGAGGAAGAAGTAGAAGATCGTGCCCACGACCGTGCGGTAGATCGCGAAGATCCCCAACGGAATGCCGCGCAGCCCGGTGCGGGCCACCAGCGTCGAGGCGATGTAGGACAATGTCGCCAGAAGCGCGCCGATCTCGCCCTTGCCCATCTCGAACCCGCCATTTGACTTGTTCATCACGATCATCAGCACCGCGCCCCCAAGCGCCAGAAGCCCGGCGGCAAAGTGCCACGGCTCGAACCGCTCGCGCAGGATCAGCCACGCGGCGAGCAGAAACAGCGGCGGCTCGATCCGGCCGACCAGCACGACATTGGTGACCGTGGTGTGCTCCAGCGCGTAAAAGAACAGCCCCGGCGTCAGCGCCGAGGCCAGAAACGCCGACACGGTCAGGATCACCCAGTGACCGGGGGTCAGCTTGCGCAGGTTCTCCATCGTCCAGTCGCGCCAGAACATCATGACCATCGGCACCAGCGACATCAGCGAGCCGACGAACAGCAGGTTGCAATAGGTGATGACATTGCGTCCCATCACCTGGTTTTGCGCGCCGATCTCGGCCAGCAGCGACACGATCGAATTGGACGCGGCATAGATCAGCACCGCGACCCACGCCAATCCCGCTCCCAGAAGCACCCGCGGGCTGTCGGTCAGCGTTTGTGTCGAGGTCTGGCTCATCTGCGCATCCATGGATACCGGAACATGTCGTGGCGGAAGCATGCGTTTTGCCGACCGCCTGCGCAACCTTGTCGGACAACACGCTCCATCACGTTGCCGAAAGCGGCGTGTCACAGTGTTGCAAGATGCCCCTGCCGTATCACGAGCGCGTGGCTGTGCGTCATTTCGGTTGTAATGGAGATGCATGCAGGCAAGCTCTGTGTGACACTTGCCCAGCCACGGAGCGCCCGATGACCGCACCCCCCGAGACGCCGACCACGGATTTCGTCACGATCTTCGACGACACCTATGACCGGCCCGATTGCCGCGCCTATTTCCGGATGATGGACGCTTTGGGATATCGCAACCAGCATCACGCGGTGGCGGCGTTTCGCGCAGGATTGGACGAGCTGATGCGGCTGCGCGGCCTCACCGCGCCGCGCGTCTTCGATTTCGCCAGCAGCTACGGGATCGTCAGCCTGCTTATGGGTTTCGACGTGACGCTGGATGCGGTGTTCCGTCGCTACCGCGAGGCGCGCTTTGACGATGCCGCCCCGCAAGAGGTCATGGCATGGGATCGCGACTGGCTGGCCGGGCTGCGCCGCACGGATGTGGCGATCCGCTTTTCCGGGCTCGACGTGATGCCCAATGCGGTGGCCTATGCCGGCACCGTGGGGCTGTTCGAGGCGGGCTTTGCCGAGGATCTGGAAACCGCCGCGCCGTCCGAGGCGCTCAAGCGGGATCTGGCGCAGGTGGACATGATCGTCGAATGCGGCTCGGTGGCGCAACTCATGCCGCGCGCGCTCGACCGGATGCTGGCGGCCTGCGGGACGCAAAAGCCGTGGCTGATGACCTCGCCCATACGGGGCAACGAGCGGGCCGCGACCCAAGAGGTGCTGCGCGCCCACGGGATGGTGCAGGAGCGGCTGGACATTCCGCCCTTCGTGCACCGCCGGTTCGAGAGCACCGACGAACAGGCCCGCGCAATCGACAATGCCCGTGCGGCGGGCCACGCCACCGATGGCGTCGAGACCACGGGCCATTTCCACGCGCAGGTGCTTCTCGCCCGCCCCGAGGGAGAGCGGACGCCCCCCGAGACATGGCGCCTGCCGCGGACGGTGGCGCCGCTGCCCGACACGCTGTGATCGGGGCACATTACCCGACGCGGTAGGGCAGCACCCCGCGCTCGTCGAGCGTCACATGGAGCCGGCGCTCCAGCGGTGGCACCGCCCGCTGGTGACAATCCGTGCGCTCGCAGATCCGGCAGGAAATCCCGATCGGCTCGAACGCGCGGGCATTGGTCACGTCGAGATCGTCGGCATAGACCAGATCGTCGGCATGCCTGACCTCGCAGCCAAGCGCGATGGCAAAGCGGCGCACCGGCGCGCCGAAACTGCCCCCCGGCTTGCTGACATCGCAGGCCAGGCTCAGATAGCGTACCCCGTCGGGCGTCTCGGCCAGTTGCCGCAGAAACCGTCCCGGCGTCTCGAAGGCGCGGTGCACGTTCCACAAGGGGCAGGCCCCGCCGAAGCGCGCGAATTGCAGCCGGGTCGCCGAATGCCGCTTGGTGATGGTGCCCGCCTGATCGACGCGGACGAAAAAGAACGGGATCCCCTTGGCGCCGGGCCGCTGCAGCGTCGACAGCCGGTGACAGACCTGCTCGATCGAGGCGCCAAAGCGCATGGCGAGGATTTCAACGTCGTGCCGCACCTCCTGCGCGGCCGCCAGAAAGCGCGCATAGGGCATCAGCGCCGCGCCGGCAAAATAATTGGCCAGCCCGATCTTGGCGATATCGCGGGCCTGCTCGGACTGGAACCGCGCGAAATCGAGCGTCGCCTCCAGCAGCTTGTCCTGCGTCAAAAGCGCCAGTTGCAGCAGCAGCTGAAAGCGCCGGGTCTCCCGCGCCGCCCGAATCGACAGTGTCAGCACGCGCGTCTCGCGATCGTAATGGCGCAAGGTCGCGGTGTCGGCCTCGACCACGCGCACGCCCAGATCGCCAAGCCGCCTCCTGGCCTGCGCCTCGGGATCGGGGGGATGGTCGCTTTCGGCAAATTTTTCGGCCGCATGATCCACCGCGTCGATGTAATTGTCGCAATAGTGAAAGAAATCGCGCACCTCGTCCCACGGGCTCGCCTGCCCGCGCGCATCGTCCCGGCCAAGCGCCGCGTCGAGCGATGCGAGCCGTTCATGCGCCTGCCGGTAGGTGCTGTGCAGCTCCAGAAACGCCCGTGCAAGGGCCGGCGCATTGGATGCCGTCAGCCGCAGATCGGCGAGCGGCGGCTCGGCCCCGAACAGCGGATCGGCAAAGGCCTCGCGCATGTCGGTGACCAGCCGCTCGGCATCGCCGGTCGACAGCTCGGTGACGTCGAACCCGAACTCCTGCGCCAAGGCCAGCACGACCGTGGTCGAGACCGGGCGATTGTTGTTCTCCATCTGGTTGAGATAGGGCAGCGACACGCCAAGCTTGGCGGCGAAATCCTTTTGCGTCAGCCCCAGACGCGTGCGCGTCTCGCGCAGCTTGACCCCGGCATAGAGTTTCTGGATCGCCATTCGCCGCCCCCTGCCATTTGCACCTTCGCATATTCGCAGCATAGATTTGCAAATCTTGCCGGGCAAGCGAAACGCACGGCCTGTCACGACCGACCGGGTCACACGCCCGGCGTCGGCCCGAGGCACATCAGCGGCTCGCTGGATTTCTCGACCTCGTAAAGCTCCGACATCGCGGGCTCGCCGGCAAACCGCGCGATCAGCCCGTCACCGGAGCGCTGAAACGTCCAGCATTGCGGATCGGGATTGTTCTCGTAGACAAAGCAGATCAGGTCGTCGTCCTCGTACCAGTAGCCGTCCTGACACTCGCCATCGAGAAACGACCAGCGCACCCGGCGGTTGTCGAGATATTCCTCGCCGCCATACGGCGCGCCGCCCGCGCCATAATAGAACGTGTGCCCCCGGGTGTAGGCGTCGAATTCCTCGGCGCTCATCTGCGCCTCCGCCGCATGGACGGGCGCACAAAGGGCTGCAATCAGGACAAGTCGTTTCATGAACCCAGTATATGCCAGACCGGCCCCGCCCGACCAGAAGAAACCGGCATGGCCCGTGCGCGGCGCGGAGCGGCGGCGGTCTGCCCCGGATTTCACAATGCGACCGCGTCCGACAGGGGGAGATGTCGGGTCTGGTCCCGCAGCCCGCGACCGGGTACGGCATCTCGTACGCAACGCACCCGAGGAGATCTGCGCGCGGCGCAGGCTTCCATCTCCGTCTCATCCGCATTAGGTGACGCTTATCACGCGGATCGGAGGGCGCATGGCGTTTTTCTCGAAACTCAAGGAGCGGCTGTTCAAATCCTCGTCCAAGCTGGATGAGGGGCTGGAGGCCATCGTCGACGAGGGCGGCACCCGGGAGGCGCAGACACCCGGGCCTCAGCCGGAGCCCGGTCCAGAGCCCGAAGCGCCGGTCATTCCGCCGCAACCCGACGACGTGCCGCCGCCCCCGCCGAAGGACGCCCCGCACGGGCGCCCCGAGGAGGTGGCGCCACCAGCGACAGCCGCCACGGCCCCGCCGACACCGCTGACCGTTCCCGAGGATCCGCCCACATCCGCCCCGCGCCGCGGCGTCCTTGGCCGGCTTCTGGGCCGGGACGCGGCGCGCATTGCGACGCGACGCGCGCTTGATGACGACATGCTCGAACGGCTCGAGGATCTGCTGATCACCGCCGATATGGGGGTTGAGACGGCGATGCGCGTGACCGCCAACATGGCCGAGGGGCGCATGGGCAAGCGCCTCTCGTCGCACGAGATCAAGGCGCTTCTGGCCCGCGAGATCGCCCGCATCATGGAGCCCGTCGCCCGCCCCATGCCACTTTACGCCAAGCGCCCGCAGGTGGTGCTGGTGGTGGGGGTCAACGGCTCGGGCAAGACCACGACGATCGGCAAGCTCGCGTCGCAGTTCAAGGCGGCGGGCAAATCGGTGGTGATCGCGGCCGGCGACACGTTCCGCGCGGCGGCCGTCGAACAATTGCAGGTCTGGGGCGACCGCGCGGGCGTGCCGGTGCTGACCGCGCCCGAGGGTTCCGATCCGGCGAGCCTTGCCTATGACGCCATGACCAGGGCCGAGGCCGATGGCGCCGACCTCTTGATGATCGACACCGCAGGCCGTCTGCAGAACCGCGCCGACCTGATGCAAGAGCTGGCCAAGATCGTCCGCGTCATCCGCAAGAAGGATCCGGACGCACCGCACAACACGCTTCTGGTGCTCGATGCCACGACCGGGCAGAACGCGCTCAGCCAGGTGGAGATCTTCCAGAAACTGGCCAATGTGACGGGTCTGGTGATGACCAAGCTCGACGGGACCGCGCGCGGCGGTGTCCTCGTGGCGCTGGCCGACCGCTTCGGATTGCCCATCCACGCCATCGGCGTCGGCGAGCAGATCGACGATCTTGCGCCCTTCGATCCGGAAGAATTCGCCGCCGCGCTCACCGGTCTCGAGACCGAATGAGCCGCCCTTCCGTTTCTTCTGGCCTGAAATATCCCGGGGGGTTTGGGGGGCTGGCCCCCATCCTGACCTGCGGTTCGGGAGGCTGGCCTGCCAGGCTGCGGCCCGCAGCGCATGAGCGACTGGCTGATTTCGCTCGAAGGCACCGGGGCCGGTCAGCGTCTTGCGATGATCCTCGTGCGCCGCGCAGGTGCGCGCGGCTACCGTTCGATCAGCCGGATCAGGTACAGCACCACGAGCACGATCCCGGTTGCCATCGCCGCCAATGGCATCTGGCCTGCCCCGCAGGCCAGCCCGATCCCGCCCGCCAGCCACATCGACGCGCCGGTGGTGGTGTTGCGCACCTCCCCGCCCGAGGAGAAGATGATCCCGGCGGCCAGAAACGCGACACCGGCAGTCACCGCCTCGATCAGCCGCAACGGATCGACGCGCAGCCCCTCGGTTTCGGAGAACACCGCCGCCAGTTGCTGGCTGACGATGATGAACAGGCAGGCTGCCATGGAGACCAGCATATGCGTGCGAAGACCCGCCGGCTTGTTCTTGAGTTCGCGTTCGGCGCCGATGACCGCGCCAAGCACCAGTGCCGCGATCAACCGGGTGGCGGCAACGACCGGGGGCACGGCGCTGAACGTGCCTGAAAGCTCCTCGGTGATCGTGTCCAGCATCCCGGCGCCCACATACCCTTGGATATTGCGTCATCCCGGACATAGCACGACAGGCTGGTCCGATGCGAGGGCCGCGGCATGAGCGACTGGCTGATTTCGCTCGAAGGCACCGAGGCCGGTCAGCGCCTCGCGATGATCCTCGCGCTCGCGGCGGCGGTCCTGCACGCCGTATTCGGCGCCCTTCAGAAGGGCCGGCACGATCCCTGGCTCAGCCGCGGCGCCATCGATGCCAGCTATTCGGCGATGGCGGCCCCCTTTGCGCTCTTTGTCGTGCCGTGGCCCGAGGCGCATATGTGGACGATCTTCGCCGGCGCGGTGGTGATCCATGTGGCCTACAAGGTGCTGCAGGCCATGGCCTACACGCGCGGCGCCTACACGGTGGTCTATCCGGTGGTGCGCGGCACCGGGCCGCTCTTTGCCGTGGTCGGGGCGTGGCTGATCTTCGGCGAGGTCTTCAACGCGGTGCAGTGGCTCGGCCTTGCGGTGCTCCTGTCGGGGATCTTCGGCCTGGCGGTCTACAATCTGCGCACCATCACGCTCGACCGCGAGACGATGCCGCTGGCGCTCGGGCTGGCCGTGGCGACGGGGATGTTCGTGGCGCTCTACACGACCTATGACGCCTACGGCATCCGCGCCGCGGCCGATCCGTTCACGTTTCTGGCGTGGTTCTTCTTTCTCGACGGGCTCAGCATCCTGCCCATTGCCGGTCTGCGGTGGCGCAACATGGCCGCGCGCCCGACGCCCGGCCCGCTCATCTTGCGCGGCGTGTCGGGCGGGCTGGTGGCGTTCTTTTCCTTCGGGTCGGTGATGCTGGCGACACGGCTCGACAAGGTGGGCGAGGCGGCGGTGCTGCGCGAGACGTCGACGGTGTTTGCCGCGCTGATCGGCTGGCTCGTGCTCAAGGAAACCGTGGGGCCGCGCCGTATCGCGTTGATGGGTTTGATCGCGGCGGGTGCGGTGATAGTTGAACTGGGACGATGACCGCGCCGCGCGCGCTGAAAGGCAAGGCAGACACCATGAGCGACACCTCCCCGCCCGGCTGGGCCAAGCCGGTTCTGGAAATCGGCCCCGTGCTGGCCTTTTTCGTGGCCTATCTCTGGCTCAAGGATCGGGTCTACACCATAGGCGGCACCGAGTATGACGGCTTCATCGTCGTCACCGCCGGCTTCGTGCCGGTCTTTCTGATGTCCATCACGGTGCTGTGGCGGCTGACCGGGCATCTGTCGCGGATGCAGGCGGTGACGGCTGTGCTGATCGTCGTCTTCGGCGGGCTGTCGGTGTGGTTCAACGACCCGAAATTCTTCAAGATGAAGCCGACGATCATCTATCTTCTGTTCGGCGGGATCCTCGGGATCGGGCTGCTGCGCGGGCGGTCCTATCTGCAATTCGTGATGGACAGCGTTATTCCGCTGACAGATCTGGGCTGGATGACGCTGACCCGGCGGCTGATGCTGTTCTTCCTCGGGCTCGCCGTTCTGAACGAGGCGGTCTGGCGCACCCAGACCGAAGAGATCTGGGTCTATTTCAAGACTTTCGGGCTGACTGCGGCGATCTTCGTGTTCTTCATGGCGCAAGGTGCGCTCTTTCGCGACCAGTCGAGCGAAAAGGACGATGACGCTGCCTGAGGGTACGTCCCCAAAATTTCAGGGCGCAAACATCGCCGCCAAGACCCTGGCGCGAAACGCGGCGCGTAGCGCCGCAGCGCCATCGCCTGTCCGCCCCCCGGACGGGCGATTTGTCAAAGCTCGCGCATCGATTGGGGCTTTCGCGGAGCTGTGAGATAAAGTGCGCTGAAAATCCGTCGGATCGCCTGCCCGCGGACATGCGATGGCGCTGCGGCCTCAACCGCTCGAAATAGCCCCGGGCAGGGGCCAACGCCACCCATTCACAACAGCGACTTGACCTTCTCGGCCACCGCCTCGGGCGTGATGCCGAACTGCTCGTAGAGCACATCCGCCGGCGCCGAGGCGCCGAAATCGTGCATGCCCACAAAGCCGCCCTTTTCGCGGCGCCCGCGCTCGCCGTAAAGCCAGCGATCCCAGCCGAACCGGATCGCCGCCTCGACCGCGACGCGGACCGGGCCGGCGGGCAGCACGCGGCGGCGGTAGCTGTCGTCCTGCTCCTCGAACAGCTCCCAGCAGGGCATCGAGACCACGCGCGTGCCGATCCCCGCCTCCTGCAGCAGATCGCGCGCCGCCATGGCGATCGCCACCTCCGAGCCGGTCGCCAGAAGGATCGCCTGCCGCTTGCCCACAGCCTCGGCCAGCACATAGGCGCCCTGCGCGGTCAGGTTCTTGGTCTTGTGCTCGCGGCGCAGCGTCGGCAGCCCCTGACGGGTCAGCGACAGCACCGACGGCGTCTCTTTCGACCCAAGCGCCAGTTCCCACGATTCGGCCGTCTCGACCGTGTCGCAGGGGCGGAACACCCATGTGTTGGGCGTGGCGCGGGACATCGCCAGATGCTCGATCGGCTGGTGCGTGGGGCCGTCCTCGCCCAGACCGATGCTGTCATGCGTCATCACGAAGACCGTGGGGATCTTCATCAGCGCGGCCAGCCGCATCGCGGGCCGGGCGTAATCGGTGAAACACATGAAGGTGCCACCATAGGGCCGCACCCCGCCATGCAGCACCATGCCGTTCATCGCCGCGGCCATGCCATGCTCGCGGATGCCGTAATGGATGTAGCGGCCCTTGCGGTTGCCCTCGTCGAACACCGTCATGTCGCCCGACCGGGTATTGTTGGACCCCGACAGATCCGCCGATCCGCCGATGTTTTCGGGCATCACCGGGTTGACGACCTCCAGCACCATCTCGCTGGACTTGCGGGTGGCCACTTTCGGCGCTTCCTCGCTGACCTGCTTTTTCAGCGCCTTGATCCGCGCCGACAGCTTGCCGGGGGTCTCGCGGGCGAAGATGCGCGCGAACTCGGCCTGACGCTGCTCCGAGGCCTCACCAAGGCGGGCCTGCCACGCGGCATGCTCCGCGGCCCCGCGGGCGCCGATCGCCTCCCAGGCGGTCTTGATCTCGTCGGGGATGACGAACGGCCCGTGGGTCCAGCCATAGGCCTGCTTGGCGGCGGCGTTCTGATCGGGATCGGTCAGCGCGCCATGCCCCTTGGCGGTGTCCTGCGCCGCGTGGCCGAGCGCGATATGCGTCTTGCAGGCGATCATCGAGGGCTTGCGCGTGCGCTTGGCCTCGGTGAGGGCCGCATCGATCGCCGCCGGGTCATGGCCGTCGATCTCCTGCACATGCCAGCCCGCCGCGCGGAAGCGCTTGACCTGATCGGTGCGGTCCGCCAGATCGACGCTGCCATCGATGGTGATGTTGTTATTGTCCCACATCACGATCAGCTTGCTCAACGATTGCCGTCCGGCCAGCCCGATCGCCTCGTGGCTCACGCCCTCCATCAGGCAGCCATCACCGGCGATCACGTAGGTGTGGTGATCCATCAGCTTCTTGCCGTAGCGCGCGCGCAAGCTCTCCTCGGCGATGGCAAAGCCCACGGAATTGGCGAGGCCCTGGCCGAGCGGGCCGGTCGTCGTCTCGATCCCCTTGGCGTGGCCGTATTCGGGATGCCCCGCGGTGCGCGAGCCCCATTGCCGGAAATCGCGGATCTGTCCGATCGTCATGTCCTCGTAGCCGGTCAGATGCAGCAGCGCATAGAGCAGCATCGAGCCGTGACCCGCCGACAGGATGAACCGGTCGCGATCCGGCCAGTCAGGGTTGGCCGCGTCGAATTTCAGGTGCTTTTCGAACAGCACGGTCGCGACATCGGCCATGCCCATCGGCATGCCGGAATGGCCGGAATTGGCGGCGGCGACGGCATCGAGGGCGAGCGCGCGGATCGCGGTGGCCTTCCTCCAGTGATCGGTGTCGACGTTGCGCAGTTTGGCGATATCCACGGGGGTTCTATCCTTTGTGATCGGCAGCATTGGGCGCTGAATACCAGCCCGACCGCGAAGATCAAGCACGCGCCTGCCCGGGGCCGGCCTTGTGCCTGCGTGCAACGTGGCAAAAATGTGGCGAAAGCCCGCCGTTTCCGCCGCGATCGGCGGATCCCGGTAGGGTTTGCCAAAACCGGCCCGATATGCGATTCGTTGCCCGACAGTTTAGACAAGACGTGCGAGAGGTCGTGGAAATGAGCCAGGTTGACGACTTGCAGGCGCGTATCACCGCGGCGCTGGACCGGATCACCAAGGGTCTGGAGGGGCGCGAGGATGCGCCCGACCCCGAGGAGGTCGCGCAGTTGCGCCAGCAACTGGACGACGCCACCGCCGTCAATGCCCGACTGCAAGAGGAGGTGTCGGCGCTGCGCGAGACCGTTCAGGCCCGCGACGCGGCCCTTGCCGCGGCCGGGGCGGCGGCCGAAGCGGCACAGGCCGACCGGGGCGAAAGCCTGCGCCGGCTCGACACCGATCTGCAGGCCCTGCGTGCGGCCAACAGCCAATTGCGCGAGACAAACAAGGCCCTGCGCGAGGCGCATGCGACAGGCGTGGCCGAGCCGCAGCTGATCAACACCGCGCTCGAGGCCGAGCTTGAGGGCTTGCGCGCCACCCGCGCCGCCGACCGCACCGAGGTCGAGGCGGTGCTGGCCGAACTGGCCCGCGTGATCGACGCCTCAGGCGGCGATAGCAAACCCGAGACGGAGAAGGTCTGATGCCCGAGGTGAGGATAGAGATCGGCGACCGCGGATTCGAGGTCGCCTGCAATGCCGGCGAAGAGGATCACCTGCACGCCGCCGCCGCGATGCTGGATGACGAGGCCCGCGTGCTGGCCGCACAGATCGGCCGCATCCCCGAGGCGCGGATGCTGCTGATGGCCGGGCTGATGCTGGCCGACAAGACCGTCGGCCTGCAGGACAAGCTGCAGGCGGTCGAGGAACGGCTGGCCCGCGCCGAGACCGAGCTGGAGCAGTTCCGCACCGCGCCCGCGCCCGCGCCCGAGCGCGTCGAGGTGCCGGTGGTGCCGCAATCGGTCACGGATACATTGGCCGAGATCGCCGCCCGCACGGAAGCACTCGCCGAAACCGTGGACGGCACCCGCGCGGGCTAGGCCGGCGCGTCACAGGAGATCGCAATGAAACTGTCTGCCATCATTCTCGGCGTGCTCGCCCTGACGCTCGTGGCGCTTCTGGTGGTCTTCCGCGTGGCCCCATCGGATCCCGACCGCTGGCACGAGATGCCGGAAAACGTGTCGGACCGCGATCTCGACGGCGGCGCGATGCGCAGCGTCGAGGGCGATCTCGCCGCGCTCGACCGAATCATCCGCGACACCCCCCGCACGCAGGTTCTGGCGGGCAGTGTGGACGAGGGGATGATCACCTATGTCACCCGCAGCCGCGTCTTCGGCTTTCCCGACTACACCACGGTGCGGCAGGCCGGGGACACGCTGGAGATCTACGGGCGGCTGCGCTTCGGGCGGTCGGATATGGGCGTCAACGCCGCCCGCATCGATGGCTGGCTGCGACAACTCCAGCCCGGATGACAGCCCGGACGAGAGGCAGCCATCCGGGATCTTGCGCCACATCGGATTGTCGAGCGACATCCGGCACTGCGCCATGAACATCCTGCCATCCACCTGCAGGCAGATCGTCTCGCCGATCTCGACCCGCGCGCCAGTGCGGTCGGTGCAATAACACTCGGTCGTCTTGCCACGACTGGGGCACGCCGCCTGCGCGGGGGGGTGGCCGCGACGAGAAGGGGCAGGATGTACCTCATGGTCATGTATTGGCACGGATCGGCACCCTTGACCAAGTCACAGGAATGGAACACAGGATCACAGCCATGGTGCCGCTGGACAAACTGAACGAGATCACGCAGCGATTCGAGTATATCGAGGCGCGCATGACCGAAGGCGGCGGGGATATCGCGCAGCTCGGGCGCGAATACGCCGAACTGCGTCCCGTGGTCGAAGAGATCCGCGCCTACCGGCAGGTGCTCGACGATATCGAGTCCGCGAAAACCATGCTCGACGATCCCGAGATGCGCGATCTGGCCCGCGCCGAGATCGACGGGCTCGAAGCGCGCCTGCGGGACATGGAAGCCTCGCTGCAACGCGCGCTTCTGCCGCGCGACGCCGCCGATGCGCGGCCCGCGATCCTCGAGATCCGCCCCGGGACCGGCGGCGAGGAGGCAGCCCTGTTCGCCGCCGACCTGATGCGCATGTACCTGCGCTACGCCGAGGCGCGCGGCTGGTCCTTCGAGGTGATCGAGGAACAGTATAGCGAGCTTGGCGGCCTGCGCGAGCTTGTGGCGCGTATCGGCGGGCAGGGGGTGTTCGCCCGTCTGAAATACGAATCCGGCGTCCACCGCGTGCAGCGCGTGCCCGAGACCGAAAGCGGCGGGCGCATTCACACCTCTGCGGCGACCGTCGCGGTTTTGCCCGAGGCGCAGGATGTGGATATCAGGATCGACCCGAACGATCTGCGCATCGACACGATGCGCGCCTCCGGCTCGGGCGGCCAGCACGTCAACACCACCGATTCGGCGGTGCGCATCACCCATGTGCCAACGGGGCTTGTCGTGACCAGCAGCCAGAAATCGCAGCACCGCAACCGCGAGATTGCCCTGGATGTGTTGAAATCGCGACTTTTTGACATGGAACGCAGCCGGGTGGACACCGAACGCTCGGCGTCGCGCGCCGCACAGGTCGGCTCTGGTGACCGGTCCGAGCGCATCCGCACCTACAATTACCCGCAAGGGCGGATGACCGATCACCGGATCAACCTCACGCTCTACAAGCTCGATCAGGTGATGCAGGGCGATCTCGACGAGGTGATCGACGCGCTGACCGCCGACGCGCAGGCCACGCTGCTGGCCGAGATGTCGTGACCGCGCCCGAGCCGTCCCTGCCCACAGCCCGCGAGGCGCTGGTCGCGGCCACGATTCGGCTGGCAGCGGCGCGGATCGACGCGGCCGGCGGGGATGCGCGCGCGCTGCTGGCCGCCGCCATGGACATCTCCCGCGACCGGCTGACCCTGCACCTGGGCGATCCGCTGAGCACTGCGGCGCAGGCGCGCTACGACGCGATGATCGACCGGCGCGCGGCACACGAGCCCGTGGGCAAGATCCTGGGCGCGCGGGCCTTCTGGGGGCGCCTGTTCGAGGTGACGGCGGAGGTGCTCGACCCGCGCCCGGAAACCGAGTGCCTGATCGCCGCGGCGCTGGACGGGCCGCGGCCCGCGCGTCTGGTCGATCTCGGCACCGGGTCCGGGATCCTCGCGGTGACGCTGCTGGCGGAATGGTCAGAGACCCGGGGGCTTGCCACCGATATCAGCGCCGCCGCGCTCGACGTGGCCGCGCGCAATGCGGTCCGCCATGGTGTGGCCGCGCGGCTTGATCTGCGGCGCGCGGATTGGCTGGACGGGGTCGCGGGCGGGTTCGACCTGATCGTCTCGAATCCGCCCTACATCGCCGCCCACGAGATGCCGGGGCTTGCCCCCGAGGTGCGCCTGCACGATCCGCAGGCCGCGCTGAGCGATGGCGCGGACGGGCTGACCGCCTACCGGGTGATCGCGGCCGGGGCGGGGGTGCATCTGCGCCCCGGCGGGCGTCTCCTGCTGGAAATCGGCCCCGCGCAGGGCGATGCGGTCTGTGCGCTGCTGACCGGCGCGGGGTTCACGGCCCCGCGGATCCTGCGCGATCTCGATGGCCGCGACCGGGTCGTCTCGGCATTGCGGGGCGAAAAACCGGCGTGACACAGCCGGAAATCGTGCAAATCCGATAAAATTTCCGCTTTCCTCTTGTGCGATGCGATCTGGCATGTTTAGTCATGCGTATCGGGATGAGGAAGCGCACGCCGCGCTCCCCCCGGTGCCAAGCCACTACATGTCAGATCTGACATAATTTAGACGCATATCAGCGTCAGTCGGATCGAGCGACGCACAGACCACGAAGGCTGGACTGCAAATAACATGAGATCATCCAAGTCACGTTCGCGGAACAAGCCGAACCGCAACCGCTCCGTCGGGAATATCGTCAACAGGGTTTTCGAAAGCTCTGGCCCCGAAGGCAAGGTGCGCGGAACGCCGCAGCAGATCATCGAGAAATACAATCAGCTGGCGCGCGACTCGCAATTGTCGGGCGACCGGGTCGCGAGCGAGAATTTCCAGCAGCATGCGGAACACTATCTGCGCATGCTGGGCGAGGCGCAGCGCGAACAGGACCAGCGCCGCGACGAGCAGGAACGCCAGAACCGCGACCGGCAGGCCGACCGCGACAAGGGCGAGCCGGACAAGTCCGACCGCGACAAGCCAGAGCGTACGCCCGCCCGCGACCACGACAAGCCCGAGGATCCGGCGCAATCCACGCAACCCGATGTGCTGGACTCAGGCAGCGGATCGGACGCCGGCAGCGGCCTTGTCGAGACGCCCGAGACGCAGGAAACCCCCGCCCCGCAGCCGCCCAAGCGGGCGCGCAAGCCAAGGGCGCGCAAGCCGGCCCCGGTCAAGAGCGATCAGGACCAGGATCAGGGCGCTCAGGATCAGGGCGCAGGCAACGAGACCGGGGATGCCTCCTCGGATCAGGGGCCGACCAAGGCCACCGGCTGAAGAACGTGCGCCGGGATGCGCCTTGCCGCTTGCGCCGCGCGGGCCGGAATGTCCGGATCATGAGTATTTGAGGAAAGATGAAGCTGTGGGTCGGTGATGGATCATCTGCGTCCTGCATGTGTCTGAATAGAACCGATGCCCACCGATCGACCGCAACCCGCTTTCGTGCTCGTGCGCCCGCAGATGGGCGAGAATATCGGCGCCGCCGCGCGCGCGATGTGGAATTTCGGGCTCGACCGGATGCGTGTCGTGGCGCCGCGCGACGGCTGGCCCAACCCCAAGGCCGCCGCGATGGCGAGCGGGGCGGGGCGGGTTCTGGACGAGGCGCAGATCATGGCCGACACCGCCCGCGCCGTCGCGGACTGTTCCTTCGTCTTCGCCACCACCGCCCGCGCCCGCGATCTCACCAAGCCGGTCTTCAGCCCCGAGCGCGCCATGGCGCTTTCGGCCGAACGGATCGCGGCCGGCGAAAAGGTGGCGGTGCTCTTTGGTCCCGAACGCGCCGGGCTGGAGAATGACGACATCGCGCGCGCCAATGCCATCATCAACGTGCCGGTGAACCCCGATTTTCCATCGCTCAACCTCGCGCAATGCGTGCTGCTGACGGCCTATGAGTGGCAGCGCGCCGCAGCCGCGGTCGTGCATGAGCGGATGGACATGGCGCGTGCCGACTGGGCCACGCAGATCGAGGTCGAGGCGCTGGCCGGGCATTACGAGACACGGCTCGACGAGGCCGGGTTCTTCTTCCCCGACCACAAGGCCGCGCCGATGAAGACCAACCTGCGCAATCTCTGGAGCCGCATGCCCCTGACCCGCGCCGACGTGCAGATGCTGCACGGCGTGTTGCGGCAGATGGTCCGCTGGAAGGAGCGCGGTTGAAGCGCAGGAGCGTGCGGCCTAATCTGTCATGCGTCAGGGATCGGAAGGGCGGATCATGAGCGGCAAGCGCAGCATTTTCGAAGAGGTCGACAGCGCCGGGCGCACGGATGATGCGGCGCCCACGGGTGGCATGATCGACGCCGGCCGGCGCGGCGCGCGGCGCGGCATCCGGCTCTGGCTGATCGGGCTGTTCGCGCTGGTGGTCGTGATGATTGCCGTCGGCGGTCTGACCCGGCTGACGGGCAGCGGGCTGTCGATCACCGAATGGGCGCCGGTCACGGGGGCCTTGCCGCCGATGAACGCCGCAGACTGGCAGTCAGAGTTCGAGAAATACCGCCAGATTCCGCAATACGAGCTGATGAACGAGGGCATGACGCTTGCCGAGTTCAAGGTGATCTACTGGTGGGAATGGGGGCACCGGCAACTGGGCCGCGTGATCGGTCTGGTCTGGGCCCTTGGCTTTCTGGGGTTCCTGATCGCCCGGCAGATCCCCAAGGGCTGGACCGGGCGCCTGCTGATCCTCGGGGCGCTTGGCGGCACCCAGGGCGCGATCGGCTGGTGGATGGTGTCCTCGGGGCTGGGCGAGGGCATGATCGCCGTGGCCTCCTACCGGCTGGCCACGCATCTGGGGCTGGCCTTCGTGATCCTCGGGCTGATCGCGTGGTATGTGCTTGCGCTTGGCCGCGAGGACCGCGAGTTGCGCCAGGCGCAGCGCGCGCAGGAGGTCCGGCTGTTCGGGATGTCCACGGGGCTGATGCATCTGGCCTTCCTGCAGATCATCCTCGGCGCGCTGGTCGCGGGGATCGATGCCGGGCGCAGCTACACCGAATGGCCGCTGATGGCCGGCAGCTTCCTGCCCCCCACGATGATGGATCTCGACCCGTGGTGGCGCAATTTCTTCGAGAATGCCGGCACCGTGCAGTTCATCCACCGGATCAGCGGCTACCTGCTGCTGGCCTTTGGCGTGGCGGTCTGGCTGCGGGCGCGGCGCAGCGTGCATGTGCTGACGCGCGGCGCCTTCAACGCGTTTTTCGCGGTGCTCGGGCTGCAGATCGTGCTGGGGATCATGACGGTGATCTATGCAGCCCCCTGGCAACTGGCCATCGCGCACCAGTTCCTGGCGGTCCTGCTCTGGGTGCTGATCCTGCGCGCCCGGTTCCTCAGCCGCTATCCGCGCACCACGTCCATCCGGGGGGTCCATGCATGACGGCTTACGACAATCTGATGATCCACGAGCGCGAGATGCAGGCACTGGCGCAGGTGGCCGGGCGGCTGAGCTGGGATCAGGAGACGATGATGCCGCGCGGCGCCGCCGACCAGCGCGCTGAAGAGACCGGCGCGATGCAGGCCGTGCTGCATGCGCGCCGGACCGAGGCGCGCCGCGGCGATCTGCTGTCCGCCGCCGAGGCCGAGGCGACGGACGAAGGGGCGCGCGCGCAACTGCGCCACATCCGGCGCGATTTCGACCGGGCGGCGTGCGTGCCCGGCGATCTGGCCGTGGCGCTCGCCCGGCTGACCAGCCGCGCCCAGGGAAAATGGGCCGAGGCGCGCGCGGCCGACGATTTCGCGGCCTTCGCCCCGGTGCTGGCCGAGGTCGTCCGCCTCAAGCGCGAAGAGGCCGCAGCGGTGGCCCGCGGCGGCGATCTCTATGATGCGCTGCTGGATGATTTCGAGCCGGAGATGACGGCCGCCCGGCTGGAGACGCTCTTTGCCGAGATGCGCCCCCGGCTGGTCGATCTGCGCGCCCGCGCGCTGGATCGCGACTGGCCGGTGCTCGACGCGCAGTTCGACACCGACGCGCAGCTGCGGCTGTCGCGCGAGCTGGCGCGCAATTTCGGGTATGACTTCGCGCGCGGGCGGATCGATCTGGCGGTGCATCCGTTCAGCTCGGGCGGTGGCGACGATGTGCGAATCACCACGCGCGTCAGCGAACGCGATCCGTTCAACTGCCTCTATTCGACGATCCACGAGGTCGGGCATGCCTGTTACGAGCAGGGCATCGATCCTGCGTACCGGCTGACGCCGGTCGGGCAGGGCGTGTCGATGGGCGTGCATGAAAGCCAGAGCCGGATCTACGAGAATCAGCTGGGCCGCAGCCGCGCCTTCACCGGCTGGCTGTTCCAGCGGATGCAGAAGACGTTCGGCGCTTTCGGCATCCCCGACGCGGACACATTTCACCGCGCCGTCAACCGCGTGCATCCCGGCTATATCCGGACCGAGTCCGACGAGGTGCAGTACAACCTGCATGTCATGCTGCGCTTCGATCTGGAAAAGGCGCTGATCGCCGGCGATCTCGACGCGCACGATCTGGAGGCCGCGTGGAACGATCGCTTTGCCGCCGATTTCGGCACCAGTGTCGATCGCGCCTCGAACGGGGTGTTGCAGGATGTGCACTGGTCGGTGGGTCTCTTTGGCTATTTTCCGACCTATGCGCTTGGCAATGTCTATGCGGGGTGCCTGTACCGGGCGATGCGCGGCGCGGTGCCGGATCTGGAGGTCAGCTTGTCGCGCGGCGATCTGCGCGGCGCGACCGACTGGTTGCGGTCGCGGGTGCAGGTCCATGGCGGGCGCCACACCCCGGCCGAGGTGGTCGCGCGCGCCTGTGGCGGGGCGGATCCCACGGCGGGGCCGCTGCTGGATTATCTCGAGGAAAAGTTCACCGACCTTTGAGGGCGTGATTGCCCCCGCGGCGCCGGGTCAGGCGCGACGCCTGCGATTGCGGCGGGGGCCGGGCACATCCTCGCCGGTGCCGTCGATATCCGACGAGAACGCCCCGAGCGCCTCGGTGATCTGCTCCAGCGTCGGGCGCGGGCCGGCGGGACGCGCCTCGAGGGCCGCGCGCATCCGGCTCAGGTGCTCGGGCATGGTGCCGCAGCAGCCGCCGATGATGGTCGCGCCCGCATCGCGCGCCAGCACGGCGTACTCGGCCATCAGATCGGGCGTGCCATCGTAATGGATGTGCCCGTCCACGTATTTCGGAATGCCCGCATTGCCCTTGGCGATGATCGGCCGCTCGGTGCCCTGGGCGACGAATCCCAGCACGGTGCGCAGCAGGTCCGAGGCGCCAACCCCGCAATTGGCCCCGAACGCCAGCGGCGGGTTCGGCAGTTTTTCGACCATCGCCGCCATGTCCGCCGACGTGAGCCCCATCATCGTGCGCCCGGCAGTGTCGAAGCTCATCGTGCCGCACCACGGCATCCCGGCCAGCGCGAACGCCTCGGCGGCGGCGGCGTATTCCTCGGACGCACTGATCGTCTCGAGCCACAGGACATCCGCGCCGCCCTCTTTCAGCCCCTCGGCCTGCTCGTGAAAGATCTCGACGGCGATCGCATGGGTCAGCGCGCCCATCGGCGCCATGATCTCGCCGGTCGGGCCGACCGATCCGGCGACCACCACCGGGCGGTCATGGCGGTCGGCCACATCCCGGCCAAGTTCGGCTGCGATGCGCGACAACTCCATCGCGCGCCGCTGCGCGCCGTGCAGCTTCAGCCGGGATGCGTTGCCGCCGAAGGAATTGGTCAGGAACAGGTCGCTGCCCGCATCCACCGCCGATTTGTAAAGCTGCGTGATCCGGTCCGGGTGGGCGACGTTCCACAGCTCTGGCGCGTCGCCCGATTGCAGGCCCATGTTGAACAGGTTGGTGCCCGTGGCCCCGTCCGCGAGAATCCAGTCGCGGCTGGCCATGAGCCGGGTGAGGGCATTGGTCATTGGTCTCGATCCGATCTGTCGGGTAGCAATGCGCGGCCCCGCAAGGGGGGCCGCCGCTGGCTCAGGCTTCGTTGACGAGCTGCGCCTTGGCGGTCTTCAGAAGCTC
>JAWLFT010000077.1:0-15346 GCA_041685435.1 Roseovarius sp.
CGAAGCGTCATTTCCTCGCTGCGTCGCACCGAACCATCGCCACCCGACCGGCTGCGGGACTCGATCCCGACCGCCGGGTCGAGACTGGCCCCGTCGGGCAATTCGGGATTGACACGTTGTGGCAACCCGAAAAGGTCAGCAATGGCGAGATCCTCGGACCCGTTTCGCGAGCGTTGCGTCGCATTCGAGATCTGCGCCTCCTCGTCGATCTCGATCACCACTGTCATGATGTCCCCGCGCCGCGCCGCGCGCCGGTCTCCGAGGAGCGATCTCTTGCCCGCACTCCAGAGTGAGGCCTGGCCAAGCGGCGCGTTGTTGGCCGACTGCACCGGCAGGCCCGGATCGAGCATGGCCCGCTCTTCGCTGGAATCCATGGTCGTGGTGAAACTCGGGGGCTTGCCGATATGATCCGTACGCGCGCAGGCGGCCACCATCCCGGCAAGCGTCAAAAGCACAAATTTCTTGTAATATGGCATGATCTTTCCTGTCATACGTCTATCGAGAGACTTCTATCCGGCCGTCTTGCAGAACCCGGCCCACGACCGTCGCCCGCGAGGCGAGGTTCATCACGCGCACGTAGTCTCCGGCGCCGGCCCGCGCGAGAACCCGCCCGTCGGTCATGATCCGCAAGCCGCCACGCGCATAAATCAACGGGACCACCTGATTGCGATCCACCAGCGTCGGCGGCCCGACATGCTGGGCATGGATCGCGCGGCCCGGATAAAGCGCGACGCGGGCTTCCTGCCCAATCAGATCCTGCAGCTTGACCGCCCCTCCGCCGTCGACGGATTTCATCAAGAGATCGTCGGGACCGATGATTTCCTGCGCCCGGATGGTACGCGTCGGCACGACCACGTCGGCGACCACCGGACCCGCCACCACGACAAGAAGAAAAACGAGCGCGCGCCGCATCACCGCACCTGTGTCGTCGCACTGAGCATCTGATCGGCGGCGGTGATGACCTTGGCATTCATCTCGTAGCCGCGCTGCGCCTCGATCAGTTCGGTGATCTCACGCACCGGATCGACCGAACTGTCCTCGAGGTATCCCTGACGCAAGGTGCCGAGACCCTCCTGTCCCGCCGTCGTCACGTTGGGTGCACCCGAGGCCTCGGTCTCGAGAAAGAGATTGCTGCCGATCGCTTCCAGCCCCTTGGGGTTGGAAAATCCCGCGAGGTTCAGCTGTCCGATGGATTGTGCCTCCGGTTCGTCCTGGAAAAAGGCGAAGACCTCGCCCTCGGCATTGATCGAGATACTGCGCGCGTCCTCGGGGATGGTGATCTCGGGCGCCACGGCAAAGCCTTCGGAATTCACGATCAGCCCCTCCGCCGAGCGTTTGAGCGCCCCGTCACGGGTATAAGCCGACTGGCCCGAAGGCAGCGTAACCTCGAGATAGCCCGCGCCTTCGATCGCCAGATCGAGATCGCCATTGGTCGCGCTGAGCGAGCCCTGGGCAAGATCCACCGAGATGGCAGAAGGGCGCACCCCAAGCCCGAGCTGCACACCCGTCGGCAGGACCGTGCCGTCGGCGGCGTTGATTGTGCCCGCACGCGCCAGTTGCTGATAGTGCAGGTCGGCAAACTCCGCGCGCCGCGCATTGTAGCCGGTCGTGGACATGTTCGCGAGGTTGTTGGAAATCGTTTCCACCCGCATCTGCTGGGCGGCCATTCCGGTCGCGGCGATCTTGAGAGCATGCATCCTGGGTTTCCTTCCGGGTTAGCGGGTGAATGTGTCGAGCGCGTTCATCATCCGCTCGTTTTCGGCATCGAGAAAGCTTTGCCCCATCTCATAGGCACGCTGCACCTCGATCATGCGGGCGATCTGACCGATCGGGTCGACGTTGGAGGCTTCCAGAAATCCCTGCAGGATGCGCGCCTCGGGGGCCGGCGCGACCCCGCCCTCGGCGCGGAACATCACGCCGTCCTCGCGCAAGAGATCCGCACCCTCGATGGGCCGAACGATGCCGATCTGTGCGAGGGGACGGTCACCGTCACTCAGCGTGCCGTCGGGCGAAATGCCCGGATCCGTGATGTCGGGCGGCACGAAGACCGGCGCGCCGCCCGCGTCCAGCACGCGGAAACCATCCGGCGTCACGAGATCACCAACCGCCGACAACGTGAAATTCCCCGCGCGCGTCAGGCGCTCGCCAGCCGGCGTCTCGATCAGGAAGTATCCGTCGCCCTCGATTGCCATGTCCAGCCGGCCACCGGTCTGACCGAGCGGCCCCTGGATCCCGGACGGATTGCGGATATTGCCCTGCGCCATCGACAGCGACGCGCCGTCACCGATCCGCTTGACATATTCCGAAAAGATCAGACCTTCCTGCCGGTAGCCGGTGGTCGCGGCGTTGGCGATATTGTTGGCCACCACGCGCAATTCGTTCATGAGCCCCGACTGACGGGTCAGTGTCGTGTATCCCGACGCTTCCATGCTAGCCCCCTATGATCATCGGCACGAGCCGATCCTGAAAGAATGCCACCAGCGTCTGCGTCATGAATCCCATGCTCAGCCAGAAGACGACAACGATGGCTCCAAGTTTCGGCACGAATGTGAGCGTCATTTCCTGGATCGAGGTCAGTGCCTGAAAAAGCCCCACGATGAGACCTGCGATCAACGCAACGGCGAGGATGGGAAAAGAGATGATCACCGCCACCCAGAGCCCCTCACGCAACGTGTCGAAAAAGAGAACCTCATCGAGCATCGCATCAGACCGGCATGCGCAGGATTTCCTGATAGGCCTCGACCACGCGGTCGCGCACCGTCACCGCCGCCTCGACGGCGAGTTCGGTCTGCGCGAGCGCCTGAACAAGCGCGTGCGGATCCGCCTCGCCCGTCATCGACGCCGTGGCGATCTCCTCGCCCTCGCGCAAGGTTGCCGCGAAATCCCGGGCAAGGTTCTGGAAGGCTGTGCCCGCACCGCCTGCCTCCGGCTCGGTTGCCGGCTTCGAGGCAGCATATTTCTGGGCTGCGTGAAGTGCTGTGATATCCATTCTGGACCTCCGTGATCAGCTTTATCTGCGTAACAATTCCATCAGGCGTGACGACATCTGCCGGGCCTGGTCGAACATCTTGAGATTGGCCTCGTAGCTGCGCTGTGCCTCGCGCGCGTCCGCGATCTCGATCATGAGATCAACGTTGGAGCCATCATATTGCCCTGTCTCGTCGGCAAGCGGATGACCCGGATCATAGATCCGGCTCAACTCACGCCTGTCGAGTTGCACATTTCCGGTCTCCACCGTTCCCTTGGTGTCAGCCCCCCTGAAAGCCGTCTCGAACGCCACGGTCTTGCGCCGGTAGCCAGGCGTGTCGGCATTGGCGATATTCTCGGATACGTGAACCAACCGCTGGGATTGTGCCGTTAGGCCGCTCGCGGAAACCGAAAGGGAATTTGAGAAATCGCTCATGTCGTCCTCCCTATCCGCGGCCAAGCGCGGTGCGCAGAAGGGTGAGCGACGAGCGGTAGATCGCAATCGCGCGATCATGCTGGCGCTTGACGTCGACCGCATTCAGCATCTCGGTTTCCAGCGACACCGAATTGCCGTTCGGATCACGTTGCGCGCCTTCGCGGGCCGATGGCGCGAATTCGGACCGGGGCCCCTGCCCCAGAATGTGAGCTTCGCGCGTCGCACGCGGCATGGTCATGCCGTCCTGTGCCTCGTAAAGCGTCTGAAACGGCGCGATGTCGCGCGCGGCGTAGCCGGGCGTATCGGCATTCGCCATGTTCTGTGCAACCGCGGCCTGCCGGACCCCGGCATGGGTGGCCATCGCGTGCGACATGCGAAAGATATCAAGTTTTTCGAACATCAGGGCTTCTCCCTCGATTGGCTTCAACCAAGGCTTAACCCTGATTCCTTTAGAAATTGTTTTCAGGACATGATCGGAGCGTTCGAATGACCCAAAATCAGCTTGATGGCCTGCGGGCCGAGATCTCGGCGCTTTCCGCGCTCCACAATGTCGGGCGGGTCGCGTCGGTGCAGGGGGCCGCGCTGCGTGTCTCGGGCCTGTCGAGCGTGGCACGGCTGGGCGATCGGGTGCGCATTCACACCCGCGATGGACCGCCCCGCACTGGCGAGGTGCTGCAACTCGAACAGGCGTCGATCCTCGTATTGCCGAACGAGTCGGCAGACGGCATGGCACTCGGAGATCGGGTCTGCCTGCTCGGCGCCGCAACGATCGCGCCCTCGTCGGACTGGATCGGACGCGTGATCGATCCCTATGGTGCGCCGCTCGACGACCGCCCCCTGCTGCGCGGCACGCAGAATCGTCCGGTTCGCGCAGATCCCCCGGCGCCTGCGCGGCGTCGCACCCTCGGGCGCAGGCTGGAAACCGGAATGACGGTCTTTAACACCTGCCTGCCCATCGTGCAGGGCCAGAGGATGGGCCTGTTCGCCGGATCCGGTGTGGGCAAATCCATGCTCCTCGGGCATCTGGCACGGAACATGCAGGCCGATATCGTGGTGGTTGCGCTGATCGGTGAACGCGGGCGCGAGCTGGGCGATTTTATCCGAGACGTCCTCGGCCCCGAAGGCATGCGGCGGGCGGTGATCGTCGCAGCCACGTCGGATCGGTCGCCGCTGGTGCGCCGGCGGTGCGCATGGACCGCCATGGCGGTGGCTGAGCATTTTCGCGACCAGGGGCAACATGTTCTTTTCCTGGCCGATTCGATTACGCGCTTTGCCGAGGCGCATCGCGAGATTTCGATTTCGGCGGGGGAAATGCCGGCTCTGCGCGGCTATCCCGCTTCAACCGCCCCGACGATCATGTCGCTTTGCGAACGCGCCGGGCCGGGCGAGGGCCAAGCCGGGGACATCACCGCCCTCCTGACAGTGCTGGTCGCCGGATCGGACATGGACGAGCCGATCGCCGACATTCTTCGGGGGGTCCTCGACGGTCACGTCATACTTGATCGCCAGATTGCAGAGCGTGGACGCTATCCGGCGATCGATCTCCTGCGCTCGGTATCGCGCAGCCTGCCCGGTGCCCTCGATGCCGAGGAAAACGCACTGATTTCACAGGCACGGCGCTATCTGGGCAGCTACGCGCGCGCCGAGACGATGATCAAGGCAGGTCTTTACGTCGAGGGCAGTGACCCCGAGCTTGACCAGGCGATACGTATCTGGACAGAGCTCGACGGCTTTCTGGGCGACACGGAAACAGGCTCGAGCCGCAACAGTTTCGCGCGTCTGTCGGTGATCATGCGCCGCGCCGGGGCCAACGCTCGGGGTAATGGTTTAACTGTGCGAACGTGACCGAGACTGACCGGCAGCCGGGCCAGGTGGCATTCTAGTCCCTTCAGAAAGCGCGAGGGGCCGATTGCAGCAGGGTGAGGGCTATGGATTGTGAGGATTGCGTATTGAAGCCGGCGATCTGGTCACGCACCAGAAAACGGCGGATCAGTTGGTCCTGTAGATCCGAGGCGGCCAGATCGGACAGGGACGTGATGCCAAGCTGGCGTTCTGCCCGCGACTTGATTTCGTTCAATTGCCTGTCAAGATCAAGTTGCGCGAAGCTTTTCGGCAATCCGAGTGCCGTCTGGAAAACCTGGCGCAAGGGCGTGTTGCCGAGAATACGAAACCATCCTGCATTTTCCGAGGCGTCGTCGGTCGCGATGGCCCCCAGTTCCCGCTCCGCGTTCAGGGCGAGGCGCATGGCCTGATCCTGATCCCCGACAGCCACCTCGAATTCGCGGCGCCTGAACTGATCGGTGATGTTTGCGCCAAACCCCGCCACTTGTGTTCGCGGGGGGCTGTCGCCACCAAATCCGAACGCCTCTGCCAGTTGCTTGTAGCGCGGATCCGTCAGGCGGTTGGCCAATGCATCGTTGCGGGTTGTTCCGTCTTCGAGGATCTTGCGAATGAAGGCGCGGCTGTCGATATCCTCCTGCAAGCCGAACGCGCCGAGCGCCACGCGCAGCAGACGGCGATCCGAGACGAGGTCCTCTGCGGTCTTGATCTCGCCGATGCCCTTTTCGAAATATTCGGTATCGCGCACGATCTGTGGGGCCTTGTTGAAAATCGCCGTTTGCCGATCCATGGTGCGGTCGAGCAGGGCCCACCCGGCGAGGCCCCCGAGCGGAAGGACAGGCTGAAACGTCATGATGCACGACCGTGGGCCATCAGGCGATCTTCGCGCGGCAGAAGGGCGCGCAAGGCCTTGAGACATTGATAATGCTGATCGTCCAGAAGATCCTGTGTCGCGCGGGCGAGAAGCGCGCGGCTGTCGGGATCGCGCAGCACCTGGCTCAACTCCTCGATCTGGCGCAGCAGGCGGGGGCGCACGGCCTCCGGATCGCTGTCGCCCGACAGCACCAGTTGCGCGTTGTAGCACACGCGGCGCACGGGGGTTGTCGCCTCTTCGGGATGGATGGCATCGCGCAAGCGCAGGATGTTGGCCTTCGGGGTCTGGACGACAAGGCTGGCCCGACGCTCGCCATTCTCGATCACGGCACCATTGATGAGCACCCGTTCCCGGGGCCCAAGCTTCAGGACAAGCCCGCTCATGCGTCCGGCTTTCTGTCGCTTAGGCCGCGCATCATAGCGGTGTTGATCTCGATCAGCGGGGCCACGTCCGCCCCGTCGCGCAGGACCTTGCCGCTGTGTTTGCGGGTGAATTCAGCCAAAGAGATGATTTGCGCGCGCAGTTCGCGGGGCAGCGGATTGGCATCGTTGGCAACATCGAAGGCAAGGATCGTCCAGAGCCGCCGATTGTCGTAAATGGCACCAGCCAGCGCAATCGGCGACTGGCGGTTTTCGGCTGCCGATTTGAGGCCGTGGGTGATGCGCGCGAAAGTGTCGTATTCCACGGCCCGCGGGGTGCGGGTGGCACTGGTCTGTGCGCCGTAAGCGGTCTGTGCCTGCAGGATCGCGTTCACGTCTTGTCCTTTCCGGAAGTCTGTATGGAGGCAGCGAGGGCGAAGTCAGGGGCGCCGCGCGGGCACCCCTGTCACGGTTAGCCGCGGAAGAGCGACAGCAGGGCCTGCGGCGCCTGGTTGGCGATCGACAGTGACTGCGTCGCCAGCTGCTGCTGGACCTGCAGCGCCTGCAGCCGCGCCGAGGCCTCTTCCATGTTGGCATCGACCAGTGAACCGATGCCGGACTTGAGCGCATCTGACAGCTTTCCGACAAATTCACTCTGACCCGAAATGCTTTGTGCGGCGGAACCGAGTGACGCGGCACCTGCCACGGCAGTGTTGATCAGCCCCTCGATGTCACCGATCGCAGTGATCGCCGAAGCCTTGTCCGCTACTGCCGTTCGCGTGCCACCAACGACGTCGGCTTCAAGATCGATGCCGGCCACGGTGATGCTCTTTGCCGTGGTCGTGCCGCCGGCGCCACTGCGGTCAAGAGACGACAGGACACCATACTCATTACCGGTGTTGCCGTCGACGTCGGTGGCCAGCAGATTGATGCCGTTGAACTGCGACGCGCTGACGATGTCGGCGATCTGCGTTTCTTTTGCCTGGATATCGGTTTCGATCGTTTCGAAATCCGCACCGTCCGATGCCGCACCCGCGGCCAGATCCTTCATTTCCTTGAGAAGATCCGTCACCCGTTCGGCCCCGGCAAGACCCACCGAAACCGTCGACTCAGCGACGTTCAACCCGTCCTGGATCGTCTTGAACGAACTCTCGTCGGTTTCCATCACCTTCGAGATGGCGAAGATGGCGGCATTGTCCTTGGCGGATGCGACGGACTTGCCGGTCGAGATCTCGGATTGTGTCTTGGCCAGGTTGGAATTGACCGATTGCAGGGATTGCAGCGCGACCATTGCGCTGTTGTTCGTCAGAATGCTGGACATATTGATAGCCTCTTGCGTGTTGGCGCTTTGCGCCGTTGGTTAGGAGTCGCCCCCCGTAGGATGGCGGTTTGATCGTCATTCTGACCGATGCAACGCGGGCTGATTGGGCCCGGATAGCGCCATCCGTCTGCTGGATGCCGGGGGATCATGCGCCGCCAAACCCTAACGCGACGCTAAGCCCGCCAGGCAATTTGCGCCGCATTCTATTCAAACTTTCACGCGCGTTTCTGGACCGTCCGCGTGACCTCGCCGGGGATCGTTTGCTTGCGCCCCTGCCCGTCATAGGTGTCCATCGATTTGCGGATCTGGCGATAGGTGACCATACGCGCGGCGACTGAGCGGATCCCCTGCAGCGCGCCGTCGAGCAGACCCTGATTGCGCACGAGTTTGGCCTGCAAGGCGCCCAGATCTTGCTGAGGATCCTGCGCCGCGTTCAGTGCATCGATGAGGCGTTCCTTCTCTGCCACACAGGCACCGATGCGGCCAAGGTCGCCGCCGAGCAGGGCGGCGCGTTCCTCGTCGAGCAGCGCGTCGAGCTTTGCGATGATCCGGTCTTCGGTTTCATCTGTCATTTATCTTTTCCTTCAGGTTTGCGTAAAAGATGTTGGCCAGCCCGATGCCGCCCGAGGCGACCATCTCGCGGGCCAGGGCTTCGCGCTGGAACGAGGCGAACTGCGCTTCGCCGGGGCTGCCGCTGAAACTGTTATCCTGGTCGCCGACCCCGGCGGATTTGAGCATTTCGGCCAGAAAGCTCGCCTCGAGCTTTTCGGCGACGGCGCGCAGATCGGATTTTGTCTGCGCCGCAAGCTGCGGGCCGGAGACCGGACGCGTTGGTAAAATTTCGGTCACGGGATTACCTCGAATTGATGGAAGTAAACCCCATGAGACAGCAAATCAGTAAAGAATCGGTAACTGGTTGTTGGCATGATGACGGCACGCAGAGAGAGAGCCTGGAGCCCCAAATGGAGACTTTCATGACATCGGCGGAAAAAACGCTCGCGGTTCCTCGAGCGGATTCGACCGACAGTGCACGCACACCGGCAGGCATCAAAGGCGCTGATCCGAATGGCACACCTTTCGATATGATCTTTCATGCGGCGTCGAGCCGTTCAGGCGCGGCCGAAACCAGCGGTCCTGCCGGTTTTCGGACGGCCGAGAGTACGGACGCGCCTGACGGTGACCTCCACACGCGGCTGCAGGGCGACCGAGAGGACGATCCTGGCGCGAGCGCCGACACACCCACTGCAACGCCCGGCCCGGCGACCCGCCCGGAGGTCACACGGCACGCAAAGGCAGACGCCGACAACACCGCGACCCGTTCTCTGACGGATGAGGACATGTCTGCAGCACAGACCGTGGCCGGTGACGATCCCATGATCGACCAGACGGACACGCACATGCGCGCCATGACCATGTTTGAGCGGGCAGAAGCGACACGGATAGATGCGGCGGATCCGTCACATTCCGGACCGGCCGTCGCGCACAGGTTCGAAAGCCTTGGGGCTGTGGCGTTCACCGAAACCGGTGGCACAAGCGTATCAAAAGGCCCCATCACGCCCGACCGTACCTTTCTGACGGGGCCTGCCGTGCCTGGGCGCATGCCGGACCGTCTGCCCCCCGATATCGAGGCGCAGTCTCTCGTCGCATCCGCCGCCATCAAGTCGGACCGTGCCCATGGCGCGGCCCTGATCGATCCGCTGAATCTCGCCTTGGTCATCGAGGGCAGGCGAACAGAAAGAGGTACGGATCCTGCCGGATGGCGCATACCGATGGCCCGGGGACAGGGAGGTGCGGGACTGTCATCTCCGACCGGAGCGCCCCCGCTTGCGAACACGGCGTCATCGGCTGTGATGCAAGGCCGTAAGGCTGAGGCCCTGCCGTCGGCAAGTGGGGTATCCGCGGTTTTCGCGGACAGCGCCAGCACGGACGGCGCAGACCGCCGGCGCGATCTGGACATGCCTCCCGGCGCCGACCCGCGTGGCACAAGCACAGGCAATTCCGGCCCTGCGACACTCGCCACCCTGCCCCGATCCGATCTGCCGCAGACCATCGCCATGCAGATCGCAGCGGCGATTCAAAAGGGCGGGCCCGGGATGAAACCCGGCATCGAACTCCGGCTCAGCCCGGACGAGCTTGGCGCCGTGCGCCTGACCTTCGTCCAGTCCGAGACCGGCGTTACCGTCAACGTGCATGCGGAGCGCGCCGAGACCCTCGAACTTCTGCGCCGCAATATCGACAGTCTTGCGCAGGAATTCCTCGATATCGGCTACCAATCGGCAGAATTCACCTTTGACCGTCGCGACACCGAAGCGCAAAGCGCCAGCCACTCGGTCGCGACAGCTGATCCAGAGGCGCCGACGGAGCGCGCGCCGGATGCATCTCGTGCGATCAACCCGACCCTGCTGATCTCGGAGCGGCTGGACATTCGTCTCTAGAAACAGGGAACATCATGGAACTCACATCACCCATCCAACCGAAACCGGGCACAGCCGCGCCCGCCCCTGCGTCCAAGGCCACGGCTGCGGACGGGGGCCAGAGCCCAAACGCGCTCAGCTCGGATTTCGAGACATTCCTGAAGATGCTGACCACGCAGATGCGCAATCAGGATCCTCTGAACCCGGTGGATTCGGCGGATTTCGCGGTTCAACTTGCGACATTCTCGACCGTCGAGCAACAGGTGCGCACCAATGATCTGCTTGCCGGTCTCGGCGCGCGCATCGACACACTGGGGTTGGGGCAGCTTTCCGGCTGGATCGGACTGGAGGCCGAGGCCCGCGTGCCCGTAACCTTCAAGGGTGATCCGGTCCCACTGACCACCAGGGTCGATCCGCTTGCGGATGCAGCGCAACTGGTCATCTCCGATGATCAAGGACGCATCGTGCAGCGTCAGGACATCGCACCGAGCAGCGGGAGGCTGGACTGGACCGGCCGGGATGGCTCCGGCGTACCGCTCGCGCATGGGCGCTACAACATCGCCGTGCAGTCAAGCGCCAAGGGCGACATCCTCGCGCAGCATGCCGTGACCGTGCACAGCCGAATCTCGGAGGCGCGGCTGGAGGCGGGCGAAACCGCACTTGTGCTGGCCGACGGTCAGAGCGTCTCCGAGACCGAGATCATCAGCCTGCGCCAACCCTCGGCCCAGCCGTGACTCAGGACAGCGTCATCACGGCCATGACACCGCCCGCACCGCACAGGGCACCGATCACACCATATCCAAGCCGCGCCCGCCACGGCGTGCCTGGATCCGGGTCCGGCGGGTTGGATTGACGGATCAGGGCGGCCTCCACCAGCTGCGGAAGACGGGGACCGTAGCGCGAAAGAACCGCCGCGGTGCGCCCGAGATCGCGCAACGCGGCGCGCGGCCCGATGGTCCGCTTGATGTAATCCTCGACCACGGGCCGTGCGACCTGCCAGATGTTCATCTGCGGATCGAGGCTTCGCGCGACGCCTTCCACCACGACCATGGTGCGCTGCAGCAGGATCAGCTCGGTGCGCGTCTCCATACCAAATCGCTCGGTCACCTCGAAGAGATAGCTCAGCAGGTTTCCCATCGAGATCTGGCTGGCATCCATGCCGAAGATGGGCTCGCCCACGGCCCGCAGGGACCGCGCAAACGCATCCATATCGCGATCCGCGGGAACATATCCGGCCTCGAAATGTACCTCGGCCACACGACGGTAATCCCGCCTTATGAAGCCATAGAGGATCTCGGCATAGACCCGTCTGGTGTATTCGTCGATATGGCCCATGATCCCGAAATCATAGGCGATGATGTTGCCGTTCGGCGCCACTTTGAGGTTGCCTTGATGCATGTCGCCATGGAAATACCCGTCACGCAGCGCATGGTTGAGAAAGAGTTGCAGCACCCGTTCGGCGAGCACGGCGCGATCGTGACCCGCGGCATCTATCGCGCGATTGTCCCCCATCGGGACGCCATCGGCCCACCCCATCGTCATCACCCGGCGTGATGACAGGGTCCAGTTCACAGAGGGAAGTTGAAACCCCGGATCCTCCGCCGTGTTCGCCGCAAATTCCGAGGCCGAGGCCGCTTCGAGTCGCAGGTCGAGCTCTCCGAGGACGACGCCCTCAAAATGCGCGATGACATCCGTGGGGCGCAGACGCCGCGTCCCCGGCGCCAGCAATTCGATCATGCGGGCCGCGAAATAGAACGCGTCGATGTCGCGGCGAAACGCACGCTCGATGCCCGGCCGCAGCACCTTGATCGCGACCGCCTCGCCGGTGCTGCGGATCCGCGCCTTGTGCACCTGCGCGATCGACGCGGCCGCGATCGGCGGGCTGAAATTGTCAAACAGCGTATCGACCGGTCGTCCCAATTCATCGGCAATGCTCTGCCGGGCCACCTCGACCGGGAAGGGCGGCAACTTGTCCTGCAAAATCCGCAATTGCCCGGCAAGCTCTTCGCCCACCAGATCGGGACGGGTGCTGAGGATCTGCCCGAACTTGATATAGGCCGGCCCCAGTGCCGTGAGCGCGCGCGGCGCGACCGGACTGTTGGGGTCGCCCCTGTCCCCCAGCCACTGGAACGGCCAGGCCAGCAACCGCATCGTCGCCCGCACCAGCGGCGGCGCCTCGAAGGCGTCCATGATCAGTGCCATCGCTCCGGTCCGCTCCAGCGTCGCGCCGGTGCGCACGAGCCGCACGATGTTATGGGGTCCGCGCATCGTTCAGAGCTTCCAGCCGGAATGCAGACAGGCGATTCCGAGGCTCAGATTGCGATACTTGGCGTTCCCGAAACCGGCGGCGCGGACAATGTCCAGAAACGCCTCCTGGTCGGGAAAGCGGCGGATCGACTCCACCAGATACTGATAGCTGTCGCGATCCCGGGCGATCATCTGTCCGAGCCGCGGGATGATATGAAAGCTGTAAAGATCGTAGACCGCCTGCAGCATCTCGTTGGGGATCTGGCTGAATTCCAGCACCATCAGACGCCCGCCGGGTCGCAGCACGCGATACGCCTCGTCGAGGGCCTCTTGCGGGCGGGTCACGTTGCGGATGCCGAAGCTGATCGTGTAGACGTCAAAGCTGTTATCGGCAAAGGGCAGCGCCATTGCATCGCCCACCACCCAGTCGAGACTGTCGGCCATCGCCGCGGCCTCGGCCCGTTTGCGCCCCTCCACCAGCATCGGCTCGGTGATGTCCAGGACCGTGGCATGTCCCTGCCCCGCGCGGTCGAGAAACCGGAACGCGATGTCGCCCGTCCCCCCGGCCACGTCCAGAAGCTGCTGCCCAGTGCGCGGTGCGAGCCAGTCCATCATCGCATCCTTCCAGATGCGGTGAACGCCAAGGCTCATGGTATCGTTCATCACATCGTATTTGCCGGCGACGCTGCCGAAGATTCCGCGCACACGGTCGGCCTTTTCCGATTCGGGGATCTCTTCGAACCCGAAATGGGTGGATTTCTCGCTCATGGGTCTTGTCGCCTTCTGTTCTGGCATTCCTTATAGGACAGGAGGGTGCGGATACAATGCGCCCGTGGTCATGAGACGGGTCAGATATGCCGGAATTGCCCGAGGTCGAGACAGTCCGCCGCGGACTGGCCCCCGTGATGGAGGGGGCCGTAATCGCGCGGGCGTCTGTAAACCGCCCGGATCTGCGCTGGCCCTTTCCCGCCGATATGGCGGCGCGTCTGACCGGGCATCGGGTGCTGACGCTGCGCCGGCGGTCGAAATACATCCTCGCCGACCTCTCGTCGGGCGAGACGTTGCTCATCCATCTTGGCATGTCGGGACGGATGCTGGTCTCTGGCGAATGCATCGGATGCTTCGTCCATGCCCATCCCGCGCCGGAAAAACACGACCATGTCGTGCTCGACATGGCGAACGGCGCCCGCATCACCTTCAACGATCCGCGCCGCTTCGGCGCGATGGACCTCATGCCCACCGACTCAACCGAAGCCCATCCGCTACTGGCAAGGCTCGGGCCGGAACCCTTGGGCAATGGCTTTCATGCGCCCTACCTCGCCACCGCGCTGAAGGGCCGCGACAGCCCGATCAAGGCCGCACTTCTCGATCAGCGGATCGTGGCAGGTCTGGGCAATATCTATGTTTGCGAGACATTGTTTCGCGCTCGGATCTCGCCGCGCCGCAGGGCCCGCAATATTTCCGCACAGCGCGCCGGCGGCCTCGTCCCGATCATCCGCGAGGTGCTGATCGATGCGATCGCGGCAGGAGGCTCGTCGTTGCGGGATTTCCGGCACGCAAGCGGCGGGCTGGGGTATTTCCAGCACGCATTCGATGTCTACGGACGCGAGGGGGCACCCTGCCGCACCGAAAGCTGCACAGCCACAATCGCCCGCGCACTGCAATCGGGACGCTCCAGCTTCTATTGCCCACGCTGTCAAAGATAGGTTGATCGTAGGGGCCAGAGTGGTAATGACTCGGGATGTTGGAAACAAATGAAAGCTGGTTTCATGGCCTATGAGACGATCATCGTCGAAATAGAAGACCACGTCGCACTCATCAAGCTCAACCGTCCCGATGCCCTCAACGCGATCAACGACCAACTCATGTCGGAACTGGCGCGTGCGCTTGGCGAGGCGCAGGAGAACGAAAAGGTGCGCTGCATCGTGCTGACCGGCTCGGAAAAGGCATTTGCCGCCGGTGCGGATATCAAAATGATGAGCGGCAAAGGCTTCGTGGATGTCTTCACCGAGGATCTCTTCACCAAGGACACCGACGCGATCATGCGGGTGCGCAAGCCGATCATCGGGGCGGTTTCGGGATACGCGCTTGGCGGGGGCTGCGAGCTGGCGATGATGTGCGATTTCATCATCTGCTCGGACACCGCGAAATTCGGCCAGCCCGAGATCAATCTCGGCGTCATCGCCGGCCTTGGCGGCACGCAGCGCCTGACACGCTATGTCGGCAAATCCAAGGCGATGGACATGAACCTGACGGGCCGCTTCATGGGTGCCGAGGAGGCGGAACGCTCCGGCCTTGTCAGCCGTGTGGTTCCGGCCAAGAAGCTGATGGAAGAGGCAATGGCGGCCGCCCAGAAGATCGCCGAGAAGTCGCAGATCACCGTGATGGCCGCGAAAGAAACGGTCAACCGGTCCTATGAGACAACCCTGCGCGAGGGGCTTTTGTTCGAGCGGCGTGTCTTTCACTCGCTCTTCGCGACCGAGGATCAGACAGAGGGCATGGCCGCCTTCGCCGAAAAACGCGAGGCGCAATTCCGTGACAAGTGAGCTGGTCGAGGCGTGGATCAGGAGGGGCGCTGCCCCTCTTGGCCGTTGGCCAATTCACCCCGGGATATTTGACGCCAGAAGAAAACACGACCTTGGCAACCTGGCCATGCCAAGCCGGTTGCTGGGTCGAGGCGGCGAAGCTCGTGACTGCCCGAGCAGATACCGTAGCCGGCCGCGGAGTGCGTCTGATACCACCCTGCACTGATCAGAACTCTTGTGCCCAATGGCGGCATTGGGCTGAGGCGATGCGGTCGGGCTGGGCGATCAGTTTGTTCCAGGCCTCACAGCGATGATCGAGGATCTCATCGCAGGAATTGAAGATGCGGTTGGCGAGCCAGTTATC
>JAWLFT010000010.1:0-51445 GCA_041685435.1 Roseovarius sp.
CTTTGGCGAGGCCGTGCACGACGATCGGCTCGCGGATGGCCGCGCCGACCGTCTGGCGCGGGTTGAGCGATCCGAACGGGTCCTGAAAGATCATCTGCAGGCGCCGCCGCGCCGCGCGCAGTTCGGCGCGCGAGGTGGTCATCAGGTCCTGGTCCTCGAACAGGATCGAGCCTGCGCTCGGCTCGACCAGCCGCAGCAGCGAGCGCCCGGTGGTCGATTTGCCGCAGCCCGATTCGCCGACCAGCGACAGGGTCTCGCCGGCGCGCAGCGAGAACGACACGTTCTCGACCGCGTGGACGCGGCCGGTGGGGCGCGCGAAGACCCCGCCGCGCATGGTGAAGCGAGTGCAGAGGTTCTCGACGCGCAGCAGATCCGCGCCGCGCTTGTCGGGCTCGTCCGCAGCCTCGGCGGCGAATTTTCCGGAGGCGCGCGGATCGCTCTCGTCCTCCTCGAAGGCCGGGAAGCGGCGCGGCATGTCCGACGTGCCGAGGGTGCCGAGCTGCGGCACCGATCCCAGCAGCTTGAAGCTGTAGGGGTGCTGCGGGTTGGCGAAGATCGCGGAGGCCGGCCCGTCCTCGACCTTGTCGCCGCGCAGCATCACCACCACGCGGTCGGCGACCTCGGCGACGACGCCCATGTCGTGGGTGATGAACATCACAGACATGCCGATCTCGGATTGCAGATCGCGGATCAGTTCGAGGATCTGCGCCTGGATGGTCACGTCGAGCGCCGTTGTCGGCTCGTCGGCGAGCAGCAGCTTGGGCCGGCAGGCCAGTGCCATGGCGATCATTACCCGCTGGCGCATGCCGCCCGAGAAGGTGTGCGGAAACTCCGAAAATCGACGCGCGCCGTCGGGGATGCGCACCAGATCGAACAGGCGCAGGGTTTCGGCGCGCGCCGCCGCCGCATCAAACCCGCGATGCCGGCGCAGCACCTCGGAGACCTGCGCGCCAACGGTCAGCACCGGGTTGAGGCTGGTCATCGGTTCCTGGAAGATCATGCCGATGTCGCGGCCGCGAATGTCGCGCATCTTTTCCTCGGACGCAGCCAGAATGTCGAAATCGCCCAGCCGGATCTCGCCCTCTATGCGGCCCGTTGCCTCGGCGATGAGGCGCATGATCGACAGCGCTGTCACGCTCTTGCCGGATCCGCTTTCGCCGACGATGGCGATGGTTTCGCGCGGCGCGATGTCGAAGCTGAGATCGCGCACGACGGATTGCCACGCGCCTTCGACGCGGAACGAGGTCGTAAGGCCCCGCACGCTGAGAACGGGTTGGGTCATTGTTCCCCTTTCAGGCGCGGATCGATGGCGTCGCGCAGCCCGTCGCCCAGCAGGTTGAGGGCGAAGACGACGACGAGGATGGCCAGCGACGGGAAGAGCACCAGCCAGGTGCTGTCGAGGATGTTCTCGAACCCCTCGCGGATCATGCCGCCCCAAGTGGCCGTGGGCGGGCTGACGCCGAGGCCGATGAACGCCAGCGACGCCTCGACCCGGATCGCGGTGGCGATCCAGATCGAGCCCATGACCAGCACCTCGGGCAGGATGTTGGGCAAGAGGTGGCGGAACATCAGCCGCCGGTCGGAATAGCCCAGCGCGCGCCCCGCCTCCATGAATTCCCGGTCCTTGATGGCGATGGTCGGCGCGCGGGCGATGCGGGCAAAGGGCGGGATCGCGGTCAGCGCGATGGCGAAGATCAGGTTCGGGATGCTGGGCCCCAGCATGGCGACCACGATCAGCCCCAGGATCAGCGACGGGAAGGCCAGCAGCACGTCCATCGTCTGCATCATCACGATATCGAGCCGGCCGCCGTAATAGCCCGCGACCAGCCCGATCACCGTGCCGATCAGCATCGCCAGCCCGATCGAGACCAGCCCGATCACCAGCGAGATCCGCGCGCCGTAGAGGATGCGCGACAGGATATCGCGGCCGAAGACGTCGGTGCCCAGCCAATGCTCGGCGCTTGGGCCGTGCAGGCGCTGGAACACGTCCTGATCGATGGGATCGTGCGGCGCGATCACCGGCGCCAGCAGCGCCGCGAGGCAGACCGCCAGAAAGACTAGCAGCCCCACCCACGAGGTCTTGTTGGTGTTGAACGCCTTGACCAGCGCGCTGCCGGTGGCGCGCAGCATGGTGCGCAGGTAGCGGCGCGGTGCGGCTGTCTCTGTCTGAGTCATGAGTATTTCACCCTCGGGTCGATGAAGCCGTAGGTTATGTCGGTGAGCAGGTTCACCAGCACCACGATCAGCGTGTAGATCACCATCAGCCCCTGCAGCATGGCGTAGTCGCGCTGGTTCAGCGCGCCGACGATCAGCCGCCCGAGGCCGGGCCGGTTGAAGACGATCTCGGTCAGCACGGAATTGCCGATCAGCACCCCCAGATAGAGGCCGATCACCGTGACCACCGGGATCATCGTGTTGCGCAGGCAATGCCGCCAGATGATCGTGGCGAAGGCGATGCCCTTGGCCTTGGCGGTGCGTACATAGTCCTGCCCCAGCACTTCGAGCATGGCCGACCGCGCGACGCGGGTGATGAAGGCCGCCATGATGATGCCCAGATTGATCGCAGGCAGGGCCAGATCGCTCAGCCGTGCGCCCAGCGTGTCGCCGCGCCCGGTGCTCATGACCGGGAACCAGCGCAGCCAGATCGCGAACACCAGAAGCAGCAGGATGGCCGACACGAAGGCCGGAAACGACAGCCCCAGCAGCGACCCGAGTCGGATCAGGTAATCGGGCATCGCGTTGCGCCGCACCGCCGACCACACCCCCAGCGGGATGCCGATCCCGGCGCCGAGGATCAGCGCCGCCACTGTCAGCTCGATGGTGGCGGGCAGGACGTTCATGATCTCGCCGATCACCGGGCGTCCGGACACGAGCGACGTGCCCCAGTCGCCGGTGAACACGCCTGCCATGAATTCGCCGTATTGCACTATCAGCGGCTTGTCGAGGCCGAGCCGGGTGCGCAGCGCGTCGATCGCGGACTGGCTGGCCTGATCGCCGAGCACCACCAGCGCCGGATCGCCCGGCAAGATGCGCACGATGAAAAAGACGATGGTCAGCACGCTGAACAGCGTGATCACCGCAAATCCGAGTCGGCGTAGGATGTAACTGCTCATGCGACCCCTTGGCGTGGGTTAGGGTGGAAAGACGCGGCGCCGCCGCCCCGCGCCCAAGGGATGCGGGGCGGCGGCATGGGCCGGCCGGTCAGTCGACGAAGCGCGACGCCTCGGTGATCGCCGGGCTCAGGTTGAAGGACCCCTCGACCTCGTGCCCGAGATCAAGCCGGTCGGTCCACGCCCAGAGCTGCATGTTCTGCATCAGCGGCACGGTGCAGACCGCCTCCATGATCTTCTGCTGCGCCTCGGCCCAAAGCTCCAACTGGCGGTCGGGATCGGCCTCGACACGGGCCGCGACGATCTCCTCGTCGGCGACGTCGCAATTGGCAAAGTTGGTCACCGCCGCGGGCTTGCCCGGCGCCGCATCCGAATGGAAGAACTGCGTGAGGTAGGTGTCGGCCACCGGGAACCGCGCTGCCGAGTAATGGATCAGCTCGCTTCGATCCTCCCGGATCTGCGCGTGGAAGGTCGAATGTTCGACCAGTTCCACATCCAGCGTGATGCCGCTGTCGCGCAGCTGCGACTGAACCGCCTGGATGGTCTCCAGCATGCCGGGCAGTGTGGTGTGGATGGCCTTGATGGTCACGCCGTCGGGATGGCCCGCCTCGGTCAGCAATTCGCGCGCCCGGTCGGGATCATGCGGGTAGCGGGGCACGTCATCGGTATAGCCGAGATAGCCCTCGGGCACCGGCGACACCGCCGGCAGCGTCACGTCCGGGCCTTTCAGTTGAATCAGCCCGTCACGGTCGATCGCATGGGCGACGGCCTTGCGCACGCGCAGATCCTCCAGCGGTCCCGAGGTCGTGTTGAGCATGATCTGAGACATCTCGCCGGGCAGCATGGTGACGACGGTGACGTCGGGCAGTTGCGAGATGCGCTCGATCCAGGTCTGGTCCTGGCGGCCATAGATCATGTCGATCTCGCCGGACTGAAAGGCAAGGTCACGGCTCGAATCCGAGGGGATGTAGCGATAGACGATCTCCTTGATCTCGGGCGCACCGCGGAAATAATCCTCGTTCGCGACAAGCCGGACGAATTGCTGCGGCTGGTATTCGGCGAACTGCCACGGGCCGGTCCCGACGGGCTGGCGCGCGAAGTCGTCGCCCATCTCCTCGACCGCATCCTGACACACGATGTTGCCGCCGTGATAGGGCACCAACAGGCCCAGAAGGCTGGGCACGGCGCTGGACAGCGTGATCGTCACCTCGTAATCGCCGGTGGCCTCGACCGTCTCGAAGGCGCTGTAATCGCCCGCAAAGGACGACACGTCCGGGTTCGCCGAGCGGTTCAGCGAATAGACCACGTCGCCGGCATCCAGCATGCCGTAATCGCCATGGCAGGCGACATCGTCGCGCAGCTGGAAGGTCCAGGTCAGGCCGTCATCGGAGGCCTCCCAGCTTTCCGCGATGTCGGGCTCGATATGTTCGGGGCTCGCCTTGCCGGGCTCGACGCGCACGAGGCCGTTGAACATCCAGTGCAGCACGCCCTTGTCGGGTGTGGTCGTGGCGACATGCGGGTCGAGCCGCCCGGCATCCGCGCTGCCCATGCCGATGGTCAGCGTGGTCTGCTGGGCCTGCGCCGCCCCGGCAAGCAGCATCGCCGTGCCTGCCATCAAAAGTGTCGTTGGTCGCATTGTCTTCACTCCTCTCGCTGTTTTCGGGTTTCTTTGTTATCATTACGGACCGGGCCGGCGTCGTGACGCCCCGATCCCTCGCATGAGGCAGGCCATTCTCAAAGCATGTCCTCGTGGCGACAGTTGACGAGCATCTCCGCGACGCTCGCGGTATTGGGCAGCGCGATCACCGTCCCGGCGAGAACCGCAAGATCCTCGGGCGCGATCATCGCATCACGCTCGATGGTCTGGACACCGGCGGTCAGGTCGGTGGCGACAAAGCCGGGGCAGAGCGCCGTGGCGCGCACGCCGTCCTGCCAGCCGATCCGCCGCGTGCCGTGGGTCAGCGCCACCAGCGCGTATTTGGTCATGGCATAACCGATATTGTCGTTGCGCACCCGCTTGCCCGACAGCGAGGCGACATTGACGATCCGCCCCGCGCCACTGGCGCGCAGATGCGGCAGGCAGGCCCGGGTCAGAAACAGCGGGCCCTTCACATTGACCCCGATCAGCGCGTCAAGATCGGCCTCGTCGCCCGCGTCGATGCCAAAGCGGCTGGCGATCCCGGCATTGTTGACCAGCCCGTCGAGCCGGCCGAACCGCTCCAGCGTCGCCGCGAGCCAGTCTGCATGGCTTGCGCGGTCGGTCGCGTCATAGCGCGCGGTCATCAGGCGTGGCCCGTCGCGGTCGAAGGCGTCGGGATCCCGCATCCCGGCGCTGACGCTGTAGCCCCGGGCAAGCAGGTGGTCTGTCACCGCGCGCCCGATGCCCCGGCTGGCCCCCGAGACCATGATCACGCGTCCTTGCGGCTCAAGCATCGCTCATCTCCTTTTGTCGTGTCGGCGCGTTCGTGCCGAAACGCGCCACCGAGAACGGGGCCATGGCCCCGGCCCCTGCGCCGGAATGCAGGTGATCGGCCACCATGCGCCCCACCAGCGGGGCCAACGCAAAGCCATGCGCTGAAAACCCGAAGGCATGGATCAGCCCCGGAACGCGCACGCTCGGCCCCAGGACCGGCAGACCATCGGGCATCATGCCCTCCAGCCCGCTCCACGCGCGCAGGATCCGAGCCTGCGCCAGATGCGGAAAGACCGCAACGGCATTCGCAAGGCTCGCCCCGATCCGCCCGGGATCGAGATCGCCGCGCGCCGCCAGCGGATCGCGCACCTCGCGCGGATGGCCCTCGAAGGCCCCGCCGATCACGACCGCGCCGGCCCCGGTCTGCTTGAGCGACAGCTTGCGCCCGTGCACGCCGATCACCGGGGCCAAGAACGGCGCCACGGGGGCTGTCACGATCATCTGTAACGCGGCGGTGCGCATCGCGACAGGATCGTCGCCGACAAGATCGCCGCCCCATGCGCCGGCACAATTGACCACATGCCGCGCCCGGATTTCGCCGCAGGCGGTGTCGATCGCAAACCCGCCCGCCCCGGCGCGCGCAACCCCGTGCACCGCGCACGTCTCGGCAAGGGTCACGCCGGTCGCCAGACCGGCGCGGCGATAGGCGTGCAGTGTCGCCAGCGGATCGGCAAACCCGTCCTCCTCGACCACCAGCGCGCCACAGCAGTGCGGCGCGCAACCCGGCAGGCGCGCACGCAGCTGCCGGCCGCCGATCAGCCGCTCATGGTTCCAGCCCGCCTCTGCCAGCCGGGCGACCCGCGCCTCGAAGGTGGCCATGCTGGCGGCGTCCTCGGCCAGCCGCATCTGCCCGCTTTGCACGAATCCGACATCGTTGCCCAGCCGCTGCCCCAGCCCGCGCCACAACCCGAGCGCCGCGCGCGCCAGCGGGATCTCGGCCATGTGCCGGTTGAGGCTGCGCACGCCTCCGGCGCTGGCCGACGAGGCATGGCGCCCGCAGCGTGCCGCCTCGATCACCTGCACCGACAGCCCGTGCCGGCGCGCCTCGAACGCGGTGACAAGGCCGATCAGCCCGCCGCCGATGATCGCTACATCGACCGTCACGCGCTGACCTCCGGCATGGTTTCGGGGGCGAGGTAATCCATCAGCAGCACCGGCTTCAGCGGTGGCCGGATGCGCAGTGCCCCGACCGCGTCGGGGCTGCGTCCGGTCTCGGCGGAGATCAGCCGGGTCAACGGGTTGGCGCAGAGCCGGCCCTGGCACGGCCCCATGCCGCAGCGGGTCATCGCCTTCACGCGGTTCGGCCCGTCGATCCCGGTGCCAAGCACCGCACGCACATCCGCGACGCGGACCGTCTCGCACCGGCAGATCAGCGCGTCATCCGTGGCATACGCCCCCATCGGCACGGGCGGGTACAGCGCCTCGACAAGACGCCGCGCGGCGCGCCGGCGCGTCAGATGCCGCGCCGCCGGTCCTTGCACGTCCGGCCCGCGCCCGGCGCGTGCGAGCGCGGCGCGCGCCGCCTGCTCGCCTTCCATCGCGGCGATCTCCGCGCCGCCGATGCCGGCCCCGTCGCCCACGAGCCAGATCCCCGGCGCCACCGCGCCATCCGTGTCGCGCACGGGCAGAAACGCCCCCTGCCCCGCGTCCCAGACATGCCGCAGGTTCAAAAGCCGGCTGACCTGCGCGTTGGGGATCACCCCATCATGCACGCCCAGCAGACGCGCGGGCAGGCGCGTGGCGCGCCCCGCGCTGGAAAACGACACCGCCTCTATGCTGTCGGCACCATGGGCGCGCAGCCCGGTGACGCGGCGGTAAACCGGCACGCCCGACAGCGCCCGGCGCAGCATCAGCCCGGCCCCGCGCGCCATCAGCGCCGGATCGCCGATCAGGGCGCGCGGCAGGGTCCGGGCGACCGCAGCCATCGCGCCGGGCGCGCCCAGATCGAGCACCGCCGCAACACGGCCCCCCGCCGCGCGGATCTGCGCCAGCGTCAGCAAAAGCAGCGGGCCGTGCCCGGCGAGCACCACGCCCTCGCCGCCGGGGACCAGCCCGGATTGCTTGTAGGCGCTCTGGATCGCGCCCACCCCCATCACACCGGGCAGTTCGGCCCCGGGAAAGATCAGCGGGCGTTCCTGCGCGCCGGTCGCGCAGATGACCGCGCCCGCGGCCGTCTGGCGGATGCGCGGGGCTTCAGCCCGGGACGGTGCGCGCCAGGTGATCTCGACCACGGCCTCCGGGCCCGGTCCCGGCGCTGTCTCTGGAGCGGCGATGTCGATCAGGGTCGCCCCGGCGCGGTGATCGACACCCGAGGCTGCCAGCCGCCGCAAGGCGGCAGCGGCGCCGTGATACGCCTTTTCCGCCTGTGCCGCCGGCATCGACCCGCCCGCAAGGGCGGCGCCGGCGTTGCGCCAGACCTGTCCACCGGCGGCCGGTTGTTCGTCCAGCAGCAGGACATTCAGCCCGCCCTGGGCTGCGCGGGCCGCCGCGGCCAGCCCTGCCGGGCCGGCCCCGATCACGCAAAGGTCGATCACCTTGCTCATGCCTTGCCCTCTTTGTCGGTCAGCGGTTGCGGCGTCTCGACCACCATGCCGTCGCGCGCCGGCACCAGGCAGGCCTGCGCGTCGGGCGCGCCGTCGATGCTGCACTGACAGCCGAAACACACCCCGATCAGACACCAGGGCGCGGACGGGCGGCCGGATTTCACATGCGCCCCGATGGCGTCATAGCCCGCCGCCAGCATCGCGGTGGCAACGGTGTCACCGGCACAGGCCGGAACCGCGCGGCCATCGACGGTGATCGTGATCGCCCCTGCCGGCGGACCCGAGCGGCGAAACAGGCTCATGCGGCCACCTCGAAACGGGTCGGGGCAAATTCCGGATAGCGCGCATCGAGCGCGTCATCGGCGATGGCGTGCGCGACCTCGCCGGCATGCAGCGAGGCCAGCGTCACACCGCTGTGACAGGTCACCAGATACGCGCCGGGATGCGTGGCCGAGGCCTGATAGATCGGCAGCCCGTCGGGCGACATCACGCGCAGCCCGGACCAGCTGCGCACCAGCCGCGCGCGCGCCAGAGCCGGGAAACTGCGCACGGCGCGGGCGGCGATGTCGCGCGCGACCGCCTGCGTGGTGCCGCGATCAAAGCCCGCATCCTCCTTGCTGTCGCCCATCATGACGGTGCCATCGGCGGTCTGGCGCACGGTATGCGTCGCCAGGTCCAGAAACGGCGGCAGGCGCTCGGTGATCAGGATCTGGCCCCGCTGCGGGCGCACGGGCGCGTGCAGACCCAGATCCGGGCCCAGCGCCACATTGCCCAGCCCGGCGGCGAGCACCACGCGCTCGGCCTGGATCCGGCCGGTATCGCCTTCGATGACAAAGCCCGCGCGCGCGGGCCGGACGCGCGTCACCTGCATCGGCACGATGGTCGCGCGGGTCTCAAGCATCGCCCGCAGGGCGCGCAGGGTCATCAGCGGGTCGGCATGCCCGTCATGCGGGCAATACGCCGCGCCGACGGCCTCGGGGCCGATCCCGGGCAGCAGGGCCCGCAGCGCATCCCGGTCGAGGATCTCCGTGTCCTGGGCGCCGCCGGGCTGGTTGTGCAGCCGCGCAAGATTGGCGCGTGTCCGCTCAAGCTCTGCCTCGTCAAGCGCGATCCGGACGCCGCCGGTGCGCCGGTAGGCCGGCGAGATCCCCGTGGCCTGAACCAGATCGGCGGCGAACCCGTCCCAGGTTTGGGCCGCCCGAAAGCTCAGCGCGGCATAGTCCGGCGCGCCCAGCCCCTTGCCCTGCACCCAGACGAGACCAAAATTGGCAGCCGAGGCGTGAAAGTCGTCTGCGGCCGCGTCCACCAGCGTCACCCGCGCCCCGGTGCGCGCCAGCCCGAGCGCCAGCGCCGATCCGACCAGCCCCGCGCCGATCACCGCGATATCGCCCTGCGTGCTCATCCGTGCGCTCATCCGTGCAGCTCCGGTTCCGAATGCGGGGCGATGTTCCCCGAAAAGCGGGCCAGCGCGAAGGGCGACAGATCCACCGCTGGCGCGCGCCCGCACACCAGCCCCGCCATCGCGTGGCCCACCGCCGGCCCGATGCCGAAGCCGTGCCCGGAGAATCCGGCCGCGCAGAAGAGCCCGTCCACGCCCGGCACCGCGTCGAGCGCCGGCAGGCCGTCGGGGGTGAGGTCGATCACCCCGCCCCAGAACCGCTCGACCGGCGCCTCAGCCAGCGCCGGCAGGACCGATGCGACGGTGTCGATGGTCTGGGCGAGACGGCGCGCGGTGGGGCGGGCGACCGGGCGGCCGTCGGAGTCTTTCGAGACCTGACCGTGCCACGGCGCGATCCCGCTCGAGACGCGCAGCCGTCCGTCCTGCTGCTGCCGCGCGGCCATGTCGGCATTGGCCACGCCCAGCACCGGCCCGAGACATGTCGCGATCGGCGCGGTCTGCACGACCGTCACCAGCGGCGTGCGCAGCGGCAGAACGACGCCCAGCGGGGCCAGCAAATCCGGCGTGCCGATCCCGGCGGCCACCAGACAGGCCCCGGCGGGCAGACGCCCGGCCTCGGTGTCGAGCGCGGCAAAGCGCCCCTGCGCCGTCTCGATCCGGTGAACCCTGATCCCGGTGTCGATCCGCACGCCCATCCGGGTGAGGGCCGCCTGATAGGCCGCCGCGACCATCGACGGCTCGGCCTGACCGTCGCTGGCGCAGAACGACGCGCAAAGGATATGCGGCGCGAGGCTTGGCGCGGCCACCCGCAGCGTGGCCGCATCCAGCAGCGTGATATCGAGCCCCGCGGCGGCCTGATCGGCCACCAGCCGCTGGATCACCAAAACCTCGTCCGGGGTGCGCGCCAGCCGCAGGTTTCCCGACCGGCGATATCCGGTGGGCGCGCCAAGCGTGTCGGCGAGCGTGGCCCAGCGGGCCACCGCGTCGCGCGCCAGCCCAAGCTCGGACGCATGACGGCCCGACTGCCGCACACCGGCCAGCGTCCAGCCCGACCCCATCGCGGCGGGCGCGTAGGCCTCGACGACGCGCACCGAGACCCCGTCGCAGGCCAGCGCATGCGCCGTGGCAAGCCCGGTGATGCCGGCGCCGATGATGATGACATCCTCCGGCATGCTCAGGCCGCCCGTGATGGACGCTTGGTGAACCGGTCCATCCGGTAGGGATCGGTCGCCACCAAGGGCGTGCCGCCGGTGGCAAGCTGCGCGGCCATCTGACCGGCGCCGAGGCCCAGACCGAACCCGTGCCCCGACAGACCGGTGACCACCACCAGCCCCGGCACGCCGGCGACAGCGTCGATGATCGGCACCTCGTCGGGGGTGACATCGATCATGCCCGCCCAGGCCTGCACCCGCTCTGCCCCGGCAAGCTGCGGATAAAGCGCCTGCGCACTGCGCCAGACATCGTCGAGCAGACCCTCGTCGGGATCGGGATCGAGGATGCGCATCTGCTCGAACGGGGTCACGTCGTCCTCGCGCCAGCGATGATATCCCAATGGCCCGAAAAACGACCGCCCCAGTCCCAGATCGACGATGCGCCAGCGTTTTTGCAACATCGGCAGGAAGGCAAAGAGATGCCGGAACGCCGCCGGCACCAGATCGAACCGCGCCGCCCCGGCCCGCCCGATGGTGTAGCCGCCGTCGCGGCGCGGGCGGATCGACGCGCCGCCGGCGCCCAGCATGCCCGCCGGCGGCGCGGCGTTGGCGCGCGCCGGCCCGGTGCGCAGCGCCGAGGAGCGCACGGCAAGCTGCGGCAGCGACACGCCGGCGTTTTCCAGAAACGGCCTCGACCATGCCCCGCCCGCGAGGATGACCGCGTCGCAGGCCACGGGGCCGTGCTCGGTCATCACGCCGCTGACCCGGCCCGCGCTGCGCATAAGCGTGCGCACCGCGGTATTCTCGACGATGGTCGCGCCCAGGGATTGCGCATGACGCGCGAGCGCCGGTACGGCCAGCGACGGCTCTGCAAGGCAATCGTCGGGGGTCGTGATCGCGCCGTGCATCTCCGTGCCGCTGGTGTCCACCAGCCCCGAGATCTCGGCCCGCGACAGCATCCGCGACGGGATGTCGGAGGCTGCGGCATGCGCCAGCCACGCTTCGCGCTCGGCCGCATCCTCTTCGGTGGTGCAAAGATACGTGCAGCCGGTCTGGCGAAAGCCGATATCGGTGTCGAGCACGCCGGCGTAGCGCCGCCACAACCCGAGGCTTTCGGTCATCAGTGGCAATTCGCGCGGATCGCGTCCCTGCCGGCGCACCCAACCCCAGTTGCGCGAGGATTGCTCGGCGGCAACGCGCCCCTTTTCACACAGCAGGACCGACACGCCGCTCTCGGCCAGCGCGAGCGCCGCGCCCACACCCGCCACACCGCCGCCGATGATCACGACATCGACCCGGCCCGGCAGCGCCGACGCGGATGTCTCGAAGGGGGATGTCTCGGTCATGATCGCTCCTGCGGGGCATGCGTTACGGGAAATCCCGTAGGTCGGAATGCTCTCGGACATTCCTATGGTTCGACACCCGGCTTGATAATTCAAATAAAAACTTTCACTTCAGGTATGCGTTTATGTTATGAAGGCCGCTATGCTCAGTCAACGTGCTCTCGAAGTGTTTCTCGCCGTGATGCGGGCGGGGTCGGTCTCTGGTGCGGCGGCGCGGCTGTCGATCAGCCAGCCTGCGGCAAGCCGGCTGATCCGCGATCTGGAAACGCAGACCGGGCTCTTGCTGTTTGATCGCGTCGGCAATCGCATCAGCCCGACAGAGGCGGCGCATGCGCTGGCCTCGGAGGTCGAGCGCGCCTTTGTCGGCCTGTCGGAAATCGAGGTGGCCGCCCGCGAGATCGGGCGCGGGCGTCGCGAACGGCTGCGTATCGCGTCGATGCCGGTGCTGTCGCTGACGCTGATTCCCGAGGTTGCCGCCGATATCCACGCCAGCGGGAAGCTGAACGATCTCGATCTGGAAATCCTGTCATTCTCCACCCAATCCGTGATCCACATGGTCGCCAGCCGTCAGGTGGTGCTGGGCTTCGTCGCGCCGGTCATGGAAACCCCCGAGATCCGGCTGCTGACGCATGAACGCGTGCCGATCCGGTGCATCATGAGCCCCGAGGACCCGCTTGCGCATTGCGCGCGCATCGGGCTCGACGATCTGTCGGCCCGCGCGGTGATCGGCTATTCCTCGACCACCACGAGCGGTGCGATGCTCGATCAGCTGTTTGCGGCGATGCATGAACCACCGCGCATCGTGGCGCGGGCGCGGCTTTCATCAGTGGTGTCGGCCCTGTCGCTGCGCGGTCTGGGGGTCGGGCTGGTCGATGCGTTCACCGCGGCCGAGCATGAGGCCCGCGGCGGGCTGAGCCGACCGCTCGACATCGTCGAGACCTTCGGCTTCAGCGTGATCACCTCGCGGCTGGGCGCGCCGCATCCGGCGGCGGAGATGTTTCTCGACGGGGTCGCCGCGCGGATCTCGCGCTACGCCGACTGGAGCTGAGAGTTCCGCGGATGCCGCAAGGTTTCCCGCGTCAGATGGCGGTGCGGAGGTTGCGCGCCGCCATCAGCCCGAGATAGACGATGCCGATGGCCGACAGCCCGATCACGCTTGGATTGACCGGGTCCAGATTGGTCACGATCACCCCGACAAGGGCCCAGATGACCGCCCCCGGATAGGCAAGGCTGTCGGGGCGGGCCCGCTGCATGGCCGCAGCGATCCCGAGGGCCAGCACGAGGCCGATCCAGGCCGCGACCATCTGCGACGTGATGCCGTAGCCGGCCAGCACCAGCCCGACGGAGACCGACGACGCCGCCGTGAGCCAGCCCGCATAGGCACCGAGGGCCTCGCGCTGCAGCCAGCGGTCGCCGGTGCCGGCGCGCGCCAAGGCGGCCAGGGCCGCGACCAGCATCACCCAGATCATCACCGTCGCCCAGATCACCGAGGCCTGGGCAACCGCGATCCAGAAACTGCCCACCCCAAGGCTGATCAGCAGCGGCAGCCGCGCCGCCTGCCAATCGTCGGCCCGCGCCCGGGCCACGGCCCCAAAGCCGGTGCCCGCGATCAACCACAGATAGATCAGCCCCCAGATCGAGAACGCGTAGCCGGCCGGCTGGATTGGCGGATCGGTCTGCGGGACCGGAAACTGATTGGCGGTAAACCCGTTGAACCCGCTCGACAGGAATGGCGAGGCCGCAAAGGCGATGGCGGCCAACAGTGTCAGGACGGCCAATGTGCGTGGCATGTCAACCTCCGGGATCGGGCCGGCACGCACCATGCCGGCGTGCCGCAGCGCCGCGACCGTCGCCCGATTGCGCGCCCTTTTCAAGCCGTTTCCACCCTGGGCCGCGCCTCGCGCGGGTCCGGTCAAAAAAACTGGACAGGCACCGCGCTCGACGGTTACACGGTTTCCTTGAAGGAATACAACCGCATGACATCAGTTCTTGTTCTCAATGGTCCGAACCTCAACCTGCTGGGTACGCGGCAGCCCGAGGTCTATGGCTCGGTCACGCTGCAAGATATCGAGGCGATGTGTCGCGCGCATGCGGCCGCGCATGACGTCGCGCTCGGGTTCGAGCAGAGCAATCACGAAGGCGTGCTGATCGATATGATCCATGCCGCGCGCGGGGTGCATGACGGGATCATCCTCAATGCCGGGGCCTATACCCATACGTCGCTGGCGCTGATGGACGCGCTGAGCTCGGTCGAGATCCCGGCGATAGAGCTGCACCTGTCGAACGTGCATGCCCGCGAGGAGGTCCGGCATGTGTCGCATATCGCGCGGGTCGCGGTCGGGGTGATCTGCGGATTCGGCGCGCATGGATATATCCTCGCCCTCGATGCGATGCGCGCCCATCTGGCGCCCGCGCCGGAGCCGCGCGCATGATCGACCCGGCCGCGATCAACCGGCTGCTCAACGTGACCACGATCGAGGAATTGTGGGACATCCACACGCGCAGCATGGCCGAGTTCGGATTCGACCGGCTGCTTTACGGGTGCACGCGGTTTCGCACGGCCACATCGCTGGGCGATCCCGACGATTTCGTGATCCTGTCCAATCATGAGCGCGACTATCTCGACGTGTTTGTCGAGGATCGTCTCTATGCCGACGCGCCCATGGTGCAATGGGCGCTGCAGAATACCGGGGCCTGTTCGTGGTCGCTTCTGGAGGCGCGATGCCGGCGCGACGATTTCACGGCGGACGAGCGCCGCGTGCTCGACTTCAACCGAGGCCATGACGTGGTCGCCGGCTATTCGATCAGTTTCAAGTCGCTGCGCCCGCGGATGAAGGCCGCCATCGCGCTGACGGCGCGGTCCGGGATGACACAGGCCGAGGTCGATGCAATCTGGCAGCGCGACGGCAACTCCATACTTGCGCTCAACAATCTGGCGCATCTGTGCATCCAGACCCTGCCCTACGAGCCGCCCAAGCGCCACCTCACGGATCGCCAGCGCGAAGTGCTGACATGGGTTGGCGACGGCAAGACGGTGCAGGATATCGCCGTGGTCATGGATCTGACCCATGCGACAGTGGAAAAGCACCTGCGGCTCGCACGGCACGCGCTCTGCGTGGAAACCACGGCACAGGCCGTGCTCAAGGCGTCGTTTCAGAACCAGATCTTTTTCGTTGAGTGAAACAATAGCTCCAAATTTGCTTGATTGCTTGCCTTGGGTAAATACAGGTAGGGATTCCCGGACTTTTCTGACCTTACGTCAAGGTGTATGTTGGCGGTGTTCCATGAATGAGGGTCTTCAGGCTAGGGACGTATGGGCGCCACCCAGCCCGAGGTTTTCGGGGGGTGACGGTCAACCGGTTCGACCGGATGTCGATCGTCCGCGCCTATTGATCGGCGCGGGCGGTCGACCCTTACAGGCCGTCGTCGCATCCCCAAGGGCGATTGGTCCGATGCGGTGTCGCCGGCATGTCCGGCGGCGCCGCATTACCGTATCGCGCGGTTCGCCATGATGTGCATGCGGCGATCCGGACAGACATACTGGCCCTGCAGCGGATCGCGGCACGGCTCCTCGATCACGCGGATCGCCAGCCAGACCGCGACGCCGGCGAAAACCGCGCCCCCAAAAGCCTGGCCGATCAGAACACCCGGCGCGCCCCAGATCGCCCCGAACGCCAGCACGAAGGGCCATGTGCCCGCCGTGTGCCGCGCCCAGCTGACGCCCGTCGAATATCCTGGACGCCCGAGATTGTTGAACGTCGCATTGGCCACGAAGATCGCCCCGTTGAAAAACGACGCGAGCGCGACCGGTCCGAGAAAGAGATACAGCAGCGCCCGCATCTGGCCCGCCGCGCCAAAGACATCGGCAATCGGCGCACGCAACAGGTAAAGCAGCGCCGACATCGCGACCACATAGAGGCCGAGGAATTTCAACCCCTCGATGAAGGTTTCCTGCACGCGGTCCATGCGCCCGGCCCCGAAATTCTGCCCGAAGATCGGCCCGATGGCGCCCGACATCGACAGCACCACGGCAAAGACCACCGGCACCATGCGGTTGATCACCGCCATTGCGGCCACCGCATCGGTGCCGTATTTCGCCATCTCGCGCATGACGATGGCGGTGCCCATCGGCGTGGCCACGGTGCCCAGAACCGCCGGGACGGCGATCCCCATCGCATCATGGCAATCGCGCGCGATACAATGCAGACGCGGGCGGGCGAAGGCGCGAAACCGTGCCATGGCCAGCCCGAACGCGACCACCAAGGTGGCGAGCCGCGCCGCGACCGTGGCGATCGCGGCGCCCTCGATCCCCATCTCGAACGTGAAGATCAGGACCGGGTCGAGCACCAGATTGACAGCCGCCCCCAGAAGCGCGGGATACATCGCCGCCCGCGCATCGCCATAGGCACGCAACACCGCGACAGCCACCATCGACAGGCCCGACAGGGCCGTGGTCGGAAGGATGATCCACAGATAGGACGCCGCCTTGTCCGCCGCCGGTCCCGACGCGCCCACGAGCCCGAGCAGGTGGTCGATGAAGGGCAGCGCCAGCAACGGCAGCAACACGCCGGCGACGACAGCGATCACGGCCGTGCTGGTCGCGTAGTCGCGCGCCTGCGCGCGATCGCCGCGTCCCTCGGCCCGCGCGACCAGCGCGCCGGCGGCAATCGACAGCCCGATATTCATCGCGCTTGCAAAAAACATCAACGTGCTGGCATAGCCTGCCGCCGCGGCCAGCGCCTCGTGTCCCAGCATTGAGATGAAGAAGACGTCGATGAGATCGACAGCGAAGATCGCCATCAGACCTATGCTCGACGTGAAGGACATCACCGACACATGCCGAAACAGATTGCCTCTGGTAAACCCGCCTGCGGCGTCCGTCACGGCCATATCACAGTCCTTTCACACAACTGTCACGACACGTAGACGCTATTCCCCTGCGCACAATGGCGCCATTTTCAACAGTTAGTGTGCGGATATGCTCAGACGCGGGCGCCGAGCATATGGACCAGACGCGCGCCCGTCTCGTAATAGAGCGTCTTGAGAGTTGCGAACCGCTCGTGATGGGTCGCGACCACCGGCACGGGCAGATCATCCTCCTGCCCGGTCATCAGCGCCCGCGCCGCAGCCCGGCCAAAGACCGTGCCCGGCCCGATACCGCGCCCCGAATAGCCGTAGACGGCATAGCCTTGCGGCCCGATCCGCTGGATGCACGGCAGATGATCGCCGGTCATCGCGATGCGTCCCGCCCAGGCATGCGGCACCGTTGTGCCACGCAGGCGCGGGAAAAGCTGCGTCAGCTTGCGCGTCGCCCAGTTGGCATGCGCGGGCGCCGCACTGCCCATGCCGCCAAGGAGGATCCGCCCCGCCGCGTCGCGCCGCAGCGAGGTCATGATCAGGCCGGTATCCCAGCACCCCTCGCCGCCCGGCAGGATATCGCGCGCGATGTTGTCGCCCAGAGGCTCTGTCGCAAGCTGGTAGAATTGCACCACCGGCATATCCGGCAGGCGCAACGGTGGCGCGGGGGCGTGATAGGCGTTGGTCGCCATCAGCAGGCGTGGGCTGCGCAGCGTGCCCGTCGCTGTGGTGATCCGCCAGTGCCCGTCGTGCCGTTCGACCCGGGTGGCCGGGCTGTGCTCGTGCAGCTGCGCGCCGCGGCTGGCGGCGGCCCGGGCCAGACCGCGCGCATAGGCCAGCGGCTGGATCGTGCCCGCGCGCGGATCATGAAGGGCGCCGTGAAACGCCTCCGTTCCGGTGCGCGCCGCGACCTCGCCGGCACCCAGCAGGCGCACCGGTGCGCCGCGCGCCTGACCCTGGCGCAGCCGTTCGCGCAACGGGTCGACGCCGCCTGCCGCATGCGCCAGATGCAGCGTGCCGTTGCGCACCGGCTCGCAGGCGATGGCATGCTCGGCGATGAGGGAAAACACCAGATCCGGGGCGGCCGCGAGAACGCAGTTGAGGTGCTCACCGGCCACGTCCCCGAGGATTCGGCAGAGATCGTCGGGCGGCAGCCACAGCCCGGCATTGACCAGCCCGACATTGCGCCCCGATCCGCCATGGCCGACGGTTCCGGCCTCCAGCAGGGTGACGTCCGCGCCCTGACCTGCGGCCTCCAGCGCGGCCGAGAGGCCGGTATACCCGCCGCCGACGATCGCCAGATCGACGTCGCGGTCGCCCTGCAGCGGCGCGGCCTCGAACGCCTCGGCGGAACTGGCGCGCCAGAGCGGGGCGAGCGCGCCGCTCATCGGATTCCCGACATAGGGTTCCTAATGGAAATCAACGGCCTGCGCGGCATTTCTCACCTTCAGAAAAAGGCCTGCAGACCGGTCTGCGCCCGCCCGAGGATCAGCGCGTGGACGTCATGCGTGCCTTCGTAGGTGTTGACCGTTTCCAGATTAACCATGTGGCGCATCACCTGATATTCCTCGGAGATGCCGTTGCCGCCATGCATGTCGCGGGCGTGGCGCGCGATGGTCAGCGCCTTGCCGCAATTGTTGCGCTTGATGAGGCTGATCATCTCGGGCGCGGCGTTGGCGTCGTCCATCAGCCGGCCGACGCGCAAGCATGCCTGAAGCCCAAGCGCGATCTCGGTCTGCATGTCGGCCAGCTTGAGCTGGAAAAGTTGCGTCTGCGCCAGCGGTTTGTCGAACTGCTTGCGGTCCAGCCCGTATTGGCGCGCGGCGTGCCAGCAGAACTCGGCCGCCCCCATGACGCCCCATGCGATGCCGTAGCGGGCGCGGTTGAGACATCCGAAAGGCCCTTTAAGCCCCTGAACATTCGGCAGAATGGCAGACTCTGGCACGTCGACGCCGTCCATGACGATCTCGCCGGTCACCGAGGCGCGCAACGACAGCTTGCCGCCGACCTTGGGCGCGCTGAGGCCCGTCATGCCCTTGTCGAGAATGAAGCCGCGGATCTTGCCGTCATGCGCCTCGGACTTGGCCCAGATGATGAACACATCCGCAATCGGGCTGTTGGAGATCCACATCTTGGAGCCGGTGATGCGGTAGCCCGTTTCGGTGCGCACCGCGCGGGTCTTCATGCCGGCCGGGTCGCTGCCGGCATCGGGTTCTGTCAGGCCGAAACAGCCGATCAGCTCGCCCGAGGCCAGCCTCGGCAGGTAGCTGCGCCGCTGCTCTTCGGATCCGTAGGCGTAGATCGGATACATCACCAGCGAGGATTGCACGCTCATCATCGACCGATAGCCCGAATCGACACGCTCGATCTCGCGCGCGACGAGGCCGTAGCTGACATAATTCGAGCCGAGCCCGCCATATTCCTCGGGGATGGTGGTGCCCAGCAGGCCCATCTCGCCCATCTCTCGGAACAGCTCCGACTCCACGCGTTCCTCGCGGTAGGCGTCGATGACGCGCGGTTGCAGGCTGCCTTGGGCAAAGCTGCGCGCACTGTCGGCGATCATCCGCTCTTCTTCGGTCAACTGGTCGCTCAGGCGAAAGGGGTCTTCCCAGTCGAACGTGTCGAGGTTCGGGGCGTCCTTGGCCCGCAGCGCCGGGGTGCTCACATTCATGACGGTATCCTCACTTGGTTCCTTGGGGTACATCCTACACCGGGAACGCGGCGGCGTGAAGCGCCCGGGGTGTCGCGCAGTGCGCTACTCGCGGCTCTCCGCGCTGTCCTGCGCCAAGAGCACCGCCGAAACCGGCGCGAGGGCCACGCGCCGCGCGCCGCCCTGCCCCGACCAGAGCGACAGCGCACGCAGCGTGTCGGCGCGCATCCGGCCCAGAACGATGACGCCGCGCTGAGCGTCGGCAACCGCCGCGGCCTGATCGAGCCCCGCCTGAACGGCGTCCGCGTCCTGCCCCTGCCCGTCGAGATCGCGCTGCAGCGGGGCTGCCGGAACCTCGGCGGTGGTCAGAACGCCGCGCGCGGCATCGGCCTCGAGCGTCTGTATCACAAGCCCGTGGCCGGTCTGTGCGAGGATCGGCGCGGCGCCCGCGACAGGCAGGCCGCCCGCGCGCCCCTCCAGCACCGCGACCGCCTGCGGCACCTCCGCGACGCTAGATCGCAGCGTCGCCCGGATATCGGACGGCGCCGCGTCCTGCGGCAGATCGACGGTCAGAAGCACCTCGAACCCGGCCGCGCGGTAGCGCGCCGCGATCTCTGCCGCGTCGGCCCGGTCGGGATCGACCGCGATGCTCAGCGGATAGGGAAAGGTCATCAATGTCTCGATGCTCACGGCATCGCCGTCGCCGGCCATCAGCACGATCGCCATCAGCGGCTTGTCCCCGCGATTGGCGAAGGCCGCGGCGTTGCGCCGCAGCGCCGGTTGATCGGCCTCTGGCGTCGCCATGCGGGCCGCTTGATCGGCCTCTGCGGCCTCGGGCATCGCGGTGGGCGGGTCGGATGCGACCGGGCGGCCGCGTCGCGCGGCAACATCGCTGCTGCCGGCGCCCGGCACTGGCCCCTCGCCAAGCGTGTCCGCAGCCTCGGTCAGTGGATCTCCAGCCGGCGCGGTGTCGGCGTCGCCGGATGGCGGCGTCTCTCGGGGCGCAGGTGTCGATACCTGCGGCGGATCGCCCGCCTCGGGGCGGGGTTCTGCGTCTGGTAGCGTCGCCGCGCCATCCTCGCGCCGCGCATCAAAGCCCGATCCCGGCGTCACCTCGACCGTGCCGGCCTGCGGCGCGTCGCGTGCGGGCGGGTCCGACAGCACCGACACGGTGCCCGCCGCCAGACCCGCGACGATGGTGCCCGTCAGCGCCCCTTTGAGAAATCCGCCTATCACGTCCGGTCTCCTGCCTTTGGCTGCCCGCCCGTTTTGATCTCTATCGGGGGTAGCGCCCCTTGACGGTGCCGTGCAAGCCTGAACATGTATGGGACGACCGGGCCACAGGCCTCCAGCCCCTATGCAGAGGACAGGCACAGATGCTGCTGTTGATCGACAACTATGACAGTTTCACCTACAATCTTGTCCATTATGTGGGCGAATTGGGGGCCGAGACGCGGGTTTATCGCAACGATGCGATCGACGTTCAGGCGGCGATGGCGTTGCGGCCCGCGGGGATCCTGTTGTCGCCGGGGCCGTGCGACCCCGATCAGGCCGGCATCTGTCTGCCGCTGACGCTTGCGGCGGCCGAGGCGGGGATCCCGCTTCTGGGCGTGTGTCTGGGGCATCAGGCCATCGGGCAGGCCTTTGGCGGGCGCGTGATCCGGCATTCCGAGATCGTGCATGGCAAGATGGCGCAGATCCGGCACGAGGGCGCGGGCGTGTTCGCAAACCTGCCCTCGCCGTTCGAAGCGACGCGCTATCACTCGCTGGTGGTCGAACGCGCCAGCCTGCCCGCGTGTCTGGAGGTCACCGCCGAGCTTGCCGATGGCACGATCATGGGGCTGCAGCACCGCGATCTGCCGATCCACGGCCTGCAGTTCCACCCTGAATCCATCGCCTCGCAACACGGGCACAAGCTGTTGAAAAACTTTCTCGATCTGATGCAGGTGCCGGCATGAGCGACCGGCTGAAACCGCTGATCGGGGCCGCGGCCGAGCGGTCCCTGACCCGGCCCGAGGCCGAGGCGGCGTTCGAGATCCTGTTCGACGGGGGCGCGACGCCGGCGCAGATCGGCGGGCTGCTGATGGCGCTGCGCACGCGCGGCGAAACGGTGGACGAGTTCGCCGCCGCCGCCGCGGTGATGCGCGCCAAATGCAACAAGGTGCGCGCGCCGGCAGGCGCGATGGACATCGTCGGCACCGGAGGCGACGGCAAGGGTACGCTCAACATTTCGACCGCGACCGCCTTTGTGGTGGCGGGGGCCGGCGTGCCGGTGGCCAAGCATGGCAACCGCAACCTGTCGTCGCAATCCGGCGCGGCGGACGCGCTGACGCATTTGGGCATCAACGTGATGGTCGGGGCCGATATCGTGGAACGCGCGCTGGCCGAGGTCGGCATCGCCTTCATGATGGCGCCGATGCATCACCCCGCGATGGCGCATGTCGGCCCGGCCCGCGCCGAGCTTGGGACGCGCACGATCTTCAACATCCTCGGGCCGCTCACCAACCCTGCGGGCGTCAGGCGCCAGTTGACCGGCGCATTCTCGCGCGCGCTGATCCGGCCGATGGCCGAAACGCTGGGGCAGTTGGGCAGCGAACGGGCGTGGCTGGTGCACGGATCGGACGGCACCGACGAGCTGACCATCACCGGTCCCAGCTGGGTCGCGGCATTGGAAGAGGACGGCGCGGTGCGCGAGGTCGAACTGCATCCCGAGGATTTCGGTCTTCCCGTCCACCCGTTCGAGGCCACGCTTGGCGGCACGCCCGCCCAGAACGGAACGGCGCTGCGCGCTCTTCTGGATGGCACGGCGGGCGCGTATCGCGACGCGGTGCTGCTCAACGCCGCCGCGGCGCTGATCGTGGTCGGCCGTGTGGATGATCCAAAGGCAGGTGTCGCGATGGCGGCCGAAAGCATTGACTGCGGGGCAGCGCGCGCCAAGATCACCGCATTGGCAACCCTGACATCGGAGGTCGCATGACCACAGCCAGTATTCTAGACGACATCAAGCGCTACAAGCTCGAAGAGATCGCCGCCGCCAAGGCCGAGCGGTCCCAGGACGATCTGGACGTGGCCGCCGCGAGTGCGCCGAAGGTGCGCCCGTTTGCCGAGGCGCTGTTGCAGGCCAGCAAGACCGGCTACGGGCTGATCGCCGAGATCAAGAAGGCCAGCCCCTCGAAGGGTCTGATCCGCGAAGATTTCGATCCCGCCGCACTTGCCGCCGCCTATGCCGACGGCGGCGCGGCCTGCCTGTCGGTGCTGACCGACGGCCCCAGCTTTCAGGGCGCGCCGGAGCATCTGACCGAGGCCCGCGCCGCCTGCCATCTGCCGGTGCTGCGCAAGGATTTCATGTATGACCCCTATCAGGTCGCCGAGGCGCGCAGTCTTGGCGCCGACTGCATCCTGATCATCATGGCCGCCGTGTCGGACACGCAGGCCGTCGAGCTGGAGCAGGCCGCGACCGGCTGGGGCATGGATGCGCTGATCGAGGTGCATGACCACGACGATCTGGAGCGCGCCGCGGCGCTCTCCTCGCGCCTGATCGGCATCAACAACCGCGACCTGCACACGTTCGAGACGTCGCTCGACGTGACGCGCAAGCTGTCGAAATTCGTGCCGCCCGAAGGTCTTATCGTCAGCGAGAGCGGCTTTGCCACATCCGCGGATCTGGCCGATATCGCGCGCTACGGCACGCGCTGCTTCCTGATCGGCGAGACGCTGATGCGGGCCGAGGATGTGGCGGGGGCGACGCGCAACCTTCTGGCCAATCCGCTGATTTCGGGCAGCCTCTCATGAGCGACCTCACGCATTTCGACGCGCAGGGCCAGGCGCATATGGTCGATGTCTCCGACAAGGCCGTCACCGCGCGCGAGGCCGCCGCAGAGGGCCATGTCGCGATGCAGCCGGCCACCTACGATCTGATTGCCGAGGGGCGTGCCGGCAAGGGCGACGTGCTGTCGGTCGCGCGGCTTGCGGGCATCATGGGGGCCAAGAAGACGCCCGATCTCATCCCGCTTTGTCATCCGCTGCCGGTGACCAAGCTGGCGGTGGATCTGACGCTTGATCCCGATCTGCCGGGGGTGCGGGTCGAGGCCCGCGTAAAGACCACCGGTCAGACCGGCGTAGAGATGGAGGCGCTGACCGCGGTCTCGGTTGCGGCCCTCACAGTCTACGACATGGTCAAGGCCGTGGACCGCGCGATGCAGATCGGGGGCCTTCGTGTGATCCTGAAGGATGGCGGAAAATCAGGGCGTTACGAGGCGCAATGATACCGGTACGCGAAGCGCTCGACCATCTGTTCGGGCTGGTGTCCCCGATGGGTATCGAGGATGTGCCGCTGGCCCGCGCCGGGGGTCGGGTTCTGGCAAGGGACGTGAAAGCTGTCCGCGATCAGCCACCCTTTGCCGCCTCGGCGATGGATGGCTACGCGATCGGGGGGGCGGGTGCCGCGCCCGGTGCGCGGTTCACGGTGATCGGCGAGGCGGCGGCGGGTCATGGGTTCGCCGGGGCCCTCGGCGCGGGCGAAGCGGTGCGCATCTTCACCGGTGCACCGCTGCCCGAAGGGGCAACGCGTGTGGTGATGCAGGAAGACGTGGCGCGCGACGGCACCGGCATCACCCTTGGCGACAGGCTGGACGCCAAGGACCATGTGCGCCCGGCGGGCAGCGATTTCCGCGTCGGTGATACCCTGGATGCGCCGCGCGTGCTGCGGCCTGCAGATGTGGCGCTGCTCGCGTCGATGAATCACGCCTGCGTGCCGGTGCGCCGCCGCCCCGAGGTCGCGCTGATCGCGACCGGCGACGAGCTGGTGATGCCGGGCGAACATCCCGGCCCCGACCAGATCATCGCGTCGAACAGTTTCGGCCTCAAGGCGCTGCTGGAGGCGGCCGGCGCACATGCGCGGCTGCTGCCGATCGCGCGCGACAGCGTCGCCTCGCTGAGCACCGCGTTCGAGCTTGCAAAAGGGGCCGATCTGATCGTCACCATCGGCGGCGCCTCGGTGGGCGATCACGATCTGGTCGGCAAGGTCGCGGGCGATCTCGGAATGGATCGCGCCTTCTACAAGGTGGCGATGCGCCCCGGCAAGCCGCTGATGGCGGGCCGCATGGACGCGGCGGCGATGGTCGGTCTGCCGGGCAATCCGGTCTCGGCGATGGTCTGTGGGCATGTCTTCGTGGTGCCGATGATCCGCGCCATGCTGGGGCTGGGCACGGCCCCTGCCCCGCGCCGCACCGCAAGGCTGGCCGCCGCCCTGCCCGCCAACGGCCCGCGCGAGCATTACATGCGCGCGCGGCTGACGCCCGAGGGTCTGGTCGCGGAGGCCCGGCAGGACAGCGCGCTGCTGGGGGTTCTGGCGCAGGCCGACGCGCTTCTGGTGCGCGCGGTGGAGGATCCGGCCCGCGAGGCAGGCGAGACGGTCGAGTATCTGGCGATCTGAGCGCCCCTTGCGGCTTTACTCGGACCGAGTCCGGCTTATCGTGTTGCCGGGATCAACCGATCGGAGCGCCCCCCATGCAACTGACCGTCAACGGCACCGCGTACGCGCTTGAGGGTATCGAGGCCGAGATGCCGCTTTTATGGGTCCTGCGCGACGTGCTGGACATCAAGGGGCCGAAATATGGCTGCGGCATCGCGCAATGCGGCGCCTGCACGGTGCATGTGGATGGCGAGGCGGTGCGGTCCTGTCAGATCCCCCTGGGCGATGTCTGGGGGGATGTGACCACGATTGAGGGGCTGGGCACGCCGGATGCGCCGCATCCGGTGCAGGCCGCATGGATCGCCGCGCAGGTGGCGCAATGCGGCTACTGCCAGTCCGGGCAGATCATGCAGGCCGCGCATCTTCTGGCGGATACCCCGGACCCTTCCGATCAGCAGATCGACGACGCCATGTCCGGCAATCTCTGCCGTTGCGGCACCTATCCGCGGGTCCGCGCGGCGGTGAGACTGGCCGCCAGAACCATGTCGGAGGACGCCTGAGATGGGACGGGCCGGGACCATCGCGCGGCGCACATTTCTTATAGGCTCTGCGGCCATCGCCGGCGGCGTGGCCTTCGGGGTGTGGCGGTTTCACACACCGCATGCCAACCCGTTGCAGTCGGATCAGCCCGAAGGGGCGGCGGCGCTGACGCCCTATGTGCTGATCACCGCCGAGACCATCACGCTGATCACCCCACGCGCCGATAGCGGACAGGGCGCGGTCTCGGTGCAGGCGGCGCTGATCGCCGAGGAACTGGACGTGGATCTCGGTCAGGTCGCGACCGATCCCGGCCCGCCCAGCCCGGCCTACTGGAACACCGCGCTCTCGTCGGATGCGGTGCCGTTCCGGGCCACCAATGACGGCTGGCTGGCCGAAACCGCGCGTGATCTGGCCGACGTGCCGATGAAGTTTCTCGGGATGCAGGTGACCGGCGGATCGACCACCGTGCCCGACGGCTACGAGAAACTGCGCCGCGCCGGGGCCGTCGCGCGCGAGACGCTGAAATCCGCGGCGGCGCGCGTGCATGACGTGCCGGTGGCGGACCTGCGCACGGCGCAGGGGGCGGTGATCCTGCCGGATGGCACACGTGTCAGCTACCAGAGCCTCGCCGCAGAGGCCGCTCTGACCGATCCGGTGACGGATGTCACCCTGCGCGGGCCAAAGTCGTGGCGCCTGCTCGGCAAGCCGATGCAACGCATTGACATGGCGGCGAAATCCACCGGAACGCAGAGCTACGGAATCGATATCGAGCGGCCCGGCATGGTGCATGCCGCGATCCGCCTCAACCCCGGACAAGGGGCGGAGTTGCACGGCTATGATGCATCAGAGGCGCAGGCGATGCGCGGCGTGAAACATGTGGTCGAACTGCCGGGCGGCGTGGCGGTCATTGCCGACAACACATGGCGCGCGATGCAAGCGGCACTTGCGATCACCTGCGACTGGTCGCCCGCGCCCTACCCCGCCGACATGGACGGGCACTGGCAGGCGCTATCCGACAGCTTCACGCCCGATGCGCAGGACAGCCGCTGGCGCGACGACGGCGATGTCGATGCGGCGCTGGACGATAGCGCGGATCTGGAGGTCGAGTACCGCGCGCCCTACCTCGCCCACGCCCCGCTGGAGCCGCTGAGCGCCACCGTCCTCTACACGTCCGAGCGCACCGATATCTGGACCGGCACGCAGGTGCCGCGCTTCGTCCAGAGCAATGCCGCAGGGATCACCGGGCAGGACGCGGATCGCGTGCATGTCCATGCACAGATGATCGGCGGCAGCTTCGGGCACCGGCTGGAGGACGCGGTCAGCCGCCACGCCACCCGGATCGCGATGGCCGTGCCGGGACAGCCGGTCAAACTGACCTATTCGCGCGAAGAGGACATGGCGCAGGATTTCCCCCGCCAGATCGCCATGGCGCGCGGGCGCGGGCGGGTGCGCGGCGGTCATGTCGAGGGCTATGATCTGGGGATCGCCATGCCCTCGGTGCTGGCCTCGCAGATGGGGCGTCAGGGCATCCTCGCCGCCGGGCCCGATCTGCAGATCGTCGCTGGGGCGTGGGATCAGCCCTTCGCGATCCCGCAGTACCGCGTCACCGGCTACCGCGCGCCGGATCTCGCGCCGGTGTCGTCCTGGCGCGCGGTGGGCGCGTCCACCAACGGCTTCTTCCATGATTGCCTGCTCGATGAGCTGATCCATGCCGCCGGTGCCGATCCGCTGGCCGAGCGGCTGCGTCTTTGCGATCACGCCCCCTCGCGTCGCGTGCTCGAGGCCGTGGGCGAGATGTCGGACTGGGGCAGGCCGATGGCCGACGGGCGCGGGCGCGGCGTGGCGTTCTGCCTGTCCTTCGGGGTGCCGTGCGCGCAGGTGATCGAGGTCACCGACACCGACGACGGGATCCGCCTCGACCGGGTATTTGTCGCGGCCGAGGTGGGGCGCGTCCTCGACCCGGTCAATTTCGAGGGGCTGGTGCAGGGCGGCGTGATCTTCGGGCTGGGCCATGCGATGAATTGCCGGATCACCTATGCGGGTGGCGCGGCGGAGCAGGCCAATTTCGATCGCTATCCGGGCATGCGGCTTTATCAATGCCCCGAGATCGTTGTGCGCGGGCTGGAGACCGCCGAAGCCATCCGCGGTATCGGCGAGCCGCCCGTGCCCCCGGCCCCCGCAGCGCTTGCCAATGCGATCTTCGCCGCCACCGGAACGCGGCTGCGCGAGATGCCGTTCGATGGCGCCATCACCTTCGTCTGAGGCGTGCCCCTGCCCGTTAACCTGTTGTTATGACTGATCAGCCCGCGCAAGCGGCTTGACAGCCCCCATGAACATAAGTAGAACAGAGAAAACTGGTTTACATGGGATGTCGTGCGATGCTGACGAAAAAGCAGATGGATCTTCTGGCCTTCATCAACATGCGCGTGCAGCATACCGGCGTGCCGCCCAGTTTTGACGAGATGAAAGACGCGCTCGATCTGCGCTCGAAATCGGGCATTCACCGTCTCATCACCGCGCTGGAAGAGCGTGGATTCATCCGGCGTCTGGCGCACCGGGCGCGCGCCCTCGAGATCCTCAAGCTGCCCGACAGCTTGCAGGATAAGGGGCCCGACACGGCCGGCCACGGCTTCACCCCGCGGGTGATCGAAGGCGACCGTGGCGAGGCGTCGAAACCCGCCAAGGCACGGCGGATCGAGACCGCGGGCGCGGTCAGCGTGCCGATGATGGGCCGTATCGCCGCCGGTGTGCCGATCGAGGCGATCGCGCATGCCAGCCACAACGTGTCCGTGCCGGGCAGCATGATCTCCGGTTCGGGGGAGCATTACGCGCTGGAGGTCAAGGGCGATTCGATGATCGATGCCGGGATCAACGATGGCGACGTGGTGATCATCCGCGAAACCGCGACCGCCGATAACGGCGACATCGTCGTGGCGCTGATCCGCGGTGAAGAGGCGACACTCAAACGGTTTTTCCGCAAGGGCAGCGCCATCGCGCTGGAGGCGGCGAACCCGGCCTATGAACCCCGCGTCCTGCCTGGTGATCAGGTCACGGTGCAGGGGCGTCTTGTCGGGTTGATCCGCAGTTACTGAACCATTTTCACCGGGCGCTCCACAACCGCGAGCCGGCCATGTCCCGCGCGGTGACCATGCGCACGCCGGCCCCCTCGCCTGTCGCGTAAAGCGCGATGGATCCCGTACGGCGCAGGCTCGCCGGGGTCAACACGGTGCAGGGCAGCCCCGCGACCCGGCCCTCGGGTGGGACCACGTTCAGCACCACCCACTCCCCCGGCGCGCAATCGGTCAGAGCCTCCGCCGCCCGCTTGCCGCCGAGCGCGCGCACGGCAATGGCATTCTCCGGCCGCGCGCCCCACCGGGCCGCGGCCTCGGCCTGCGGCGCGCCGTCGCCGTCATTCTCCAGCCAGTTGCCCGCGACATATCCTCCAGCGCGGTCCTTGTTGAGGGCCCGGCCGGCCTCGGTCATCACGCCCACCAAGGCGCCATTGTCGGAAATCAGCACATGCGGACGCTCGGTCTGGGCCCAGAGCAAAAGCGACAGCGCCACCGGCACCGCCCCCGCCAGACGCCCCCATCCCTGCCAGAGCACCACGAAGATCGCGCCAAGCGCCATCATCGGCAGCACGACCGGCGCGGGCGTCATCACGGTGCCGCGTGATCCTTCCAGTCCGGCCACCCAATGCGCCACCCACAGGATTGCAGCCAGCCCGCGGCCGGTGATCCAGAGCGGCACCGCATCGAGGCCGAAGGGAATCAGCACCGCCCCGATCACCGCTGTCGGCATCACCATGATCCCCATCAGCGGGGCACTTGGAAGGTTGGCCACCAGACCGTATTGTGACCAGAGATTGAAATGCGCCGCCGACAAGGGCGAGGTGGCCAGCCCCGCGACGACCGAGGTGATCACGACAGCCGATATGGGGCGCATCCAGCGTGGGCCCAACGGCAGCTTCGCGTCGCGAATGAGACCATAGACCGCGACCAGTGCCGTGGTGGCCGCGAACGACATCTGGAACCCGGCGCTCAGCAGCGCTTCGGGCTGCCACACCAGCAGGATCGTGGCCGCCAGCGCGACCGACCGCAGGCTGATCGCGCGCCGGTCCAGCATCACCGCGACCAGCACGACGGCGGCCATGACAAAGGCCCGCTCGGTCGACACGCTGCCCCCCGACAGGCCGAGATATCCCGCTGCGACGATAAGGGCCAGCCCCGCCGACAGCTTCTTGGCCGGCAGGCGCAGGCCCAATGCGGGCACGGCGGAGAAGAAAAGCCGGAAGGCGGCGAAGACGAACCCCACAAGCAGCCCCATATGCAGCCCCGAAATGGCCAGCAGATGCGCCAGATTGGTGGTGCGCAGAATCTGCAGCGTCTCGGTCGCCATGCCCGAGCGGTCACCGGCCATGATCGCGGCGGCAAACGCCCCGGGCTCGCCCGGCAGGCGGCGCTGCACATGGTCCGAAAGCGCCATCCGGGCGCGAAACATCGGCTGCCAGCCCGTCGACTCGGCGATGATCAGCGCCGGCACACGGGCATAGCCCACCGCCCCGAGGCTCTCGAACCACGCGTGCCGCCGAAAATCGAAACCGCCCGGCTCGACCGGCCCGCCGGGCGATGACAGATGCGCGGTCATGATCACCCGCAGACCGGGGCGCGGGGTGATGACCTCGTGTCTGGCGTGCAGCGAGACGCGCACGCGGCGGGGCACGCGGTCGGGATCGACCCGGGCCAGTACCACCCGGTCGAGCGTCAGCCGCACCGCGTCCGACGCCGAGCGGTCGATCGCCACGATCCGTCCCTCGACGGGACCGTAATAGCGCCAGCCAAGGACCGGCCCGGCCACGAGATGCGCGCGCACGCCGGCCAGCGCGAAGCCGGCCAGCAGCAGCGCGCACATCCACAGCACCGGCCCGCCCCAGTCGCGCCCGCGCCACGCGGCCACCGCCAGCAACATCGCGCCGCCTGCGCAGCCCCAAAGCACGGCGACCGGCGGCTCGATCCGCAGCGAGAAATAGCCCCCGATTCCGCAGGCCAGCAGCACCGGCACCCACGGGAAGAATGATCCGCGCTGCATCAGCCAGCCGCGTTCGATCCCCTGCCAGACGCGCGCCACTTGTGTCCCCCCCGACGGGCCGATAAAGATTAGGCTACCCTTAGCCCGTTCATCGTTACCGAAAGGTTAATCCACCCCATGTGCAGTCAGGTCGTGACCCGTTTTGCCCCCTCACCGACAGGGTTCCTGCATATCGGGGGCGCGCGCACGGCGTTGTTCAACTGGCTTTATGCGCGCGGGCGCGGCGGCACGTTCCTGCTCAGGATCGAGGACACGGATCACGTGCGCTCGACGCGCCAAGCGACACACGCGATCCTAGACGGGCTCGCGTGGCTCGGCCTCGACCATGACGGCGAGGCGATCAGCCAGGCGGCGCGCGCCGACCGGCATCGCGAGGTCGCGTATCAGCTTCTGGCGATTGGTCAGGCCTACAAGTGCTTCTCGACCCAGGACGAGATCGAGACGTTCCGCGACACCGCCCGCGCCGAGGGCCGCTCCACCCTCTTTCGCAGTCCGTGGCGCGATGCGACGCCCGACCAGCATCCCGAAGGGGCGGCGTATGTGATCCGCATCAAGGCGCCACGCGACGGGGCCGTGACGATCCCGGACGCGGTCCAGGGCGAGGTCGCCATTCGGGGCGATCAGCTTGACGACATGATCCTGCTGCGCGGCGATGGCAGCCCGGTCTACATGCTGGCCGTGGCGGTGGACGATCACGACATGGGCGTGACCCATGTGATCCGGGGCGACGATCACCTCAACAACGCGGCGCGGCAGATGCTGATCTACAGGGCCATGGGATGGCCCCTGCCCGTCTACGCGCATATCCCGCTGATCCACGGACCGGACGGCAAGAAGCTCAGCAAGCGGCACGGTGCGCTTGGCGTCGAGAACTACCGCGAGATGGGCTATCCGGCGGCGGGCATGCGCAATTACCTCGCGCGACTCGGTTGGAGCCATGGCGATGACGAGGTGTTCACCGACGCGCAGGCGCTGGAGTGGTTCGACCTGTCCGGCATCGGAAAATCGCCCGCGCGGCTGGATTTCAAGAAGCTCGACAACATCTGCGGCCAGCATATCGCGATGATGGGGGATGCTGCGTTGCGGCGTGAATTGCAGGATTTTCTTGTCGCAACCGGGCAGGATCCGCTGGATGAGCGCAAGGCGGAGCTGCTGGAGCACGGCATGTACTGCCTCAAGGAACGCGCAAAGACCTTCCCGGAACTTATTGACAAGGCTGAATTTATTCTGACAGATCGCCCGATAGAGCCAGAGCCGAGGGCGGCGGCGCAGCTTGACAATGTATCCCGTAGTATACTGAATGAATTGACGCCGCAGCTGCAAACTGCTAAATGGACGCGGGAGGAACTTGAAACCGTGATGACCAAGTTTTCCGATGATCACGGGATGAAATTTGGTAAGCTGGCGGGGCCGCTGCGTGCTGCTCTCGCTGGACGCAGCGCCACGCCAAGCGTGTTCGACATGATGCTGGTGCTCGGGCGTAATGAAAGCATCGCCCGGCTCGACGATGCCGCCTGCGGGGGATAGATCCGTCGTAACGGCCCAATGTATCCGGCCCGCGGTGGGATACCGCAAAGGGCACCGAAAGGGAGGACCCCTATGTCAGATGACACAAGAGCCGCACGGCTGGAGATCGACGGAAAGTCCTACGATCTGCCGATCTATTCGCCCACGGCCGGCCCCGACGTGATCGATATTCGCAAGCTTTACAGCACGGCGGGCGTGTTCACCTATGATCCCGGCTTTACCTCGACGGCAAGCTGCGACAGCACCATCACCTTCATCGATGGTGACAAGGGCGAATTGCTGCATCGCGGGTATCCGATCGACCAGCTGGCCGAAAAATCGCATTTCCTCGAAGTCTGCTATCTGCTGCTTTACGGCGAACTGCCCTCGCCCGCGCAGCTTGAGGATTTCGAGGCCCGGGTGACCAATCACACCATGCTGCACGAGCAGATGGTGTATTTCTTCCGGGGCTTCCGTCGCGACGCGCATCCCATGGCGATCATGGTGGGTGTGGTCGGCGCGATGTCGGCCTTCTATCACGACAGCACCGACATCAGCGATCCCTGGCAGCGCGAGGTCGCCTCGATCCGGATGATCGCCAAGATGCCGACCATCGCGGCCTGGGCCTACAAGTATTCCATCGGGCAACCCTTCGTCTATCCGCGCAACGATACAGATTACGCGTCGAACTTCCTGCGCATGTGCTTTGCCGTGCCGGCCGAGGATTATCAGGTGAACCCGATCCTGAGCCGCGCGATGGACCGCATCTTCACGCTGCACGCCGATCACGAGCAGAACGCCTCGACCTCGACGGTGCGGCTGGCGTCTTCGTCCGGGGCCAACCCGTTTGCCTGCATCGCCGCCGGCATCGCCTGTCTGTGGGGCCCCGCGCATGGCGGCGCCAATCAGGCCTGTCTGGAAATGCTGCGGGAGATCGGCACGCCGGACAGGATCCCCGAATACATCGCGCGCGCCAAGGACAAGGATGATCCGTTCCGCCTGATGGGCTTCGGGCACCGGGTCTACAAGAACTTCGATCCGCGCGCCAAGGTGATGAAGCAATCCGCCGACGAGGTGCTGGAGCTTCTGGGTGTCGAGAACAATCCGACGCTGCAGGTCGCCAAGGAACTGGAAAAGCAGGCGCTTGCCGATCCCTTCTTCACCGAGAAGAAGCTGTTCCCGAACGTGGATTTCTATTCGGGGATCATCCTCGAGGCGATGGGGTTTCCGACCTCGATGTTCACGCCGATCTTCGCGGTCAGCCGCACCATCGGCTGGATCTCGCAGTGGAAAGAGATGATCACCGATCCGCAGCTCAAGATCGGTCGCCCGCGGCAACTGTATCAGGGTGTGACGCTGCGCGATTACGTCGATATCGAGAACCGCTGACACCGTGCCTGGCGATGTTCGGAAAGGCCCGCGTCAGGCGGGCCTTTTTTGTGGCGTCACCGACCTTCGAAGCGCGGCGGCCGCTTTTCCAGAAACGCCACCACGCCTTCCTTGAAGTCGCGGCTTTGCCCGCAGGTGCCTTGCAGCTTGGCCTCGAGATCGAGCTGTTGTTCCAGCGTGTTGTCCCAGGTTTCGCGGATCGCCTGCTTGGCCGCCCTGTAGGTCTGGGTCGGTCCCTTGGCGAGCTGTGCCGCGCGTGCCTGCCATTGCGCATCGAACACCGCATCGCTGACCGCTTCCCAGATCATGCCCCAGTCGCTGGCCTGCCGGGCGCTGATCGGCTCTGCGAAAAGCGCGGCCCCCATGGCCCTGGCCATGCCCATCTGTCGCGGCAGCGCCCATGTGCCCCCGGCATCCGGGATCAGCCCGATCCGCGCGAAGGCCTGCAGGAAATAGGCCGACTCCGAGGCGATCACCACATCGGCGGCCAGCGCCAGGTTCGCGCCTGCCCCCGCCGCAGCACCGTTTACCGCGCTGATCGTCGGCACCGGGCACTCGGTGATCGCCCGCAGCATGGGCACGTATTCCTCGCGCAGCACCCGCTCCAGATCGAGGGTGGAGGCGTCTCCGCCATCGCTCAGATCCTGTCCCGAACAGAAGGCCTGACCCTGCCCGGTGAGCACCACGACGCGCATCTCGCGCCCCGCCTGCGTCATCGCGTCGGTGATCTCGGCGCGCATCTGGCCGTTCAGCGCGTTTCGCCGCTCCGGCCGGTTCAGACAAAGCAGACCGACATCATCGACGAAATCGAGCGTTATCGTTTCATAGTCTTTCACGGTGTCCGGAGCCTCCTGATCCAGGCGCGCCCATCAAAGCACGCGCGCGCACGCCCGCCAAGATCGACGGCGCGTCAGTCCTTCAGGATATCGCGCAGCCGGTGCTCTTCGGCCTCGGTCAGCCGGGTGACATCCTCTTCAGGGGTCCCGGCGCGGCCCCGCAGGTAGATCCCCGCCATCAGCACCCCAGCCCCCAGCATCACCGGCCCGGCCAGCCATAACAGCAGGTTGGAGCCTCCGGTCGTGGGGTTCAGCAACACATATTCGCCATAGCGATCGACGATAAAATCGATCGCTTCGGCATTGCTGTCACCTTCCACCAGCCGCTCGCGCACCAGAAGACGCATGTCGCGGGCCAGATCGGCGTTGGATTCGTCGATGCTTTCATTGCGACAGACCAGACAGCGCAGCCCCCCGGAAATGTCGCGCGCACGCTCTTCCAGTACCGGATCGTCGAGAATTTCATCCGGCTGCACGGCAAGCACGGGGCTCGCGAACAGGCACAGGATCAGGATCAGGCGTTTCATTCCGCAGGCACCTCCTCGGCACCTTGCGACGGCTGCGGCGTCTTGCGCGCTCCGGCGGCCACGCGGTAGCGCCGATCGCTCAGCGACAGCGCTCCGCCGATCGCCATCAGGATCGTCCCGCCCCAGATCCAGTTTGCAAGCGGCTTGTAATACGTACGCACCGCCCAGCCGCCATTATTCTGCGGATCGCCGATCACGACATAGATATCGCGCAGCAATCCGTTGTTCAGCGCGGCTTCGGTCGTCGGCATCTGGGCGACCGGATAGTTGCGCTTTTCGGGCTGCATCTTCGCGATCTCCTGACCGTTCCGACTCAGCGTGAAATCGGCGACTGTGGCCATGTAGTTCGGACCTTCCTCGCGTCTCACGTCATCGAGGCGCAGCGTGTAGCCGGCAACCTCCGTGGAGCCTCCGGTCTGCAACACGCGGATATCCTCCTGCTCCCACGCCATCATCGCGGCGATGCCGGCCATGGTAACCCCGAGCCCGCCATGCGCGACGGCCTTGCCCCAGTCGGCGCCGGGCAGTCGGGCGAGCCGCGAGAGGCGTCCCGACCCGCGCCCCGTCCGAGACCAGATGTCGACCATCGCCCCACCGATCAACCATGCCGCGAGGAAGAGCCCCATCGGTCCAAGCGCCGAGCGCCCGGTCTGCATCGCCCAGGCCAGCGCCCCGATGGCGAGGGCCAGCACGAAGATCGGGGTCAGCTTGCGCAGTATGGGCGTGAACTTCGCACGTTTCCACGGCATCATGGCGCCAACAGGCAATGCAAGGCCAAGCAGCACCATGAACGGGGTGAAGGCGGCGTTGAAGAACGGCGCGCCAACGGTCAGCTTGCGGTCGAACACCATTTCGGCCAGCAGCGGCCACATCGTGCCGATGAAGACCACAAAGCACGCCACGGCCAGAAGGATGTTGTTGAGCACCAACGCCGATTCGCGGCTGGCCATGCCGAACACGCCGCGCGCCTGCATGACATTCGCGCGCAGTGCGAACAGCGTCAGCGCACCGATCATGAAGACCGCGAGAATGGCCAGCAGGAAGACGCCGCGCTCGGGGTCGGTGGCAAAGGCATGGACACTGGTGAGAACCCCCGACCGGGTGATGAACGCACCGACCATGGAAAATCCGAAGGCGATGATCGCCAGCAGGATGGTCCAGCTTTTCAGGCTTTCGCGCTTTTCAACCACGATCGCGGAATGCAGCAGCGCCGCGGCGATCAGCCATGGCATGAAGCTGGCATTTTCCACCGGATCCCAGAACCAGAACCCGCCCCAGCCCAGTTCGTAATAGGCCCACCATGATCCAAGTCCGATCCCGATTGTCAGAAAGATCCACGAGGCGAGCGTGTAGGGCCGCACCCACCGGCCCCAGGCCGCATCGACCCGCCCCTCGATCAGCGCGGCGACCGCGAAGGAGAAGGTCATCGATAGGCCCACATATCCCAGATAGAGAAACGGCGGGTGAAAAGCGAGACCCGGATCCTGCAGGAGAGGGTTGAGATCCTGCCCGTTGAAGGGTGGCGACCCCATGCGCAGGAACGGGTTCGAGGTGAACAGGATGAACGCGAAGAACGCCACGCCGATCATGGCCTGCACGCTCAGCACCCGGGCGCGCAGCGACGGGGGCAGGTTCGCCCCGAACCACGCCACCGCCCCGCCAAACAGCGTGACGATCAGCACCCAGAGCAGCATGGACCCCTCATGATTGCCCCAGACACCGGTGATCTTGTAGAGCATCGGCTTGTCGGTATGGCTGTTGAGGGTCACGAGGCGCAGCGAGAAATCAGAGGTCACGAACGCCCATGTCAGGGCTGCGAAGGCGATCGCGGTCAGCACGAATTGCACCGTGGCGGCGGGCTCTGCGACGGCCATCCAGCCGGGCCACCGCCTGTGCGCCCCCACAAGCGGGATGACCGCCTGCACGAGGGCTGTCAGAAAGGCGAGGATGAGGGCGAAGTGACCGAGTTCTGTAACCATGGGATATCAGTAGCGCATGACATCGCCTGCGCCAAGACCAAACGGATCGCGCCCGCGGTCACAGTGTCGCGTTGTCGCGCCGCCAGTCGCGGAGTGCCGGGTTATCCTTGGGCATGGTCGCGGCCAGCGTCAGCCCGGCATCGGTGTCGGTCCCGGCCGCGCCGGGGCTGTCTGCGCGCAAACGGCGCAGATGCGCCACGCTTTCCATCACCTGCGGCACCCGCGCCAGCGTCGTGGCGACAGAGCGCTGGAAGTCCTGGCCCTTCACCTGATACCGCGCTCCGAAATAGAAACTGACGATCGCCCCCAAAAGCCACCACAGCGGCTCGGGCACCAGCGCCAGCCCCGCCATCCGTTCCCCGAACCACAGCGGATCGACCATCGCGGCCACGAACAGACCCAACGTGCCAAGCGCCATTGCCGGGCGCGGAACGCGGTTCAGCCCGTCGATGAACCGGTCGAACGGGCCGCGCCCATCCTGCCGGAACTCGCCGGCCATCTGCTCAAGGGCGGCGCGCTGCGCCTGCACACCTCGCTGATCGGCGGCCTCGGCATTGACGCGAAACACCTCGGCCGTGTCGCGAATCACGTTGCCGCCACCGCCGAACAGCGCCCGCAGAATATCCATCACCATCCCGAAATCCTCTCGTTGAATGCCTGCTGATCCAAGTGATAGCGCCCCGAGACGAACTCTTCCGCGCGCCGGATCCAACCGCCCTTGCCACCGGCACGACTGCGCGCGAACTTGCGGCTGGCGGGCCGGGCATCGGCCAGGGCGAAGTAATAATTGCGCCGCGCGATCCCGTAGGCATCGCTGATATGGTCGGGCGCCGCATCGGCCGCGCGCACCGCCGCCGCGACCGTCTGCGGACCGATCACCCCGTCGACATCGACCGCCTCGCCCATCTCCCGCAGCAGGCGCTGCAGGATCTTCACCGCGTTGGCGCCGGCATTGACATACATGTCGAACACGCTGGCTCGCAACGCCTCCGGCAGGCGCGCAATGCCGGGGCGGTCATGGTAATGTTCGATGAAGATCTGCACGGCCTGCGCCCGGCTGAGCGCCCGGATATCGTCCACGTCCACATCGCCGTCGCGGTCGATATCAAGACCGAGCCGGCGCAGCGTGTGGATGGTCACACCGTAATTCGTGGCGCCGCCGGGATCGTCCGGATCATCGACGAACCCGCCCTCACGTGCCACGATCTCTTTTGCGATACCCCTGACATCCCGCATTCGACTGTCCTGCCATGTCGTTTGAACCCTGCAGGGACAATGAATCCGTCAGGGTTAACGCATGGCTGCCGAAGCGCGCGTTGCAGATTTCGGACTTCAGGCGGCTGACGCGCGGCCCCCCGGGTTTCTTCTGGCTGTAAATATCCGGATCGCGACGCCGACGTCCTAGCTGCCGCCCGATCCCTGAAAGACACCCTGTTCCTTCAAGGCGTCGGCCACTTCCTTGGGCATGTAGGTCTCGTCATGCTTGGCGAGGATCTCGGTCGCCTCGAACACACCGTCGCGGTAGCTGCCGGTGCCGACCATGCCCTGATTCTCCTCGAAAAGATCGGGCAGAACGCCGCGATAGGTCACCGGCACCACCGCGCCGCCATCGGTCACGTTGAAGCGGATCACCTCGCTTTCCCCGCGCCGCAGGCTGCCTTCCTCGACCAGCCCGCCGATGCGAAACACCTCCGCCGGGCTGGGCGGCTCGGCCATGACAGCCGAGGGCGAGCGAAAGAAGTTGATCCCGTCGCGCATGCCGTACCCGACCAGCGCCGTGGCCATCACCAGCGCCACGGCGGCCATCGCCACCACCTGAATACGCCGCGTTTTTTTCAAGGATCTCATGGGGTTTGCTCTTCGTTGGGCAAAGGACGGCTCGTCAGGGAAAGACCGGGGCCAGCATCAGCCCCGTGCTCTCGGGTAAAGATAACATCAGATTGGCGTTTTGCAACGCCTGACCGCTGCTGCCCTTGGTCAGGTTGTCCAGCGCCGCGATGGCGATCGCCCGCCCCGCGCGGCGGTCGGCCACAACGCCGATATGGCAGAAATTGCTGCCCCGGACGTGCCGCGTGCTGGGCACCTCGCCGAAGGGCAGAACCTCGATGAACGGCTCGTCGCGATAGACGGCGCAGAGCGTGTCATGCATACCCTGCGCATCCCCGCGCACATAGCCCGTGGCCAGGATCCCGCGATTGGCGGGCACGAGATGCGGGGTGAACTGGATCTCGACCGGACGCCCGGCCAGCCGGGTGAACTCCTGATCGAACTCGCCCAGATGCCGGTGCGTGCCGCCGGCGGCATAGGCATGAAAGCCTTCGGACAATTCGGCATGCAGCAGATTTTCCTTGAGGCTTCGCCCCGCCCCCGACACGCCGCATTTCAGATCGAGAATGATCTCGCCCGTGTCGATCACCCCCGCCGCGATCAGCGGCCGCAGCATGTATTGCCCGGTGGCGGCGTTGCAGCCCGTGCCCGCAACCAGACGGGCGGCGCGGATATCGTCGCGGTAGAATTCGGTCAGGCCGTAGACCGCCTCGGCCTGCAAGTCGGGCGCGGCATGGGGGTGGCCGTACCACGCCTCGTAATCGGCCGGATCGCGCAGCCGGAAATCGGCCGACAGATCCACGATCTTCAGATCGCGCGGCAGGCCTGCGATCACCTCCTGGCTGGTCTTGTGCGGCAACGCGCAAAAGCACAGGTCGATGCCGGAAAAATCGACCTCGTCGATGGTCGCCAAACCCGGCAGGTCGAGATGGCGCAGATGCGGAAACACCTGCGCCATGCTTTGGCCGGCCCTAGCATTGGCCGACAGCGCCGCGATCTCCAGCCCGGGATGCGTGGCGATCAGCCGGATCAGTTCGGCCCCGGTATAGCCCGAGGCCCCCAGAATGGCGATCTTGTACGTCATGTCACCCTCTCGAAAGCCGTTTGGTGTCCTCTACGGCCTTCACCGGGACGATGCAACGCAAGGCATCGAGACGCCGCCTCAAACAGCGCGAAAGCGCATTTCGCGCCGCAGGAATTGCGTGGCCCGGGTCGAGACAAGGCCCGGATCGCCGGTGGTCAGGAACGCGGCGTCCTGCCCCGGCCCGCGCAGGCCGGGATGGCGCGTCAGGTAATCGGCAAGGCTGTCGGCCACGAGACGGGGCTGCGAATAGACCGCCACATCGGGTCCGAGGGCCGCGCGGAACACCTCCTCGACCAGCGGATAATGCGTGCAGCCCAGCACGGCGGCGTCGGGCTGCGGCATCTTGCGCCTGAGGGCCTCGACATGCGACCGCACCAGCGCCTCGGCAAGGATCATGTCGCCATCCTCGATGGCGTCCACGACCCCGCCGCAGGCCTGCGCCTCGACATCGACACCGATGGCGCGAAACGCCAGCTCGCGCTGAAAGGCGCGGCTCGCGACGGTGGCCGGCGTGGCGAACAGCGCGACGTTCCTGACGGCGACCTCGCGCGGCGGGGAATTGTCGCCCCATTGCCGTTCGGTCAGCGCCTCGATCAGCGGCACGAAGACGCCCAGCACGCGCTTGTCGCGGGGCACCCACCCCTCCTGCATGCGGCGCAGGGCGGCGGCCGAGGCGGTGTTGCAGGCCAGGATCACCAGATCGCAGCCCGCCTCGAACAGCCGCGCGACCGAGGCCGTGGTCAGATCGTGGATGTCGCCCGCCTCGCGCACGCCGTAGGGTGCATGCGCGTTGTCGCCCAGATAGACCAGCGGCAGATCGGGCAGCCGGGTCCGCACGGCGTCCCAGACCGTCAGCCCGCCCAATCCGCTGTCAAAGATCCCTACTGCCATGCCGCGTACCGTTCCCGGGGTCAGTCATACTCGAACCCGATCTCGCCTGCCGCGATCGGACTTGGCGACAAGTCATATGTCTTCGCGCGCAGGAACGCCATCAGCGATTTCGTGTCGCCGGCATGACAGGCCAACTCCGCCCGCGGGATCGGATCGCCGATGACGACCCGGACAGGCGTGTCCACCCGCTTGCGGAACTCCTGCATCAAGAGCCCCATGCGCAGGGTGTAATGCAGGTGGCTGGCCAGTTGAAACAGGCGGCTCGTGTGCCCGTCGAAATAGACCGGCACGACGGTGGCCCCGCCCCGCGCGATCATCTTTGCAGTGAACCCGCGCCAGCCGGGATCGAGGGGGCGCGAGAACGGTTTCGCCGACGTGCTGACCGTGCCGCCGGGAAAGACGCCGATTGCCCCGCCCTGTCCCAGATACTCCAGCGAGGCCTTGCGCGTCGCGAGGTTCAGCGCCAGTGCCTCCTTGCTGCCGTCAAAGTTGATGGGCAGGATCACGCGCTCCAGATCGGCGGCCTTGCGGAACACCTGATGCGCAAGGATGCGGAAATCGCCGCGCATGCGGCTCAGGATGTGACCCATCATCAACCCGTCGAGGATGCCGTAAGGGTGATTGGCAATCAGCACCAGCGGCCCATCGCGCGGGATACTCCCCAGACGGCCGCCGACCACCTCGAGGCTCAGGCCGTAGCGCTCGACGATCACCTGCCAGAAGTCGCGGCCCATCGCGACATCACGCTCGTAGCCCGCCGCCCGCTTGATCAGCGCAACGCGCCCGGTCAGGTTCTCCATCGTGCGGATCAACGCCCGCCCGCCCCTGGTTTGCGCGGAATGGGCGTAGGATAGATCGCGGGCGATCTGGCGCTGCGGGTGCATCGGACGCTCCTCTCTCGGGCGCATGGCCGTTGAAGATGACGCGACGCTTCTGCCTTTTTACCGTGACGGTTTCGTGACGCGCCCTCTCGGTTTGCACGGTCGCGCAACTCTCGTGGCGGTCCGACACCTAGCCGCGCACGCCCTCGAAGAGGCCCACCCGCAGGCCACCGGCCTCAAGTTCGGACCGAAGGGCCCGCGCGATGGCCACCGCCGCGGGCGTGTCGCCATGCAGACAGATCGTGTCGATGCGGGTAGGGATATGCACGCCGCTCTCGGCGATGATCGCGCCGGCGCGGATCATCGCAAGGACGCGCTCGGCGGCCAAACGCGCGTCATGGATCACCGCGCCGGGGTCGCGCCGGTCCACGAGCGTGCAATCCTCCTTGTAGGCGCGATCGGCGAAGATCTCGCAGGCCACCCGCGCGTCGAGATCGCGCGCGGCGGCCTCCTGCGCGGTTCCGGCAAGGACCATCAGGATGATCTCGGGATCGACCGACATCGCGGCGGCATACGCGGCCCGCGCAAGGCCCGCATCCTCGGAGGCCATGTTGGCAAGCGCGCCGTGCAGCTTGAGATGGCGCACCGTGCCACCTGCGGCACGCGCCACGGCCTGAGCCGCACCGAGCTGATAACGCACGATATTACCCAGCGTCTCGTGACCGAGATCAATGCGTCGGCGGCCGAATCCCTGCAGGTCGGCAAAGCCGGGATGTGCGCCGATCCCGACATCGCAGGCCACGGCCCGCGCCATGGTACGCGCCATCACGTCCGGGTCGCCCGCGTGAAATCCGCAGGCGACATTGGCAGAAGTGACCACCTCCAGCAGCGCCGCATCGTCGCCCATGGCCCACGCCCCGAAGCTTTCGCTCATGTCGGCATTGAGATCGACACTCGTCTGCATGTCTCAGGGCTCCTCGTGATGACCGGCAGTGACACCGCCGATCAATTGATAGGACAGAAGATCGCGGATGTCATGCGGATCGCGCAGCAGGGGTCTGACGGCCGACCGCAGGTTCTTGCGCAGCGCCGCCGCAGCACGCTCGATCCGGGTGCCGTCTTCGGGCGTGACGAGACGGAACCGCAGCCGCATTCCCGGCGCCGCCTGCGCCACGCGGGGCAGATCGCAGGGCAGCACAGAGCCGATGCGCGGATAGCCGCCGGTGGTCTGGCATTCGGCCAGCAGCACGAAGGGCGTGCCGTCGCCGGTGATCTGGATGTCGCCCGGCACGATCACCTCGGACAGCACCGAAAGCCCCGCGTCGCTGGCAAACCCCGCCCCATCGGGGTCGAGGCGCACGCCCATCCGGTTGCCCCGCGCGGCGCGGGTGAACAGCGTGGCCTCGAAGCGGGCGATCTCGTCCTCGGGAAAGAATCCGGTCTGAAAGCCCGGCACGACGCGCAGCTCGCCGCCGTCAAAGCGGGTGTCCTCGGGCAGGGTCAGGCCGGTCGCGCCGCCGGCCCTGTCCTCGCCTAGCGGCAGTTCCGCGCCCGTAACTACCGGCCCGCCGATCCCGGCGCCGAGATGCGCGGAGCGCGCCCCAAGCCGGTCGGGCGCATCGATCCCGCCGCCCAGATGCAGATAGCCGTAGACGCCGCGCGTGGCTGCGCCGATGCCAAGACGGCTGCCCGCCGGCAGCATGTGCGAGGCGTTCCAGGCCGCGGCGGCCCCGTCGATGCTGGCCCGCATGGGCGCGCCGGTCAGGGCGATGCGGGTGTTCTCGCTGGCCTCGAAACTGCCGCCCATGCCGGCCATCTCAAGCGCGGCAAGCCCTTGATCCTGATGCAAAAGCGCCGCGCCTTCGGCCATGGCCTGCCGGTCCGCCGCGCCGCCCCGCGACAGGCCGTACGCAAGGTAACCGGGTCGCCCCATGTCCTGCACACTCATGCCCGGCCCCGCCGTATGAATGATCAGGCGGCGGCTCATCGGATCGCCTCGGACACCGCGCCGCCATCGGGGCCGGCATCGCGCAGCCGCGCATGGGTCTCGCGGTCCACCGCCTCGAACAGCACCTCGTCACCGGGTCGCAAGACAAAGGGCGCGTCGGCCTCGGGCCGGAACGGACGGAACGCGGTCTGCCCGACATGGCGCCAGCCGGTGGGGGTGGACACCGAAAAGAGCACCAGTTGCCGGATCGCGACGGTCAGCGCCCCGATCGGCACACGCTCGGTCAGATCGGTCTGGCGGGGAATGTCCCAGACCTTGGGCAATTCGCCCAGATAGGGCTGACCGGGGGCGAAACCGATGGTCTGAACGCGCACGCGGGTGGCCGCGATCTGATCCGCCGCCGCCTTGGCGCTCATACCCGCCGCCTCGGCCGCCTCGCGCAGTTGCGGGGCCAGATCGGTGCCGTAGACCGTCGGGATGCGCCAGAACCTGCGCCCGCCGGGCAGATCGGCCGCGTACCAGTCGCGACTGTCCAGCAGCGTGTCAATCTCGGCCTTCAGGGTGTCGAAATCCACATGCAGCGCATCGAAGCGCAGGAAGGCCGAGACGAGCGAGGTGGCGGTTTCCTCGACCCCTGCGGGGCTGGCGTGGTCCAATGCGGCGCGAAACGCGAGCGCGGCGCGGTTGGCCGGCTCGCTCAGCGTATCGCCGAAGGAGACCAGCATGCCGTCCAGCCCCACCCGCCCGATGCGGGGAAAGGCACACCTCTGCGCGGTCAGGGTGTCATCGGTCACGTGTCACGCCCCTCGCAGTCACGAAAACCCGGCCTATTGAACGGCATAGGGCAGAAACAGCGCGATCTTCGGAAAGGCGATCAGCAGCCCGGCCATCACCAGCATGGTCGCTGCATAAGGGATGGCGCCCAGCATCACCTCGCTCATCCGGCCACCCTGCCGCGCGCCCTGCACGACATAGAGATTCAGGCCCACGGGCGGGGTGATCAGCGCCATCTCGATGAGCACGATCATCAGGATGCCGAACCAGATCGGATCGAACCCCTGCGCCACCACCAGCGGCACGATGATCGGGATCGTCACGACCATCAGCGACAGCGTCTCGATGAAGAACCCCAGCACGATGTAGATGCCCACCACGACCAGGATCGTGCCGAGCGGCGACAGGCCCAGCCCACCCAGAAGGGCCTGCAATTCCTGCCCCAGACCCGCCGAGGCAAGGGTGAAGTTCAGAAACGACGCGCCCATCACCACGAGCATGATCATCGCGGTGATCTTGACCGTGCCAAGCAGGCTTTGCCGCAGCACGTCCAGATTGACCGTTCCGAACAGGGCGGCGATGACGAAGGCCCCGAACACACCCACCGAAGCGGCCTCGGTCGGTGTGGCCCAGCCCTTGTAGATTGTCCCGATGATGACGGTGAAAAGCAGAAGTATCGGCACGAGTTGCACAAGCGCGCGCAGCATCTTCACGAACGGATAGAGCCGCCGCTCACCGCCAAGGTCGGGCCGGATCAGGCAGATGATGACGGTCACCACCATGAAGGCAAGCGCCAGCCCCAGCCCCGGCACCAGCCCGGCGAGAAAGAGCTTGGGGATCGAGCTTTGCGTGAGAAAGCCGTAGACAATGAGATTGATCGAGGGCGGGATCATGATGCCGAGCGTGCCACCCGCCGCGATGGCGCCGGAAAAGAGCTTGGGATCATAGCCCAGCCTTTCGGCCTGCGGCATGGCGACGGTCGCCACGGTCGCGGCGGTGGCCACCGAACTGCCCGAGGTGGCCGAGAACATCGTGGCGGTGGCGACATTGGCATGCACCAGCCCGCCGGGCAGCCAGCTGACCCATTTGTCGAGCGCGGCATAGGTCCGCGTGGCGATGCCCGAGCGCACGAGGATCTCGCCCAGAAGCACGAAGAACGGGATGGCGATCAGGGTCGGGTTGTTGGAGGTCGACCAGACGAGGTTGCCCAGACCCCGGATCAGCGGGAAGGCGCTGTAGAAAAGATCGAGGCCGAAGCCCAGAAGAAATAGCACCACCCCCACGGGGATCGACAGGGCCAGCAGCAACAGCAGCCCGATGGTCACGAACGAGATCATTCCTGCGCCTCCGCCTCGGCCGGGGCTCCGATGGCACGGTCCACCGCCGCGTGATCGCCGCGCAGCACCAGCATCGCGGCGGCCAGCAATGTCAGCCACGCGACGGCGGCAAACCAGACCCAGCCCGCGAACCACGGCACCTGCACCAGCGCCAGCGGTGTCTCCAGCGGCGTGTTGGCGCGCGAGGCATTGGCGAGCGACCGTTCGACCACGGGCCAGGCGAACCACGCGATCACCGTCACGGTGCCCGCCAGCGTGGCGAGCGCGAAGAGATCGAAGAGCGACCGCGTGATGGCCCGGCCCCGCGAGCGGACAAGGTCGATGCGGACATGGCCCAGCTCCATCAGCGCGTAGCCCATGCCCCAGGATGTGGCGATGGCCATGACATATCCGCTGATCTCATCGGTGCCGCCGAACGAGTCGCCGACCTGCCGCAGCAGAACGTCGCACAAGACGAGCGCGGCGCAGCCCAGCAGGACCAGCCCTACGACGATTGCGACGCCGCGATTGACCGTGCGCAAGGCGCGCAAAAGGGCGGCGGCGGCCGGGGCCCTGTTCATGCTCAGTTCACGCCTTCGATGCTGACGCCCACGGCCTCGCCCACGGTGTCGTTCCAGCGTTTGGCCCAGTCATCGCCGGCGCGGTCTGCCCAGGCGGGCAGCACGTCACTGACCAGCACCTCGCGGGCGCGCTCGAAATCGGCATCGGACACCTCGACCAGCGTCATGTCGCGCGCTTCGCCCGACGGGCAGTCGCCATTGCCGGTCAGGCAGGCGATATCGTTTTCCAGCGCGTCCTGCGCGCTGGCCCAGGCCGGATCCTCGAACCCGGTGGCGATCTCGCTCTCGATCAGGTCCTGCGTGTCTTCGTCGAGGCTGGTCCAGCGGTCGAGATTCATCGCCGTCACCACGCTGTCCCAGCCACCAAGCGGAATCGGCAGCAGATGCGTCGTGACCTCCCACCAGCCCGCTGAATAGCCCGAGCCGGCCCCCGTGACGGCACAATCCACGACACCGCTTTGCAGCGCGCCGGGCACCTCGCCAAAGCTGACATTGATCCCCTCGGCGCCGAGCGCTTCGAGGAATTGCGCGGTCATGCGCCCCGAGGCGCGCACCTTGAGCCCTTCGAGATCGGCCAGTTCGGTGACCGGCGCGTTGCAGAACACCACCTGCGGCGGATAAGGCGCGATGGCCAGCACATGGCTGTTGAAGCGGTCGCGGAAGATGTCGGCGACCATGGGCCGCGCCGCATCGACCATGTCGCGGGCCTCGCTGGCGGTCAGGGCCACGAGCGGCACATCGAGCCCTTCAAGCTCGGGCGCGTCGGCCACGGCGTAATCGGCCACGGTCATGCCCACATCATAGACCCCGTCGGCCAACAGCCGGTAGACGTCGCCCACGCCAAGGTTCATCTGGTCATGGGTGGTCAAGGATACGTTGATCTCGCCATCCGAGGCTTCGGGCAGCGTCTCGGTCCAGAACGGCGCCTCGTATTGCTGATGCAGCGGCAGGCTGGACCAGCTTCCGACGACGGAAAGATCCTGCGCCATGGCCGGCGCGGCAAGGGCGGTGGTGGTGGCAAGGATGCCGGCGAGCGTTTTCATTGTCATCTCCTTGTTGGGGTCGGGTTTTGCAATTCAGATCGGCGCCAGCACCGGATTTTCGGCGTCTTCTGGAATATCGGTGATCAGCATGTGTCCTGGCCGGTGCGTGATGCAGAGCGGGGGCGCTGCGGCCTCCAGCGCGACCTGGGGGGTCACGCCACAGGCCCAGAACACCGGGACCTGGTCATCCGACACAGGCGCCGGATCGCCCCAGTCCGGACGGCTGATGTCGGTGATGCCGATATCCACCGGGTTGCCGTGATGGACCGGCGCGCCATGCGCCAGCGGATAGCGGCGCGCGATGCGCGTCACCTCGTCGAGCCGCGCCGTGTCCACGGCGCGCATGCTGACCACCATTTTCGAGGCGAACGGTCCGGCGGGCACGCAGTCGATATTGGTGCGGAACATCGGCACCGTGGTGTCGTTCTTGACATGCCACAGCGGAATGCCCGCCCGCATCAGCGCGTGCTCGAAGGTGAACGAACATCCAAGCGCAAAGGCCACCATATCAGGCGTCCACATGTCGCGGATGTCCTGCGCCGTGCCCTCCAGCCGCCCGTGCCGGTAGATGTTGTAGGCGGGCACATCGCTGCGGATGTCGATGTCGCGGCCAAGCGTGTGCATCATCGGATCGCCGGTATCGGACACTCCGACCAAGGGGCACGGCCTCGGGTTGCGCTGGCAGAAACGCATGAAATCGAGCGCGGCCCTGGCCGGCAGGATCACGACATTGGCCTGAAGACAGCCCTGTCCCAGCCCCGCGGTGTGCCCGGTGTACCGCCCGGCGCGGATCCCGGCGCGCAAGCCGGGCAGGTCGGCGTGTCTCGAATTGTCGAAACCCTTCATCCAGTGCCGCCTTTCATGGTCCGATGCGGCCACGTTGACCGAGGCGGAGTATAAAAGCAAATCGAATAAATCTTTCGGTTTGCATCACGGTTTTCTATCAGAATCCGCCTGTCGATAGTGCTGTGCCACCTCCTGTGCCGTCCGTGCGGTGATCTCGACCATGTGGCTGCGCGGCTCTGCCACCCAGGATGCGGTAAACCGCAGCGGCGGCGGCACCCAGCCGGGATCGAACTCGCGGATGCGCCCGCTCGCCACATATTCCGCGCCAAGCGCGCGCGGCAGCGCGGCAATGCCGAGATCGGCCGCGACCAGCCGGAAACAGGCCGACAGCGACGACGAGGGAAAGATCGCCACATCCGGGCCGACATGGTCGAACAGCAATGCGCGCAGTTCGCGGTAGGGCCGCGTGTTGCGCGCATAGCTCAGCACCGGGCGCCGGAAATACCCGGCGGGATCGGCCTGCACCGGGGCGCAGGCAGCGACATACCACGCCAGATCGAAGCCCGGCAGCTCGATATTGTCGACCGATGGCTCCGAAATCGGGCCCAGCAGGATCGCGAGATCGATCTCGCGGCTCATCAGGCGCGCGCGCAGTTCGACCGAGATATCGACGTTGAATTCGATCTCCAGCTTCGGGAAGGTGCGGTGCAGCCGCGCGATCAGATCCGGCAGCCAGCATTGCGCGATGGTCTCGGACACCCCGATGCGCAGATGCCGCTCGAGCCCCTCGGGGTCGATCACGTCCTCCTCGATCATCTCCTGCAGACGCTCGACCTTTTCCGCGTAAAACAACAGCCGCTCTCCGCGCCGGGTCAGCGCCATGCCGCGCGCCTCACGGTCAAACAGCGCGCCGTTCAGACTGGCCTCGAGGTTGCGGATGCGCGCCGTGACGGCCGGTTGCGTCAGGTTGAGGCTGACAGCCGCCTTGCGCACGCCCCCGGTGCGGACAATCGCAAGGAATGTGCGCAGATGGGCGAGGTTCAACTGGGTCATGCACAACGCGCCTCCGACAGGGTGACCGGCGAAACATATGGCAGGCTTGCCCGGAATGGTGCGACAGGCCATGGACGGCATGCTACGCCGCTTGAACTTCGTTGCACAACCGTTCAGCATGCTGCCGCCTTCTGACTGTCATTTCCGAACATGACTGGACGTAGCGCGTGCATTATTGGGATGATCTGCAGACAGCCCGACCTGACCCCGAAGAGGAGACCCGCGCAGAATGGATATCATCCTGGAATCGGCCTTCGGGGAGATCGCGGCACTTCTGGTGCTGGCGGCGGTGACGGGGTTTGTCGGGCTAATCCTGCGGCAGCCGCTGATCGTCAGCTTCATCGCGGTCGGGTTGATCGCCGGCCCCTCGGTTCTGGACGTGGTGCGATCGGACGCGCAGATCAGCCTGCTGTCGGAACTGGGCATCGCGGTGCTGCTGTTTCTGGTCGGGATCAAGCTTGATGTGAAACTCATCCGCTCGCTCGGGCCGGTGTCGCTGCTGACCGGGCTGGGTCAGGTCGCGTTCACCTCGATCTTCGGCTACCTGATCGGGATCGCCCTCGGGCTGGGCGCGGTCACCAGCGTTTACGTGGCCGTGGCGCTGACCTTCTCGTCCACCATCATCATCGTGAAGCTTCTCTCGGACAAGCGCGAGATCGACAGCCTGCATGGCCAGATCGCGCTCGGTTTCCTGATCGTGCAGGATATCGTCGTCGTGCTGGCGATGATCGTGCTGTCGGCCATCGGGATCGGCAGCGGCGAAGGCGGGCATGGCGGCGGATCGGTGCTGACCGTCCTCGTCTCGGGCGTGGCGATGGTGGCGGCGGTCGTCGCCTTCGTGCGCTACATCGCCGATCCGCTGACCGAACGGCTGGCGCGCGCGCCCGAGCTGCTGGTGATCTTCGCCATCGCCCAGGCCGCGATCTTTGCGGCCGTCGGCGATTTCATGGGCTTGGGCAAGGAGGTGGGCGGCCTGCTGGCCGGCATTTCGCTGGCCTCGACGCCCTACCGCGAGACCATCGCGGCGCGGCTGTCGCCGCTGCGCGATTTCCTGTTGCTGTTCTTCTTCATCGCGCTCGGGTCATCGCTCGATCTGTCGCTTCTGGGGACACATGTCACCGGCGCCATCGTGTTCTCGCTCTTCGTGCTGATCGGCAACCCGCTGATCGTGCTGGCGATCATGGGGGCGCTTGGGTACCGCAAGCGGACCGGGTTTCTCGCCGGGCTGACCGTGGCGCAGATCAGCGAGTTCTCGTTGATCTTCGTGGCCATGGGCGTGTCGATGGGGCAGGTGCCGCAGGATGCGCTCGGGCTGGTGACCATGGTGGGGCTCGTGACCATCGCGGCCTCGACCTACATGATCACCTACTCACACCAGCTTTACGCGCTGTTCGAGCCGGTTCTGGGCGTGTTCGAGCGGCGCGGCACACCGCGCGAGCCGCCGGATGCGGCCATGCACAGGGAAACGCCGTACGATGTTATCGTTTTCGGGCTGGGCCGTTTCGGCACGGCCATGGGCATGCGCCTGAAGAAACGCGGCATTCGGGTGCTGGGCGTCGATTTCAGCCCGCAGGCGGTGCGGCGCTGGCGCGAGCTAGGCCTCGACACGGAGTTCGGTGATGCGACCGATGCGGAATTCGTTGCCGAACTGCCGCTTCTGAATGCGGCCTGGCTCGTGTCGACGGTGCCGATCTATGTCACGGGGCTCAGCCACGAGGACACGCGCACGACGTTGATCCAGCTGGCCCGCAGCGCCGGGTTCCAGGGCCGCGTGGCCGTCGCCTCGCATCACCAGAAGGACACCGAGGATCTGTTCGCAGCCGGCGCGGATCTGGTTCTGGAGCCGTTCCAGGATGCCGCCGACCGCGCCGTCGAGTTGCTTTGCGGGGCGCCCGAGCAAGAACGCACCGAAATCCCCTATCTCGAGACCGAAGGGAAAGACGCCTCCTGATCCACGGGGGGCAGCCGAGCCAAACCCACCACGACGAGGACGAGACATTGAAAAACGGTCATGTTTCAGGTTTTGATGATGGTCACGCGCGCCCCGTGGAGGACACACTCGACAGGCTGGAGACCGATCCGGACGGGCTGGGCGCCGAAGAGGCCGCCCGCCGTCTGGCCGATCACGGGCCCAACCGCCTGCCCGAGAAAAAAGAGCGCAACGTGGTCCTGCGCTTTCTGTCGCATTTCCACAATGTGCTGATCTACGTGCTGCTCGGGGCGGCGGTGGTCACGGCGCTGTTGCAGCACTGGGTCGATACCGGCGTGATTTTGGCGGTGGTCATCGTCAACGCCATCATCGGTTTTGTCCAGGAGGGCCGTGCCGAGCAGGCGATGGCGGCGATCCGCGACATGCTCGCTCCGCATTCCACCGTGCTGCGGGACGGCCAGCGGATCAGCGTGGAGGCCGAAAACCTCGTGCCCGGCGATATCGTGCAGATCGAGGCGGGCGACCGCGTGCCGGCCGACCTGAGGCTGATCAGGGCGCGCGGCCTCAAGGCCGAAGAGGCGGTGCTG
>JAWLFT010000144.1:0-3693 GCA_041685435.1 Roseovarius sp.
TCGGTTTTCGAGGAACACCCCGCGCAGGTATTGCGAATGCATCCGCGCCGGCATGCGGGTCGTGTCATTCACCCAGACCGTGACATCGGTGGGCAGGTCTGGCTCTCCGAGGAAATAGCGCCGTACGGCACGCGACCAGATCAGATCCTCGGACCGTATCGCCGCAAAGGCCCCGCTCATCTGCGGCCGGTCGAGATAGCCCTGCGACCACATCAGATCCTCCAGACAGGCGACCTGGCTTTCATCCAGAAACAGCAGCAATTCCCCGGCCTCGGCGAAATCCACCTGTGCGGCCATCAGGGTGATCGAGGCCAGCCTGTCATCTTCGTCCCGCGCCATCGCCGCGGCCGCGATGGCCAGAAGCGTGCCCCCAAGGCAATAGCCGTTGGCATGCACCTTCTGCCCCGGCACGACGGCGTTGATCACGTCAAGCGCCTGCATGATGCCCTGGGTCCGGTAATCCTCGAGTGACAGATCCGCGTGTTCCGCTCCGGGGTTGCGCCACGAGATACAGAACACTGTATGGCCCTGACGCACCAGCCAGCGGATGAAGGAGTTCGCGGGCGATAGATCGAGGATGTAGTATTTCATGATCCATGCCGGCACGATCAGCACCGGTTCCGCCTGCACCTCCTCAGTGGTGGGCGCATACTGGATCAGCTCCATCAACTCGTTGCGCCAGACCACTTTGCCCGGCGTGCAGGCAAGCACCTCGCCAAGCGCGAATTCCTTCGGCACTGGGCGGTGTTCCTGCGCCAGGATATGGCGCGCATCGTCGGCGAAATGCATCATGCCGTCGATCAGGTTGCGCCCACCGGTGGTCCGCGTCCGGTCGAGGATCTCCGGATTGCTCGCCGGGAAATTCGCCGGCGACACGGTGTCCAGAAGCTGCCGGATCATGAACCCGGTGCGGTCCGCGTTCTGCCCGCGCAATCCGCGCAGATCCGACGTGGCGGCATCCCACCAGTCCTGTGTCGCCAGGAACTGCTGCTGCCAGAGCGCGAACGGCCCGGCGTCCCAGCCGTCATGGGTCCAGCGCGTGTCGTGGGGTCCGGGCTGAAAGGGCTTGTCCGGCGCATGGCCCAGCATCCGCGCAAGCGTGTATTGCCCCAGCTTCATCCCGTTGGCCTGCGCGCGTTCGAACAGTTCCAGCTGACGCCCCGGCGCACGGGAAAGATGCATGGCCCAATCGCTCCAGGCATCGAAGACCGCATGCGGCGACAGCCCGCCGGTGAGACGCGCAAGGCTGGACATGGCGCTGCGATCAAGCGCGGCGTAGGGGTGCGACGGCGTCTTTTCGCGGCTTTCGGGCGAAGCGGATGACGGGCTCGCGACAGGCGGCTGCCGCGTCGCCTTTCCGGCGGGTGCCTCGGGCGTGCCGTGACGCGGCTGACGGGTGGGTTTGCGGGTCATGCGACGGCTCTCTCTCGCTGTTTCAGGGGCGCGAAATCCTCGGGCGTGATTGTCTCGCGTGCGAGCAGCAGCTGCGCCCCGGCCTCGAGATCGGCGTGGCAGTCGCGCAAAAGGCCAACCGCGCGGTCATACGCGCCATCGAGCAAGCCGCGCACCGCCAGATCAACCTCGCGCGCGGTCGCCTCGGAATGATCCCGCGGAGAGACGCTCAGTTTGTCCTCGCCGAGAAAGCCGCCGCGGTCCGGTTCCAGCACCGCTTGCCCCAGGGTCTCATGCATCCCGAAGCGGGTCACGATCTGACGGGCGATATCCGTGGCCCGCACCAGATCGTCGGCGGCCCCGGTGGACCATTCGTCAAAGCGGATCCGTTCCGCCGCGCGTCCCGCCAGCAGCATCACCATGCGGTTCTCCAGCTCGGACCGGGTGATCACGAAACGGTCCTCGGTGGGACGGGTCAGCGTGTATCCCAGTGCACCGACAGTACGCGGAATGATCGACACCTTGTGAACCGGATCGGCCCCCGGCAGCCGCGCAGCCGCCAGGGCATGGCCCATCTCGTGCCAGGCAACGGTTTCGCGTTCGCGCGCGTTCAGAAGATGTCCCTTGCGCTCCATCCCCGCCACGACGCGTTCCAGCGCTGAGGTGATGTCCTGCATTGCCACGCGCCCGGCACCGCGCCGGGTCGCGCGGATCGCCGCCTCGTTCACCAGGTTGGCCAGTTCCGCCCCGGTGAAACCGGGTGTGAGCCCGGCCGCTGCATCGATGTCGAGATCGGGTTCGATCTGAATCTTGCGCAGATGCACCCGCAGGATCGCCGCCCGGCCAATCTTGTCGGGGCGATCGACCACCACCTGCCGGTCGAACCGCCCGGCGCGCATCAGTGCGGGATCGAGAATTTCGGGCCGGTTGGTCGCGGCCAGAAGCACCACCCGCTCGCGCGGGTCGAACCCGTCAAGCTCGGCTAAAAGCTGGTTGAGGGTCTGTTCCTTCTCGTCGCTGCCACCCCCGTAGCCGCCGATGCCGCGGCGGCGGCCAAGCGCATCCAGCTCGTCGATGAAGATGATGCAGGGCGCGGCCTTGCGCGCCTGATCGAAGAGGTCGCGCACCCGCGCGGCCCCGACGCCGACGAACATCTCGACGAACTCGCTGCCCGAGATCGAAAAGAACGGCACCCCGGCCTCGCCCGCGATGGCGCGCGCAAAAAGCGTCTTGCCGGTGCCGGGCGGACCGGTCAGCAGGATGCCCTTGGGTATGCGCGCGCCGAGGCGGCGGTATTTTTCGGGTTCCTTGAGGAAATCGACGATTTCCTTGATCTCCGACTTGGCCTCGTCCACGCCCGCCACATCGTCGAATGTCACGCCGGTGTCGCGCTCGACATAGACCTTGGCGCGGGATTTGCCGACATTCATCATCCCGCCCATGCCCTGCTTCTCGATCATCCCGCGCAACAGGAAACTCCAGAGCGCGAAGATCAGCAGGATCGGCACGGCCCATGACAGGACCGTGCTCAGGAACGTGTTCTCCACCGTTCCGTCGAACTCCGCACGAGATTGCTCCAGCCGTTCGGTCAGCTCGGGGGGCACGATGTTGGTGACGAAATGGGTATTGCCGTTGATCGCGTCGCGATACTGCCCCTCGATCTGCTCGGCGCGCACAGTGACCGCGTCGATGCGATCCGCCTCGAGATGCTCGAGGAAGGTGCTGTAGGGAATCCTTTCGGTGACCGAGGCCTGCGAGAACCACGACTGCACCAGCAGCAGGATCATGAAGGCTGCGAGAAAATACCAGAGGTGGAACTGTTGGTTCTTATCCATGGCCGTTCCATCCATTCTGTGCGCATCCGGCCGCCGCTTGACGTGCCCTCCGAACAGAGGCCGCGCTTTTGATACGATACGGACTGGTCCAACCTTGGCAGCGACCTGACATGGTAGTCAAAATCGTCGCGCTGCCATTGATCTGGATCACTTCGTCGCTCAGAAATCCGAAAGGGTTGGAAAAGGCGGACGCTGAGATTCCGATGTGTGCACCCGTGTGCCCAATAGACCGGGTCAAGGAGCCACGAAGATAAGTCCCGCGTGTCGATTCCGCCCCCTCTGGAGAGAAGCTTCAGCATGCAGTGCGGCAACAAATTGAGTATCCGACTGCGGATGAAGGTCTGCAATCGCGGCAGGTTCCTTTCCGTTCGCACTTGCAGCGAAAGTCGGCTCCCCGCCCTTTGTTGAAAAACTCGTGCTTGATCGAAGCGTAAGTTGCTGATTCAATTCTTCTGGCCAGCGGGAG
>JAWLFT010000145.1:0-3671 GCA_041685435.1 Roseovarius sp.
GAAATTCCAGTTCGCGTGCCTGATCCCCGGTCACATGGAATCCGGAATGCATGGTCCGATCACTGTTGCCGAGAACATGGCGCAGGCCGAGGTCGAATATGCGACCGGCACGATCAAGAAGATCGATGCAGGGGCGGGCAAGGTGACCATCATGCACGGCCCTCTGGCCAAGCTCGACATGCCCGCGATGACGATGGTTTTCCGCGCCGACGACGCGATGATCGACAGCCTGTCCGAGGGGCAGGAGATCGAGTTCGTGGCCGACCGGGTCGAGGGCAAACTGACCGTGACCGAGATCAGGTGAAGCCGGTCGCGGAAGCGGCGGACAACGCCGGCGCTTCCGCGATCCGTCTCATAGCCCCGTCGATCGCCGTCAACGCATGCTCGGGTGCCCGCCCCTTGACCTTGCAACGACCCTACACCCCATATGGGAGATGAAAGGACAGGATACACCAATGTCACCCCATCATCACGACGACGATCACCACCCCGCCCCGGATGCCGAGACCGCGACCGACCCGGTCTGCGGCATGCAGGTCGAGATCAAGGAAGGCGCGCGATCCCGCGACTACCGGGACGAGACCTTCTATTTCTGCTCTGACGGCTGTCAGGAGAAATTCGACGCCGATCCCTGGTTCTACGCCTCCGGCAATGCCGAAAAGGCCGGGCAGCGCGCCCAGCCCGGTGCGCAATACACCTGCCCCATGCATCCCGAGATCGTGCGGGACGAGCCGGGCTCCTGTCCCAAATGCGGCATGGCGCTGGAGCCGATGGTGCCATCGGACGAGCCCAACGAGGAACTGACGGATTTCACCCGCCGCATGTGGATCAGCGCGGCTGCGGCCGTCCCGCTGATGATCATCACCATGGGCGAGCTTGTCGGTCTCGATGTGCGGGGCTGGCTGGGGCACCAGCTTTCGGTTTATGCCGAATTCGTGCTCGCCACGCCGATCGTTCTCTGGGCGGCGCAGCCGTTCTTCAAGCGAGGCTGGGACTCGATCCGCAACGTCTCTCCCAACATGTGGACGCTGATCTCGCTCGGCGTCGGGGCGGCCTATCTCTATTCGCTGGTGGCGACCTTCGCGCCGGGCGTGTTCCCGGATCAGTACCGCATGGGCGAGGGCGTCGGCACCTATTACGAGGCCGCGGTGGTGATCATCACGCTGGTCTTCGTCGGGCAGGTGCTGGAATTGCGCGCGCGCGAGCGCACCGGCGACGCGATCCGCGCGCTTCTGGACCTCGCCCCCAAGACCGCGCGCCGCATCCTGCCCGACGGATCGGAATATGACGCCCCGCTTGAAAACATCGTGGAAGGCGACTTGCTGCGCGTCCGCCCCGGCGACAGCGTGCCGGTGGATGGCGAGGTCGTCGAGGGCCGATCGTCGCTGGACGAAAGCATGATCACCGGCGAGCCGGTGCCGATTGAAAAGGTCGAGGGTGACCGCGTGACCGGCGGCACGATCAACAAGAACGGCACCCTTGCGATCCGCGCGACCGAAGTGGGGGCGGACACGGTGCTGGCGCAGATCGTCGACATGGTGGCGGGCGCGCGCCGCTCCCGCGCGCCGATCCAGGGGCTGGCCGACCGGGTGGCGGCGGTGTTCGTGCCGAGCGTCGTCGCCGTGGCGATCATCGCCTTCGTTACCTGGCTGGTCGTCGGCCCCGATCCGGCGCTGGCCTACGCCATCGCTTCGGCGGTGTCGGTGCTGATCATCGCCTGCCCCTGCGCCCTGGGGCTTGCCACGCCGATCTCGATCACCACCGCCGCGGGCCGCGGCGCGCAGGCGGGTGTGCTGATCAAGGATGCCGAGGCGCTGGAGCGCATGGCCCGCGTCGATACCGTGATCGTCGACAAGACCGGCACGCTGACCGAAGGCAAGCCGCGGCTGACCGATGTGGTGGCCGAAAACGGACATGACGAGGATGAGGTCCTGCGCCTTGCCGCAGCACTGGAGAAGGGGTCCGAGCATCCGTTGGCCGAGGCGATCATCGCCGGGGCGAAGGATCGCGGCCTGTCACCCGAAAGCGCCGAGGATTTCGAGGCGGTGACCGGCAAGGGCGTGCGCGGCACCGTGGACGGGCGCAAGGTCGCGCTCGGCAATGCGGCGATGATGGAAGAGCTCGGTGTCGGGACCGAGACCTCCGACGACGCCGCAGATGCGCTCCGGTCCGAGGGCAAGACCGCGATGTATGTCGCCGTGGACGGCACGCTGGCCGGCATCGTCGCCGTCGCGGACCCGATCAAGGACAGCACCGAAGGGGCGATCGCTGAGTTGCACGCGCTTGGTCTGACCATCATCATGGCGACGGGCGACAATCAGCGCACCGCCGAGGCGGTCGCGCGCAAGCTTGGCATCGACGAGGTGCGCGCGGGCGTTCTTCCGCAAGACAAGCAGAAACTGGTCGAGGATCTGCGCGGCAAGGGTGCCTCGGTGGCGATGGCCGGTGATGGGGTCAACGACGCCCCCGCGCTGGCCGCCGCCGATGTCGGCATCGCCATGAGCACCGGCGCCGATGTCGCGGTGGAAAGCGCGGGGATCACCCTGCTGAAAGGCGATCTCGTGGGCCTCGTGCGGGCGCGCAAGCTCGCCACGGCCACGCTGCGCAACATCCGGCAGAACCTGTTCTTCGCCTTCGCCTACAATGCGGCCGGCGTTCCCATTGCCGCCGGTGTGCTCTACCCCTTTCTGGGGATCTTGCTGTCGCCGATGATCGCGGCGGCCGCGATGAGCCTGTCCTCGGTCTCGGTCATCACCAACGCCCTGCGGCTCAGGCGGGTCGATCTCTGACACGCACGGGCCGTGCGCGCCCTCTTCACGTTCCAACCTCGAAAGGAAAACGACATGACACACGCGCCCCTCACACGCCGCGATCTGCTGATCGGCGGCGTCGTTTTGTTCGCAGCATCGCCCATGCAGGCCGTAGCCCAGGGCGGCCCTGCGATCCATGTGCTCAAGGACCCCAATTGCGGCTGCTGCTCGGCCTGGATCGAGATCCTCGAAAGGGACGGGTTTTCCGTCACCACAGAAGACAGCGCCGGATCGCTTCTCATGCGCTTCAAGGCCGAAAGCGGAATTCCCCAGGCGATGAGCTCGTGCCATACGGCGAAGGTCGACGGCTACATGGTCGAAGGACATGTTCCGGTCGCCGATATCCACCGCCTGCTCGCCGCGCGCCCCGAGGCTGTCGGCCTCGCCGTGCCTGACATGCCCTACGGATCGCCCGGCATGGGACCGGAAAGCCGCCGTGAGGCATATGATGTTTTCCTCATCCGCCGGGATGGCAGTACCGAGGTGTTCAATCGCTACGACGCGGCATGACCGGGTAGCATTCAGGCGTGATCCATTTGTCGGGACGCTCCGCCGATAACCACCATGGCGCGACTTGCGGTATCCTGTCGGCTTCGCTCGCCGATACCGGGGCGCTTGAAGTTACCGGCAGAACAGATCCGGTGTTCAGCTTTGAGGTGTCCCGCTATCGCCTGACTTGAAAGGAGGTTTCAGCGATGATGACGGATGCGCGGAAACACTGGGACGGCGTCTATGAGGCGCGCGCCGAAGACGAACTGACGTGGTTCGAGGCGACGCCCTCGCTCTCGCTGGATCTCGTGCGAGCCTATCTTGAGCCGGGCGAGGCTTTCATCGACGTCGGCGCCGGCGCGTCGCGCCTCG